>NZ_JBICRM010000003.1:0-408884 GCF_043197025.1 Nonomuraea marmarensis
GCGCCTACCACCACGCCATCGACGACCTCAGCCGCCGCGCTGGAACCGCTGCCTGACCAGCGATCCCAGCTCAACATCCACAAACTTGACTCGATCTTCCCGGCTTCGCCGAATCAAGCCGGGCTAGCGATAGTAGGCATGGTTCGGTGCTGAGCACATCGGGGGTCGACGGCGGTGATTCGCGATGGGGAGAGCTGAAACCGGCATCGGCAGACCAAGTCGATGGCAGGCGCGTCCAGAGCACCACGAGGGCAGTGCCGAAGGCCCTGCAACCAGGCCAGCACCTCATTGGAGGGCTGCTCTGCTGGCCGCGGCGCTGCTGCTGACATGGCTGACGCTGCGCTTCTCCTCGGTCATCGGCAGGTTGCTCAAGGACAACGGGCTCAACCTCGTGACCCGGGGTCATGGGCCTGCTGGCCGCCGCCATGGCGGTCCAGCTCGTCGCCGGTGCCGTTCAGTACTGGATGCGCTGGGGCGTCGCATAATCGGCGAAATTGGCCCTTCCTCCTACGCCATGTAGGACGTAAAGTCCGATCGTCGTGCGCGTGCATCCTTTCGAGCAGACAAAGAGGTCCGGCATGCGAAGAGGCTTACTCGCGTTACCTGCCGCCGCGATCCTGGCGCTGGCCATGAGCGGCATCGGGAACGCGGACCCCGTACCCCCTACCCCGAGCGCCAAGAGCGCGCAGCAGCAGCAGTTCTCCGACCCCGAGAAGGCGGGCGACCACCAGCACGGTGGCACCGACGGGCACATCCCGGGCACCCAGAAGAACGTCCAGCTCGTCGGCAAGCTCGACGTCAGCGGGGCCGTCGGGACCGACCGGCCAGGTCATATCGCTGACCTGGCCGTATCTGGAAATTTCGCCTATCTGGCGGCTCGCAGGTTGAACACCGACCCGTGCGGCACCGGTGGCTTCTACACGGTCGATATCTCCGATCCGAAGCACCCGAAGGAGCTCTCCTTCACCGCCTTCCCTGCCGGGTCTTATCCCGGTGAGGGCATGCAGGTCATCAAGCTGAAGACGGCCACGTTCAAGGGCGACGTCCTGGTCACCAACAACGAGATCTGCGCCGACACGCCCGAAGCCGTCGGCGGGATGTCGATCTACAACGTCACCAATCCGAAGCACATCGTCCCGCTGGCCATCGGGAAGGGCGACTTCAACGACGGCACTCAGACGGTTGCCAACAACGAGCACAGCGTCTTCGCCTGGCAGGCCGGGGCCAGGGCCTTCGCCATGATGTCGGACGATGACGAGCAGTCGATCGGCGACGTGGACATCATGGAGATCACCGACCCGGCGAATCCGGTGCTGATCGCCGAGACCAGCATCGCCGACTGGCCGAACGCCGAGGTCGGAGGCAACGGCCAGACCGTGTTCAACCACGACTTCCAGATCAAGAAGATCCGTGGCCACTGGCTCGGCCTGCTCTCCTACTGGGACGCCGGCTGGGTGATCCTCAACCTGGACGATCCGGCCAACCCCGTCTATGTCACCGACTCCCGCTACCCCGACCCGGAGAAGCTGCTCGGCTTCACACCGCCCGAGGGCAACGGTCACCAGGCCGAGTGGACCAACGACAACAGGTTCATCGTCGGTACGGACGAGGACTTCAGCCCCAGCCGGACCTCCTTCCAGATCACCTCCGGCGCCAACGCCGGGACGTACGCCGCGGGGGAGTTCGACTGGACCGTGCCCATCAGCGGCCTTCCCAGCAAGACGTTCGAGGGAGGCAAGACCGTCTGGGGCGGCACTGGCTGCGAGGAGGACGTCGACGGCAACGGCACCAGCGACAGGGCCGAGGTGCCGACCAAGGCCAGCACGGGAGCGGACGTCGTGGTCTTCACCCGCGGTACCTGCTTCTTCTCCGTCAAGGTCGAATCCGGCCAGCTGGCGGGCTATGACAAGGTGATCGTCATCCAGAGCCATGTCGCCAGCGGCGCCGGACGGTTCGCCGACGCATTCCTCTGTGGCAGCCAAGGCCACCCGTTCACGGTGACCGCCTCGGCTGTCTGCGTCGGCCACCGGGCCGGGCACCTGCTCTTCGGCGACCCGCCGGAGTACACCTCCGCGCCCGAAGGGTCGGACATGCCGGCACTGGGCACGATCGGTGCGGGCGTTAAGGCGAGCACCACGTTCGACGGGTGGGGGACCGTGCACCTGTTGGACGCCGGCTCACTGAAGGAGATCGACAACTACGCGATCAAGGAAGGCACCGATCCGACGTTCGCCACCGGTTTCGGCGACCTGACCGTGCACGAAGTCGCGACCGACCCGGAGCGGACCGACCTGGCGTACCTGTCCTACTACGCGGGTGGCCTCCGCGTGATCAAGGTGGGCCCCAGGGGCATCCAGGAGGTGGGCCGGTACGTCGACGCCGGCGGCAACAACTTCTGGGGTGTCGAGGCCGCCGAGCTCAACGGCAAGACGTACATCTTCGGCAGCGACCGCGACAGCGGGCTCTGGATATTCCGCTACACCGGTAGCTGATCCGATGGATGAGCCGATGCGGGTTCCAGTCCCGCATCGGCTCATTCCGTTCGGCGGAGCGCGGCCTCGACGGGCACGAACTGCATCTGTGGACGCCGGGCGTGAATGTCGCCGGGTCAGCCGGTGCTCTTGTGGCGCTGGTCGAACGGCCCACTTTGGCCCGGATTTCCGCATCCCTCCATGGAGCACCATCTACGGCCACATCCAATCCAGGCGCCGCCGAGCAGCAGTTGGGTGAGGTTGGCGGCGGCCAGGTTCGGGCTGCGGAATATGGACAGGCGCATCAGCGGCTCGCGGCGGCCGGTATCAGCGGGCCAGTGCCCAGCAGCGCGACAATCGCCGGGGCCGCCGCGCCGTACAGGGCGAGGGGCCTTGGTGAGCTTCCAGGTCGGCCCATTCCCTTTTATGCGCGCTACGCACCCCTCCACATACGACGTTCGTCGAAGTTCTGCAGAAGGTAGGTTTTTTGGGCATAACGTCACGTTCAGGTCACGGTATCTACTACAGTGCATCGTACTGGCCGGGTGATCTGCCTTCTCCCGAAGGCGACCGGTCAGCCGCTGAGTCCCGCTGTGGCGGGAGCCGGGGATCCAACCAAGTTCGGCGACTGGTACTACGCCAACGTGGACCAGAGCGATCTTTACTTCAAGACCGCTCCCTGGTGTGACATGTTCATCACGTGGGCCGCCAACCAAGCGGGTGTGGAGAAGTACGTCGGCGAGTTCGCCTACACCGTCGACCACGCGAAATGGTTTCAGGCCCAGGGAGCATGGAGTGACGAGCCTGAGCGTGTTCTACGACTGGGGCGGCTCGAGAGACGTGGGGCAGATCGACCACGCGGGCATCCTGGAGAAGGTCGACGGCGAGAGGATCTTCACGATCGAGGCCAACGTCGACAAGGTATGGCTCAAGCGCAAGGAACGCGATCAGAGCAAGGTCGTGGGATACGGATTGCCGGGAAAGGTCCAAGAGAAGGCCCCAGGCGAGGATAGGGACGTCGTACTCCTCGAAGGCGAACTGGGGGATCCTCCGGCGCAACCGGCTGCGTACCAGAGAGCCGTGAAGCCGAAAGCCGTAGTGGCACTTGCGCCGGCACCGGCGGAGGCCATGCCGTTTGTCGACACGATGGCCGTACCGGCGGGTGTCATGGCCGCGCTGCTCGGTGCCGTGCTGATCATCAGGCGGGCGAGAGCGCGGCAGTCAGTCCAGCGGTCCGCGACGGGCGGGCGGCACCGCCGGGGCGGCGGCAGGCACAGGACCGCGGCGGCGTAGCGGGGATCAGCCTGCCGCGCCGTTGTAGGCGGTGGTGAAGGGCTTTCCGCCCTTCTCGGATTCCAGTACGGTGCCGTCCTCCATGGCGGCCGGCAGCCGTCGGTGGTCCACGGCCAATTAGAGGCCGAGGAAGGAATGGCAGTGGTGGGCGAGGAACACGCTCACGCCCGGGACCAGGGCCAGGGTGGCGGGGCCCGCGAGTAGCACCGTCACGGCGAGGAGTCCGGCCAGGCGTTCCCGCCGGCCGAGCGGTGCCTGGGGGTTCAGCATGCGGCGAACGCGCATCAGCGCGGTCTCGCCGCCGGCGCCCAGCGCGAAGGCGGGCACGCGTCCGGTGGCCAGCCGGACGAGGGCGGCGGCGATGTGGATGCGCGGGTGGCGGCTTGCCGCCACGTCGTCGGCCAGCAGCTCGACCAGGCGGGCGACCTCGGCTCGGGCCTGCTCGAACAGCGGGACGCGCGGGAACGCCCGCGTCACGGTCTCGGCGG
The DNA here is from genome assembly GCF_043197025.1 of Nonomuraea marmarensis. Classification (NCBI taxonomy): domain Bacteria; kingdom Bacillati; phylum Actinomycetota; class Actinomycetes; order Streptosporangiales; family Streptosporangiaceae; genus Nonomuraea; species Nonomuraea marmarensis. The sequence continues at coordinate 4,253 of NZ_JBICRM010000003.1, forward strand.
CGGCCAGCAGCAGGTGGTGGCGGCCGCGCAGGTGTGCCTGTTCGTGCGCGAGCACCGCGGCGACGTGCTCGGGAGCCAGCGACCGCAACGCGGCGGTGGTGATGACCGCGTGCCCCTTCCGGCCTGGCAGGCAGTAGGCCATGCGCTCGTCGTAGTCGACCACGACCGCGTCGAGGTCGAGATCGTGCCGGCCGAGCAGGGTGAGTGCATCGGCGTGGTGCCGTCGTTCGCGCCGGGCGCCCAGCAGGACGGCGCCGCCCGTGTAGGCGAGCCGGGCCAGGACCAGCCCGGCGGCGATGAGGCCGACGCGGGTGCTCGTCGTGCTCAGTGTCGCTTCGTCGCCCAGGAGGGCGGCGCACGCCTCGAACAGCCCGGCCAGACCGTGGCCCACCACGGAGGCGGGTACGGCCACGGCGAAGGCCGACAGTAGCGCCGAGATGACGACCGAAGCGCTCGCCGCCTGCCACATGGCGATCGCCAGCCTGGGCGCCCGATCGGTCCATGCCGCTCGCCGCAGGAACCTGGGCAGCACCAGGGCGGCGAAGGCGCTGTACAGGGCGAGGATGACCGCCACGGTCATGAGCTGCGTCCCTTGGGCGGGTACACCTGGAGCGCCGATTCGAGGGCGGTTGCCTCGTCGGGGGTGAGGCGTTCGAGGAAGTGCACCAGGGTGGCCGCCTGGTTGCCGCTGTTTGCCAGCGACTCGCGCATCACGTCGGCGGTGTAGGCCTCCTTGGACGAGACCGCCTCGTAGACGTAGGCCCGGCCGACCGGCTTGCGTCTGAGCAGGCCCTTGGTGTGGAGCTTGTCCATCACGGTCATCACGGTCGTGTAGGCGAGGTGCCGATCCTTCAACAGATGTTCCAGGACGTCCCGGACTGAGGCGGGCTGTTTGATCGCCCACATGCGATCCATGATCGTAGACTCGAGCTCTCCCAGGCCACGCACCATCTGACAGCCACCTCCACCTGCGGTTCCGCCTCATGCTACCGGCGATCGTAGATGCGCGGTCTAGTCGCAGGTCATGCCAGGGCGTCCAGGCGGTCGCCGGCCACGATGGCGCGCTTGATCTGGATCAGGTCCTTGGATGCGTTCACCGCGACCGCGCCGGCGAGCACCCCGTCCTTGGCGAAGGCGACGGCGAAACGACCCTCGTCGATCGACCCGGCGACGACCTGGCCGCTGTCGGCCAGGTGCGGCAGGCCGCCTTCGGGGTGTGCGGGCAGGCGTCGTGCTCGGGCTCCGGTGGCGATGACGAGCCCGTCGTAGCGGATCTGTGTGCCGTCGTCCAGGGTGAGCGAGCGATCGGCGGCGTTCAGCCGTACTGCGTGACGGCCCTTCAGCCACTGGTCGCCGAGTTCTTCGGCGCCGGGAAGCGTGATCTCGTCGTCGCCCTTCAGCATGCTCTTGGACAGCGGCGGGCGGTTGTAGGGCAGGTGCCGCTCCGCGCCGATCAGGATGACGGTGCCGTCGAAACCCTCTTGCCGCAGTGCCTGGACGGCACGAAGGCCTGCCAGGGAGGCCCCGACGACGGCGATGGTGTTCAGCTCTCTCATGAGTGAGATAATACCCCTACGGGGTATAAGCATCAGAGTGACTTACATCTCAAATACCTGTAGGGGGTTAGGGTTGTAAGGACGTCATTCCTGACGTATGTTCCGAACGACTCATACCCGTCAAGGGTATTGATTTTCGAGGGGAGTCGATATGAGCAGTGCGACCTACAGCGTGAGCGGAATGACCTGTGGACATTGCGTGGGCAGCGTGAAGTCCGAGGTTGGCAAGATCGCCGGTGTCACGGCGGTCGACGTGGACCTGGCCACCGGCAAGGTGACCGTGACCGGAAACGAGCCCGTCGAAGAGGCTCTTGTGCGCGATGCCGTTGAAGAGGCGGGCTACGAGCTGGTCACCGCCTGACCAGGGCGCCCGGAGGCAGTGGGCCACGACTGCCTCCGGGCTTGTCTAGCGACTCACCGCAACTCGGCCAAACGTACTGCGACGGCGCCGGGTGCGGTGTTTTGGCTTCTTGGTGAACGACCGTATGCCGTGGGCCGTACCTCTATACGGCGGCGCCCTGGACAGGTATTACGACGTCCCTTAGTAAACTGATGGGCTCCGGAGGTGCCGAACACCAAGGGAGCGCCGGTGGGAGTCGTGCGGCGACGCCTCGCGTTGCGAGTCGTGCGCGGCTTCCTGCTCGTCGTCCTCTCCTTGGGCGTGTACGGCATGCACACGCTCGGGCATCTCGACGCCCGCCATGGTAGCCCCCCGGCTGATGCCCACGGCATGAACGTGGCCCAAGAGGCCGCCCCCGCGACACCTGCGGGCCTGCTGGCCTTCGTTCCCGACCCCGGCGTGCCCGGGTTCGACCCGACGAGCGTCTGCCTGGCCGTATTGACCGCGCTCATGGTCGTGCTGGCGATCGCCGCCTGGATCACAACGCGCCGGCGAACCGGCGGCCAAGGCCGGTCGCCCTCGGCTGTCTGTCAGGTAGCCAGGCCTCCGCCGAAGCCCACGTCCTTGCGCCTGGCACGTCTCTCGATGTTGCGCGTATAGGCCGATGATCACGCGGACTGGCTCCCCAGCCTGTCCGCGAACAGGCCGGAAATTCCACCAACACCGAGAGACCAGGCAACCATGCGTATCAACCGCACGATGTCGTTCACGCTTGCCGCGGGCGCACTCGCCCTCCTGACCGCCTGTGGCGGCAACGGCGGCTCCATGGCCGGACACGAGGGGATGAGCAGCAGTGCCCCTGCCGCCACCACCGCCAGTGCCCGGCCGTCGGCCACCTTCAACGACGCGGATGTGATGTTCGCGCAGATGATGATCCCGCATCACGAGCAGGCGGTCGACATGGCAGATATGGCGCCGACCCGGGCGAGCGACCCGGAAATCAAGGATCTCGCGGCCGAGATCAAAGCGGCGCAGGATCCGGAGAGCTGGACCATGCGGGGCTTGCTGGCCGAGTGGGGCAAGTCCGCGTCAGAAGGGCACATGGGGCACGGCATGACGGGCGTCCTGTCCGAGAAGGAGATGCAGAAGCTGGAGGCGGCCAAGGGCAAGGAGTTCGACAAGCTGTTCGCCGAGCGGATGATCGCCCATCACAAGGGTGCGATCGAGATGGCCCGCACCGAGCAGACCGGCGGCTCCAACCCGCAGGCCAAGGACCTGGCCAAGACCATCGAGACCACCCAGCAGGCCGAGGTGACCCAGCTGCGGGGAATCCTCGACCGGCTCTGATTTCATGAGCCGCCCGGGCGCGACGAGCGCTCGGGCGGCTCATGACTCACGGCGAGCAGGGGTTCCTACGGCTCGCCGTACCCTCTCTCGTCAGTGTGGGACGACGCCGTCGGCCAGCACCCGCCGGTAGTTCGCGACGCGGTCTTCGACGCTGTCCAGGCAGCAGCTGGAGCATTTCACCTGCTCGGCCGAGGTGTAGTAGAGGCAGCAGGTGTTGCGCAGATAGAAGAGTCCTTCCCGATCGTCCTCCTCGAGCCGGATGACCGTGCCCAGGCGGTCCAGTCCGCCGGCCGCGGTCAGGAAGGTCTCGTAGGCGCTTTCCAGTTGGTCGACGTCTCCGCCGCGCCGGCTGGCGATGCAGAAGGCTGCCGCGCACCCGTGGGCCACCCCGCCGTGGAGCTGGCGCAGGCCGGCTCGTGTGCGTACGCGCATGGCCTGCGCGAGAGGAAGGAGGTGCTCGTCCAGGACCCATTCCACCAGGGTTGTCACGGGCGCGTCGGTGACCTTGGGGTCGCGCAGCCCGACGGCCTCGAAGCCGTGGTGCGGGGAGAGCCGGATGGCCGTGTTCTGCGGGCGCATGTCGACCACCACGCCCTCGACGGCCCACGCCAGCACGGCGGAGGCGGTCACGGTGCCCGCGTACACGGCCATCACGGTCAGCGCGGTCGCGTGGTCGGAGACCTGGCCGCTTGCCCGGCGCTCGGCGTCGAGCACCTGGCCCAGCTCGTCGGACCGCGGGTCCAGCAGCCGGTCGCAGGCGATCCAGTCCTCTCCCGCCGCGAGCCCGCGCTGGAGCCGGAAGCGGTCGCCGAAGGATTCCAGCCGCGTGAAGACGTCGATCACTCTTGCCGTCCCTGTTCGTCAGTACGCCGAGCTCCGTCGGGGGAGGTGTTCGGCTCGGAGGTCATCGGTGTCGTCATACTAGGTGTGATAGTAGGGTCCGCGCACTGGTGATGCTTGCGGCGTCCGTGCCGGTGCGTCCTAAGGCGCGTACCGGTCGGCCGGCAGGAAGGGGATCAACCAGTGGTACGTCTGATCTGGGCAGTCGTCGTGTAGCGAGCAGCGCCAGGCGGCTCACCCTGTGCGGATGGAGCTGTGCGAAGCGCAGGGCGAACCCGCCGCCCCACGAGTGACCGATGATGGCGACCTCTGGCAGGCCGACGGCGTCCAGGAAGGCTCCGATGGCGTGGGCTATCGCGTCGACGTCGTGGCCGAATGCGGGGTCGGTGACCGCCGTCTTTCCCTGGCCGGGAGGATCGAGGGCGTACACGGTGTGCTGCTCGGCCAGCACGCCGACCATGGCATGAAAGGTCAGGCGCCAGCCTCCGCTACCCGGGAGCAGGAGCACGGGAGGGCCGGTTCCTGCTTTGTGGTAGCGGAAGCGGGCAACGGGCGTATCTATGTAGAGGTCTTTCGTATGATCACCGGACTAGGTTCGGGCTGCTTCGAGCAGCTGGACCGTATACGGGTGGGACGGAGCGCGGGCGATGTCCGCGCACAGCCCGTGCTCGACCACGGTGCCGTTGCGCAGCACCACGATCCGGTCGCATGACTGCACCGCTTCGCCCAGGTCGTGGGTGACGAACAGGACGGCGAGCCCACGGTCCCCGGCCAGCGTGCGCAGCGTGGTGGCGATGCCGGCCCGGGTGGAGACGTCCAGCATCGAGGTGGCCTCGTCGGCCACCAGCAGGAGGGGATCGGCCGCGAGCGCGCGGGCTATCGACACGCGTTGCCGCTGCCCGCCTGACAGCTGGCCGGGGAAGCGCCGCAGGAATTCGGGTGTGCCGGGCAGGCCGGCCGCCGCCACCGCTTCGCGCACCCGGGCGTCCCGCTGTTCGCGGGGCGTTCCCGCTACCGCCAGCGGTTCGGCGACCAGGGCGGCGACCCGCATGCTCGGGTGGAGGGCGTCGTAGGGGTCCTGGTGGATGAATCCGATCCGGCGCTGGAGGCGGCGCAGGTCGCGGCCGCGTAGCGTGGTCAGCGGCTCGCCGGAGACCTCGACGCGGCCGCCGGCCGGGCGGAGCAGGCCGAGGATGATCCTGGCCAGGGTGCTCTTGCCGGAGCCGCTCTCGCCAACGAGCCCGACGATCTCCCCGGCGTGCAGGTCGAGGTCCACGTCCCGCAGCGCTTCCACGGTCCTGGAACGAGCACGGTAGACGTGCCGGACGCCCGACACGCGGACGACCGGTGCTCCTTGGCGGTGGTCGCCCCGTGGCACCACCGGGTACGTCGGCTTGTCCTGGTGGTGGCAGGCCACCTGCGCCGTGCCGTACGTGCGGAGTTGTGGTGCCTCCTCAGTGCACAGGTTGGTGGCCAGCGGGCAGCGCGGAGCGAACCTGCAGCCGTTCGGCAGCAGGTCGAGCGGGGGAGCGGAGCCGGGGATGCTGCCCCACGGCACCTGCCGGTCCGCGACGGGTGTGGCGGTGAGCAGGCCGGCGGTGTAGGGATGGGCGTGCTCGGCGGCCAGGGTGCGGGCGGGACGGACCTCGGCGAGGCGTCCTGCGTACATGACCGCGACCCGGTCCGCGTACGGGATCAGCCCGGCGAGGTCGTGGGAGACGATGAGCATGCTGGTGCCGAGATCGGCCAGCAGCGCCAGGATCTGCCGCTGGGTGATCGCGTCCAGGCCGGTGGTGGGTTCGTCGGCGACCAGCAGCCGGGGTTCGCCCGCCAGGGCCAGGGCGATCGCGACTCGCTGGTGTTGTCCTCCCGACAGCTCGTGCGGGTAGCAGCGCAGCATGGCCTGCTGGAGTCCGACGCGTTCGAGCAGGTCGGCGGGGTCGGCTTGGCCGCCGTGCAGGGTGAGCATCTCGGTGAGCTGCGCGCCGATCCGGTGCACGGGGCTGAGGCCGGTCATCGCGCCCTGCGGCACGATGGCGATGCGGCTGCCCCGTATGTTCTTCCAGTCGGTACGGCCGGCCAGCTCGTCCTCGTCGAGCAGTGCGGAGCCGGTCACGGTCGCGGCCCGGGGGAGGAGACCGAGCAGGGCGCGGGCGAGCGAGGTCTTGCCGCAGCCGCTCTCACCGACGAGCGCCACGATCTCGCCCTCGGCGACGTCCAGGGTGATCCCGTCCACCGCGGTCAGCCCGGCATAGCTGACGGTGAGGTCGCGCAGTGACAGCGTCATCGGGTGGCCTCTCTGAGCGCGGGGTTGAGGCGTTCCTCGACGGCGATGCCGATGAGGGCGAGGGCGAGCACGGTGAGCGTGATCGCGGCTCCCGGCGGAAGGGCCCACCACAGCCACGCGTCGGAGAGGAACACGCCGTTGGTCTGCACCCAGAACAGCGTGGTGCCCCAGCTGGGCGCGGTCGGGTCGCCCAGGCCGAGGAAGGACAGGGTGGCATCGTAGATGACGGCGCGCATCGCCGTACGGACGAAGACCGGGATGAGCAGCGGGCCGATCAAGTAGGAGCCGTGCCGCAGGAGCAACCACCAGCGCGGCGCCCCCATCGCGCGGGCCACCTCCAGGTGGCCGCGAGACCACGCGGTCAGTACGGCGGCGCGCAGCACCCGAGCCGGGACCGGCCAGAGGATCAGCGACAGGATCGCCACCCGCACGCCGAAGGACTGTCCCAGGAACGCCGCCGCGAGGATGTAGAGGATCAGCTCGGGCAACACCAGCATGACGTCGGTGCCGCGCATCAGCGTGGCCGACATCCAGCGCGGCCCGATCCCCGCGGCGCCACCGACCAGGGCGGCGAGCAGGGTGGTGCTGGCGGCGACGATGAAGGCCAGGCTCAGCGAGGTACCGGCTCCGACGATGAGCTGGTCGAGCAGGTTCCGGCCGAGGTCGTCCGCCCCGAGGGGCAGCCCCTGGCCTGGCGGGGCGTAGGGATCCGCGACCCTGGCCCGGCCTGCGTCGTCGGGGAGCGCCGTGCCGTACAGGGCGACCCCGATGACAATGGCGAGGAGCCCGGCGCCGATCAGGCCCTGGGCACCGAGGAGGTCGTGGCGAGGCGCCCGCAGGAACATCATCGGCGGCCTCCGGTCCTGGCGCGGGGATCGAGCAGGGGATAGGTGGCGTCGGCCAGGGCGTTCATCAGCACGACCATCAGCGTCAGCACCAAGAACGCGCCCTGCATCAGCGGATAGTCACGGGCCGCGATGGCGGCGAAGGTCAGGCGGCCGAGCCCGGGGTAGGCGAAGACGGTCTCGACCACGATCGAGCCCGCGGCCAGGAAGCCGATCTCCATCATGAGGATCGTGTGCACGGGCAGCAGCGCGGGCCGCAGCGCGTGCCGCCGGACGAGCCGCCCGTACGGGATGCCCCTGGCGTGCGCGTGCTGGATGGGCTCGCTGGTCAGTACGGTCAGCAGCGACGATCGGGTGTAGAGGAACAGGTAGCCCATCCCGGTCAGCGTCATGGTGCTCACCGGCAGGATCAGGTGCAGCAGCACCCCGGAGACCGTGACACCCTCGACACCCGACACCCCGAAGGTCGGCAACCACTGGAGCTGGACCCCGAACAGCACGATCAGCAACATCCCCAGCCAGAACTGCGGGAACGAGTCGAACACGATGGCCCCACCCAGCAGGCCCGAGCCCTTGCCCCGCCGCCTGCGCAGCGCTCCCACCACGCCCAGCGTGACTCCCACCAGGGCGGTGGCCACGATGCTGGTGCCGACGAGCAGCAACGTCCAGGGGAGCGCCTCGCCGAGCGCCTGCGTGACCGGGCGCCCGTCGGACAGGGAAGTGCCGAGATCGAGAGTGAAGACGCCGCCGAGGTAGTCGAGGAACTGCTCGGGCAGGGGTTTGCCGAAGCCGTACTGGGTGGCCAGTTGCGCCCGCTCGTCGGCGGTGAGCCTGGCGAGCGCTTCCGGGCTGCCGAACAACTTCAGCGGGCCCCCGGGCAGGGCCCGGGGGAGCGCGAAGTTCAGCGTGAGCGCCACCGCCAGCACGGCGGCGTACTCGGCCAGCCGGGGCCCGCGAACGCGCCTTCACCACCGTCAGCCGCGTCGGCGGGATCTTCATGATCGCCAACCTGGGTCCGGGCCGGACCGCGGCCTTCTTCACCTACGGCACCCCGGACCCGGCCGCCGAACTGTCTAAGGGGCCGCGGCGGGCGCTGCAGGAGGCCTACCGCGACATCGCCTGGGCCGTACCGGATCTGATCATGGACATGCCCGCCGACGGCTGCTATTTCGACAGCGTCAGCCAGATCGTGGCCGACCGCTGGAGCGCCGGGCGGGTGGTGCTCCTTGGCGACGCCGCCTGGTGCGTCACCCTCTTCGCCGGCTACGGCTCCTCGCTGGCCGTCGGAGGCGCCGAGTCGCTGGGGACGGTGCTGCGGCGCCATCCCGATGACATCCCCGCCGCCCTTCATGAGTGGGAGGCCGAACTGCGTCCCGAGGTGGCGGAACGCCAGGCCATGGGCCGCCGCAACACCGGATCCCACGCGCCGGCGAACCGGCTGGACCTGTTGAAACGGGATCTGCCCCTCCGCCTGGCCACCTTCCCACCCGTCACCCGCTTGCTACGCAGGCACCTCCGCCTTCACTAGCTCTAGCCGCGTGGCGTCGTGAAGATCGTGCCCTTGCACACGCGAAACCTTGCCGATGTCAGGGCGGCGGCCGTATCTGAGACCTCGTGAGGCGCACTATGCTCCATAGTAGATGTGGCGGCGTAGGCAAATGATCTAGCACAGCCCACGTCGCCACATCTCCTCTTTCGGCGGTCTTGAGGTCGTCAGCGGGAGCGTCGCGCCGGCCATACCAGGTCCCTAGCGGCTAGGCCGGCGCGGCGCGGTCAACGGAGGGTGGTCTCCTGGGTCTGCGGGTTGAGGTGGTGTTGCGGGCGCCCGATCGCGCGTAGGCCGGACAGCTTCCAGACCAGGAGGCCTCGGGTGATGTCGGATTCGTAGATCAGGCCGTTGTACCAGTACGTGGACCAGTCACCGCGGAGTTGTGTCGGCACCAGCGGAGCCGGGTCGGCGTAGGCGATTTCCCGGGCTTTGGCCGGGTTCGTGAAGTCAACGACGCTGATCCCCGACTGGTAGTTGCCGCTGACCAGGACATATCGCCGGTCCAGCGGGATCACGTTGTAGTTGTGCAGCGTGCAGTTCTCCTCCACCGTCTGGGCGCGTGGCAGCACCCACTGGCCGAGCTTGGCGCCGTTGGCCGCGTTGTAGAAGAACAGCGACTTGTGCGTGTCGGTCTGGACGACGCCGCCGGGCAGGACCGTACCCGTGGCCGTGCATCTCGGGCCGCCACCGCCGGCCGGTTCCCAGCCGAGCACGATCACTTTGCCGTCCCAGGTGAACGCGGCGGAGTGCCAGCGCCCGGAGCCCTGGGTGAGGTCGCCGACTCCTGGCTCCCTGATCGTGTAGAGGAAGTTCGGGTCCTCCAGGCTGCCGCCGGGCCAGGCGTTGTCGCCGATGTCGAACACGTTGGCCCCGTCCGCGCTGGCGCACGCCGCGAGGTTGGCCGAGCCCTGGATGACGCCCATGTCATGACAACCGGTCGCGACTCCCGGCGTGAACGGGCCGTCCAGCGGCTCCCTCCGCAGCAGGCGGGCGCCGGCCGGGTTGGCCAGTGGCACCTCGATGACGTCGATCGCGTCGCAGCCGCTGGAGACGTTGCTGTAGACGATCAGGCGGCGATGGCGGAGGTCTGGAGCGACGGTGGCGGTGTGCGAGCCGCACTCCGTCTCGACCGAGCCGACGAGCGCCGGGTCCTTCTCGTTGCTGAGGTCGAAGATGTGGACGCCTTCGAATCCTTCGGGAACCGGCTGGCCGTCGCAGGTCGCCCCGGCGGGGGCGGGGGAGTTCCACGAGCGGATGAGGATCTTGTCCCAGACGACGACGTCACCCTGGTCGCCGAGACACTCCTGGAAGGCGATCTCTTTGGGGTTGTTCCGGTTGCTGATGTCGAGGATGCGGAAGCCGTTGTAGTGGCCCTGGTACGCGCGGTTCCGCCAGAAGGCCAGGTCGGAGTTGGCGGTGAACGGAGTGATCGTGTTCGCCTTGGGGGAGAAGCCGATGGCGTGCATGTTCTTGCTGGTGGTGAACGTGCTCGCGGCCTCGACGTGATCGGCCAAGGCGGTCTGCGGAAGCAGGAGGATCAGGCCTGCCGCTGCGGCGAGGAGGAGGTGTACTCGGGACGCAAGTCGCATGGGCACGCTCCTGTGGGAGTCAACGCCTGATGTCACCCTTTATGGGTGAAACCTGCAAAGTGTCCGACGGCGTGTAGGAGATGTCAACATTCGGGTTTGCCGTCGCGGCAGGGGTGATCTCTAATGAGGTGGTGGCATGGACGATCTCGGCTCTGGCGCTGTTCGTCTACCTGGTCGGCACCCGTTCAGGAGTGCTGCTCGCAGGCGTTGCGTGGACCCGGCGACGGCCGGCGCTGGCGGTGGCCTCATGGGCGGCGCTCGTCACGGCGTTCCTCTTCGTGCTGTCCCTGCTCACTCTCATGCTTCTCGCGTGGCCGTCCGGCCCGGTGCATGCTTGGATCGAGCACTTCCACGACTGCGTCCCGGGGCATACCCACACCGGCGAGATAGTCGCCATCGCCGTGGTCGTCCTCGTCAGCGCTCTGCTGTTACGGGTGTCGTACCGTGGGCTGGCCCGTGCCGGTAAGACCTACGCGGGTCGCCGGCGGCATCACCTGTCCGTCATGCTCGTCGCCACGTACCCGGAGCAGCCGCGAGACGTCTGCCTCATCGACCACCCGGCCCCGGTCGTGTACTGCCTTCCGCGCCGCCGGCGCCCGATAGTGATGACCACGGGAGCGCTCGCCGAGCTGAGCCCCGCGCAGGCTGAAGCCGTGCTGGCGCACGAGCGCACGCATCTACGTCATCACCATCACGGCCTCCTCGCCGTGGTCGACGCCCTGCGAGTCGCCTTCCCCTGGGCCACGACGATTGCGCAGGCACAATCGGAACTCTCCGAGCTGATCGAACTCGCCGCGGATGACGCCGCCGCGCTCCGGTGCGGCCCGGCTCCCGTCATCGACGCGCTCCGGCAACTGACACCATCGCCTTTAGGTCCTGAGCCGGGAACCGGGCTCGAGCAACGGATCGCTCGCCTGGAAGGTCGAGCGGCCAGCCGAAACTCCCCACCGCGGGCCGCGCTGGCGCTACTGGGTACGGCATGCGGCGTCCTGGTGACCGCCGTGGCCGTACAGCTGTCCTGCTAGAGGCCTCGGGCTCCTGTTTGTCCAGCCCTATCCGCCGGACACGACGACATCGCCATCGCCCCGGCCAGTGCGGCTGGCGCAATCGCAGGCGCACGAGGGGTCGCTGGGTTTCCGCGCAGGGCTTGAATTAGGTAGGGGGATACTCATTCCCTTCGGGCTGGCTCTCCTTAGCCTTCGGGTAGGCACGAAGGAGGATGAAAATGGCCACCTTGCCCAACCTGGTGATCGAAGCCATGGCGGACCGAGCAGTGCGCTTGCACCACATGCTCTGGCACGCGTCCCGCGATAGGTGGGAAAGGCTCACCGAAGCCGAGCGGAAGGTGTTCCGCGATCACGGCTGGGAGCCGCCCCGTCCGTCGCTGACGGCGGACAGCCAGGTCGAGTTCGGCAACGGCTCCGGCGAGGACTTTCTGTTCATGCACCGCGAGATGATCCGCACCGTGAACGAGATCCTGGCCGAGCTGGCGGATCCACTGCACCCTCGGGTGGTGGGATGGCCGGCCATACCGGCCGCGGAAGACGAACAGTTCCCCGTCCCGCCGCCGTTCACCGTGCCCGGTAGCGTCGCGACGACCGATGCCATACAGCGAGCCAAGAGCGCGGAAACGCTCGAGCGGTTACGTGAAAGGGAAGCCCAGGTCACCGATCCAGTGGTGCTGCGGGGAATGACGCTCGGCCGCCTCGGTGCGTTCATCGAGTTCCGCATCCACAACACCCTGCACATGCGCTGGGCGGCGGAGATGCCCGGATACCGGCCAGGCGGCTCGTCGTTCGACGTCGATCCCCGATGGGACGTGCCAAGCTACGACTGGCTGGCCGACACCTACTCGAGTCACGTCAATCCGATCTTCTGGAGGCTGCACGGCTGGGTCGACGCCCGGATCGACGACTGGATGAGGGCCAACGAGGTGACCGGGCCGGTTCCCTGGTCCTTCGACCCTCCATGGACAGGGCCAGGAGACCATCATCACCCCGTGGTCGAGCTGGCACTTCGCGCCCGTCCAGGCAACGCCGAGGCCGTCAGCCTCGAGTCGCACGTCCGCGCCTTGGAAGACACCGTCAGGGCGTTGCGGGACAACGGCATCCCCGAGCCCGTCCCCTTCCTCCCGCAGGACTGATCGCACGATGGACGCCGCAGACCTGACCGGGGCCTACACGTACCGGAGCTTCCTCGACCTGCCCGACCCGGTGGACGACTTCAACAGGCTCCGGTTCGGGCAGCTGGAGCTGAGACTGTCAGCCGAGCCGGACGGAACCCTCAGCGGGCTCCTGCTCTTTCCCGCGCCACCCGGAGCCGAACCCCAGCGCATGGACATCACCGGAAAGGTGTCCGCCGAGGCTCCGCTGCAATTCCACTTCACCGGCAAGGGCCGCCCGGGCACCGCCATCGCAGACTTCCACTACGAGTACGACGGAACCGTCCTACGAGGCTGGGAGGCGGGCATCGGCCAGCGAATGACGCTCGCGGGAACCGTCCTTCGAGCAGCGGACCACGGATCTCGCGCCGGCCTGGCCAGGGCAGGCCAGACGGCCAGCTTCCTCGCGGTCAGACGAGGACCCTGACCCTGCGAGGCGGATCGGTGACACGGCCGGCCACCAATACGCCGGCCGGCGCGAACCATCGTTCCCGGAGCCTCCCGCTGGTGTGGGCCAACGACATGCTCATTCACGGTTGCTCTTCAGCGGAGTTCTCAGCATGAGGTGGCTCTGTGCGTGGACGCCGCAGGGAGCGACCTAGTGATGTCCCTAGCCTTGATAGACGTCCACAGGCGCGGGACGGGCAAAACGGCGGTGCCCCGAAGGGCACCGGAGTTGATCACACCTCGGCTGGCTCGGCGCGGTCGCCGCGTACCTGGCACTCGATGTCGCGGCCGTGACCAGTGAGGATGTGGCGACCGTACGCGGCGGCTATCTGGCCATGGAGCTGACGGTCTCGTACGTCATCGTCCCGTTGGCCTTTGCGGCGCTGGTCACCGGTGTCGTACAAGCCCTGGGAACCCCATGGGGCTTGCTCCGGCATTACTGGGTGCTGGTGAAGCTCCTGCTGACGGTCGTCGCCACCGTCGTCTTGCTGGCGGAGACGAAGACCATCAGCGCCATGGCGGAGTACGCTTCCTCCGATGCCGATCCCCGCGCCCTGCCGGGCTCACTGCCCCACTCTGTCGGCGGCCTCGTCGTACTGCTGACGATCACGATGCTTTCCGTGGTCAAACCGCAGGGTCTGACCCCGTACGGGTGGCGTAAGCAGCAGCAGCGTCGCAAGAAGAGCGACAAACGCATGGTGGCCACGGGATAGATGAAGCAGCCAGGCCGTCGGTGGCGATGCCGTTCCGTCTACGCCTCGAGCACGCGCCGGGCGGCGCCTCCGCCGTGAACATCTCGGCCTTCACCCGGGGCAGCGCAATCGGCATCTACCTCGGTGGCACGCCCATCGACGGCGGGCTCGGACTTGCCTTGGTCAACTGGGTCGGCGGTCTGCTCACCAGCGCCGGGCTCATAACCGCCCTGGTCGCCTGGGCCGTCCTGGACCGGCGGCGGCCAGTCCAGGTCCATCCTGTGCTTGTCGTACACCATCACCACTGAACAGCGGTGATCTCCCCGCGCGAGATGCGAGGGAAGATCAGCCATGTACGACCTACGCAGTCTCCTCGGCCGGCTCCAACCCGCCCAGCAGGTTGAAGGCGCCGGTCAGCAGGTTCAGGGTGACGAGGCCGACGAGCTCTGCGATGATCCGGTCGCTCCAGCCGTGCGCCCGCAGCTCCTTGACGTCCTCATCGGTGATCGAGGACGGCTCCGCCAGCACGCGTACAGCCACGCCGATGAGGGCGGCCTCCCTGGCGTCGGTGGAGGTTCCCTGCCGGGCCAGGGCGATGTCGGTCTCGCTCAGTCCGGCCGCGCGGCCTCCCTCGGCGTGCGCGTTGAGGCAGTAGGCGCAGCCAATCCACTCCTGTACGGCGAGCGAGACCTTCTCGCTGAGCGCGCGGGGAAGCTTGATCCGCTTCATGGCCCGCGAGAAGTCCAGATAGCCCTGGAGCAGCGCGGGTGAGTGGGCCATGGTGGCGACCATGTCGCCCACGCTGCCCCTCCTGCCGATGATGTCGTTCAGGAGTTCGCGGGACTTGTCCGGCGCATCAACGGGGTTCAGAGCTGTCAGACGTCGCATGTGTCCTCCTCGGCACTTATGTCCAGATACCGTACCCCTCCATGGTATAGATTGCGAGGGAGCGATGACACCTTTGAACCCGACGAACGTGGCGGGGGAGAAACTCTCGATTTCCCAGCCCTTGGTAAAGGCGCGCGTGTGGAAGCCGTAGTCGCGGTAGTCGGGCAAGGTCTTCGGTGCCGGAAAGGACGACCAGGGCGGGCCGCCAGGTGACCACGATGAGCCAGTCCAAGACGTGCGCCCTTCGGCCGCTACCCGTGGACCTACTCCTACATCGGTGATGAGCATGTGCTGCTCGGCATCTTGCGCCACGGCGACAACCCCGCGGCCCGCCTGCTGCGCACGCATGGCCTGGAGCTGGCTGATGCGCGGGAGCGGCTGCGCGAGATCGGGCCCGCGCTGCGGCCGCACGTCGATGGCTGCCAGGCGTTGCGCGCGTTCGGGGTGGATCCCGATGAGCTGCGCCAGCGTCTGCAGGCGGCCTTCGGCAGCGACGCCGTGGCAGCCGCCGAGCGGCGGGTGCGGTGCCGCCCGTGGTGGCGCGGCGGCCGGACGGGCTGGGCCCGCCCGTGCACCTTCCTGCTGGCCAAGCGGGCCTTCGGCTTCGCCGCCCGCATCGCCGACCGGCAGAAGGCGCCGGGTGTCGGGCCGGAGCATCTGCTGTACGGGGTGCTGCACGACGCGCTCGACCCGGTCGGCACCCAGCTGAGCAGGAAAGGCCGCCGGCAGCTCGCCGAATACGCCTGGCAGCCCGGCCGCCCCAACCCGCTGCGACTCCTGCTCGAATCGCGCGACCTGGACCCGGTACGACTGCGCGCCCAGCTGTGCGCCGAACAGGGCTGGCCGACGTGAAACCCGCCGATGTGCACGAGGGGTCGGGCCATGTAGGGCCTGCCCTAGCAAAGAGCGGGCGGGGCCGCGACAATGAGCCGGTGCGCTACCTGGACACCGACGACCCGCTGGCGGTCGCGGTGGTGAACGCCATCCACCGCGGCGACACCAGCCAGGTGCGGCATCTGCTGGGTGAGCATCCCGCTCTGGCGCGGGTGCGGCTGGGTGATGAGGGCGGCATGTCGCGCACTCTGCTGCACGTGCTCACTGACTGGCCCGGGCATTACCCGAACGGTCCGGCCATGGTGCGCCAGCTGGTGGCGGCCGGGGCCGAGGTGGAGGGCCGCTTCGCCGGCCCGCACACCGAGACACCGTTGATGTGGGCGGCCAGCAGCGATGACGTGCCGGTGCTGGAGGCACTGCTGGAGGCCGGCGCCGACATCGACGCGACCGGCGCAGTGATCGGCGGCGGCACCGCGCTGTCGGACGCGTGCGCGTTCGGGCAGTGGAAGGCCGCCCGCCGCCTGGTCGAGCGCGGCGCTGCCACGTTGTTGTGGGAGGCGGCCACGCTCGGGCTGATGGATCGCATCACCGCCGCGTTCGCCGCCGAGCCGCCTCCTGATGCGCAGGAGGTGACGCACGGGTTGTGGGCGGCCTGCCATGGCGGGCAGCAGCAGGCCGCCGCGTTCTTCCTGCATCGCGGCGCCGAGGTCAACTGGGTCGGCTATGACGAGCTGACCCCGCTGGATGCCGCGCGCCGCTCCGGCGCCGATGAGCTGGCCGCCTGGCTCGTCACCACACACGGGGCCCGATCCGCGGCCCAGCCCGGCTGAGCCCCGCACCCCCGGTCGCCGTGGTACCCGCGCCGCAACCCGGGGCTCCGCAGCACCTGATCCGGCGGGCGTCGTAGCCAGGGCTGCCGGAGAAGCCGAGCTTGTAGGCCCCACCGTAGAACCACACCATCAACGGCCGGCGGCCGGATCCGGGTCGGGCGTCCAGACGTTGACCGTCAGCCAGTCGTCGCCCGTCGGCGCGTCCACCACCCCACTCCTCCCGGCGAACCCCGCCTCCTGCGGGGGTGGCGGACCGAAGGAGAACGCCTCCCGTACCCCCTCCCACGCGCGCACAGGGCGCGGCGCCGCGAACCGCGCATCACCGACCGGCGGCTGGGCGAACGGGATGCCGCGGAAGACGGCCAGGCCGTCTTCCGCGCGGCCGCGCACCGCGCCGGCGGTGGTAGGGACCTCGGCCTCGAAGAACTCAACTGTCGCCATCGACAACTCCTCACTGGTGGAACTACTCATATCGGTTAAATCCCGGGGACCGAAGAGAACCCGGACGGAAGTCTGCGGACGCGCCGGCCGCCAGGGCCGGCAACGCGTTCACGGCGTTCACGGCGCCGGCCACACCAGCAGGTCCGGCCCGCAGGTGTTCGGCGTCACCACCGTCACTGTCTCGCGCGCGCCGCCGCTGTCCAGTCAGCCACGGTGGTGACGTCCGCCTGCTGGGGGAACACCTTGTCCACGAGTACCCGGTGCACCTCCGGGTCGGAGTCGAGACAGCCGTCGGCCAGGATGGTGAGACGGAAATCCAGGTCGGCCGCTTGGCGCAGAGTGGACAGCACGACACCGCTGGTGGCGATGCCGGTGAGGACAAGGTGTTCGATGTCGCCCGCTCGCAGGACCATGTCCAGGTCGCTGCCCGCGAAGGCGCTGATGCGTCGCTTCGTGACGACGATGTCGCCGGATTCCGGTGCCACGTCCGGATGGATCTGGGTGGCCTGGCCGTTGTCGGCCACTGCGCCGGCGCGAGCGAGCGGGCCGAATGTCTTGTTGCGAGTGCTGATTTCCGGGTAGCCGGGGCGGAACCCGATGACCACATAGATCACCGGGATGCCGACCGCCCTGGCGGCGTCCGTCGCGTCGCGCAGGCGCGGCAGGTAGGCAGGATCCGGGTAACGGTCTACGACGACCCGTTGGACATCCATCACGAGGAGAGCGCTCTTCGGCACTGTCGTCCTTCCGTAGGTTTGGTGGATCGAGTGTTCTGCTGCCGGCCCACAGCGCGGTGGTGGGTGCGCCATGGACGTGGACTGACCCGTCGCTGGGCGACAGTCCCTCATGTGCATCCTCGGCCCTATGCGCCTGCGGCCGACCGTCGTTCACCCGGATCCTCGTGCGACGACGCGTGCCGGTGCCGGGGTGAGGCCGCCGATGTCCATCCCGAGCGCCTGCCGGGCCGCGCGTCGCCCGAACGTCTCGGCGTCGATGCGCACGCTCGTCAGCGGTGGCACCGACATCTCCGCGTACGGGCTGTCGCCGAGGCCGATGACGGCGAGCCGTTCGGGCACGGGCAGGCCGAGGTCGTGCGCCGCCGCGAGCACGCGCAGCGCTGGCAAGTCGCCGAGAGAGGCGATCGCGGTGATGTCAGGGTGCGCGCTGAGGAACGCCTCGACGGCGGCGACGGCCTTCCCTCTCGCGGCGGGCACGATCAGGGTGTACGGCGGCGACATCCCGAGCATCCCGGCCGCCTCGGTCGCGTACCTGTGGTGCAGCTCGATCAGACGGCGGTCGTCATCGTCCGGGAACGCCAGCGCGATATGGCGGTGACCGCGCTCGGCGAGGTGCCGGATCTGCACCGCGGTGTGCGCGGCCAGTCCGTCCACCCAGCCGCCGTCGGCGGGTTCCCGGCCGTCGGCGTAGATCTCGCCGAGGCGCACGATCGCGCACGGCCGCACCGCCTCCAGCAGCGGCTGCACCGGATCGATACGGCTGGGCCGCACGAGCAGCACGTGATCGGTGTCGGCGAGCTCGCCCTCCAGGCCGCGGATGAAGTCCTGCAGGTTGGTGCCGTCGCCGATGGCCGCGACGTCCAGCAGCACGATCCGCGACGTGCCCTCGCGCAGGGCCCGGGCGATGCCGTGTGGCACGTAGCCGAGCTCGCGCGCCGCGCGTCGCACCCGCTCCTTGGTCTCGGCCGAGATGGTCTGGTTCGGCGCGTTGTTCAAGACGAAGCTCACCGTCGCCGGTGACACACCGCTGGCCCTGGCCACGTCGCCCATCGTCACCCGCGTTGACGCCATGCCCTGCCCCTGAATATCGACACTCACCGCTATGCGCTACCGGCTGCTAGTGTACGACTAAATCGAATTAGTGATGGTGGCGCAGGTGAGTCGGAGCCGGCGGGCCACCCCAAGGAGGCAAGCGATGCGCACCGTGATGGTGACCGGGCCAGGACAGACCGCCGTCGTGGAGGAGCCAGAGCCGTCCTGCGGCCCCAAGGACATCGTGGTGAAAGTGAAGGCGTGCGGCATCTGCGGCTCGGACGCCCACTACACCACCATCGGTGGCATCCCGCCGCGCCAGGGCGCGACCCCGCTCGGCCACGAGCCCGCGGGCATGGTGATCGAGGTCGGCGCCGAGGTGAGCGGCCTGAGCACCGGCGACCACGTCGTAATCAACCCGATGAGCGACCCCCGAGGTGTCATCGGCAACGGCGGCCCCACAGGGGCGCTCACCGACGCCCTGCTGATCAAGGACGCAGAGGTCGGGCGGAGCGTCGCCATCATCCCCAAAGACCTGCCCTTCGAGGTGGCCGCGCTCAACGAGCCGATGGCCGTCGCCTACCACGGCGTCAACCGCACCAACCCCAAACCGGGCGACAAGGTCGTCATCTTCGGCGCCGGCCCCATCGGCCTGGGCGCCGCGATCGCCTACCAGGACAAGGGCGCCGGCCACGTGATCGTGGTGGACATCATCGGCTCCCGGCTGGACAAGGCCCTCGCCATCGGCGCGGACGCGGTAATCAACTCCGCCGAGGAGGACGTGGCGGCACGCATCCGCGCACTGCACGGCACCGGCACCGACGGCATCGGCGCGCCTCGGCTCGGCACCGACATCTACTACGACGCCGCCGGTGTCCCCCAGGTGATCGACACGGTCATGGCCTCGGCCAAGCACCGCGCGACGCTCGTGATCGTCGCCGTGCACAAGAAGCCGGTGCCGCTCGACTTCGGGCAGATCCTCACCAGCGAGCTCACGCTCGTGATGTCGATGGGCTACCCCACCGAGATCTTCGAGGTAACCCAATCCATCATCGCCAACCGCGACAAGTACACCCGCCTCATCAGCCACCGCTTCCCCTTCGTCGACGCGCTCGAGGCGCTCAAGGTGGCCTCGACGCCCGGCGCCGCCGACAAGGTGGTCGTCACCTTCGACTGACCGGCCTGGCAGCCCGCCGGCGCTCTGATCGCGCCCCCGCCGAGCTGTTCGCACACTGGGCCTGGATGCGCACGGTGTCTCAAGTGCCGCCGCTGCGGTGGGTGCTCGCCTCGACCCGGATCGCCCGACCTACCATGTGACCGTGACCTCGACTCCCCGACGTGTGTCCCGCTCCGCCGCCCATGATGTGGCCGTGCCAAGCATCCGGGATGTCGCCGCCGCGGCAGGGGTGTCCCACCAGACCGTCTCGCGGGTGCTGAACCAGTCGCCGCGGGTGCGGCCGGAGACACGTGCGACCGTGCTGGCGGCCATTGAGCGGCTCGGGTTCCGGCCCAGCCGGGCCGCCCGCGCGCTCAGCCTCGGCCGCGCCCGTGGCATCACTGTGGTCACGTCCAACACCGTGCTGTACGGCTACGCCGCCACGCTGCAGGGGATCGAGGAGGCCGCTCGCGCCGAGGGCATGGCCGTGGGCGTCAGGGTGATGGAGTCGGCCGAGCCCGCCGAGGTGAAGCAGACTGTGGACTACGTCAGCGACGCCAGCGCGGGCGGCGTCGTGGTGATCGCGTTCGATCCGATGGGTGTCGCGGTGCTGGAGGCCCTGCCGGAGCACGTGCCTGCCGTCGCCGCCGCCGAGCCGACCGCGCCCGACCTGGGCCGGGTCGCGATCGCGCTGGACGAGCGCCGCGCAGCGGCCGACGCCACCCGCCACCTGCTGGAGTTGGGCCACCGGACCGTGCACCACGTGGCCATTCCCTCCGAGGGCACGTCAGGGGGGCGGCAGGCTGGGTGGCGGGACGCGCTCACCGAGGCCCAGGCGGAGATCACCGAAGTGCTCGGGTGTGGCTGGGACATAGGCTCCGCCTATGCGGCCGGACAGCGGCTGGCCGCGGAATCGGACGTGACGGCGATCCTGTGCGGCAACGACGACATCGCCCAGGGCGTGCGCCGGGCGTTGTACGACGCAGGCAAGGACGTGCCGGGCGACGTGAGCATCGTCGGTTTCGATGACATCCCCGGCTCGGCGTACTGGACGCCCGCGCTGACCACCGTGCGGATGGATTTCGAGGGATTGGGGCGGGCTTGTTTCCGCGCCGCTGTGGCGGAACTGACGCGCCAGGAGCAGCCCCGGGCGCATCTCGTGCCGCCGAGCCTGGTGGTGCGCGAGTCCACCGCGCCTCCGCCCCGCTTCTGAAACCGCGACGTAACGATCCCGCAAAGAGGGCTTTCCTTCGCAGCATGTGACCGCTCACACTAGCAGGCATGTGACCGGTCACACCGGTGGCGCCATCTTCGGTGGGAGGGGGATTCGATGCCCTCGTCACGCATACGGGCTCGAGCCGCGGCCCCGCCACGTGCCCCTTCGGCGTTGACCGGGTTCAGATCGTCCCTGGCCCGGCTGAGGCGGCCCGTACAACCTCACCCTGAAAGCGAGATCTTGATGCCTGCTGACGAACATCTGCGCTGGGGTCATGCCGGTCTCGCCGCCGTCGTGGAGATCCATCCGGATGGCCCGGTGGTGCTGCGCGAGCTGTCGGCCGGGCCGTCCGCCATGACGGCGCGGGTGTCGCAGCCGCTGGTGGAGGTGCTGGTCCCCGGCGAGGGCAGGGCCAAGGCCTCGCAGCGGCTGTCGGAGACGGCGGTGGGCTGCCGCTTGCGCTACGCCGGTGCCGACCAGTCGGCGGACGGCGGCTGGCACGAGCTGCGGATCCGGATGCGGGACGAGAGATCCGCGCTGGGCGCGGAGTTGACCTTGCGTTCCCGCGAGGGAGTGTCGGCGGTGCAGGCGTCGGTCCGGGTGACCAACCTGGGCGAGGAGGCGGTGCTGCTGCTGGCCGTCACCTCCTTCGCCGCGGGCTTCCTGGGCCGGCCGGTGAGCGAGCTGGACATCCTGTACGCCAACAGCGAGTGGTTGGGCGAGAGCCGCTGGACCAGACAGCCGCTGAGCCGGTACGTCGCCGATCTGGGCCTGGCCGGACACGGCCAGCACGGGCGGGGCGCGTTCGCCGTGACCAGCTCGGGCACCTGGTCGAGTGGCCGTTACGTGCCGATGGGCGGGCTGATCGATCGGGGCACCGGGCAGACGTGGCTGTGGCAGATCGAGCACAACGGCCCGTGGCGGTGGGAGACCGGCGATCGACTGGACGGCGCGTACGTCGCCCTGTCCGGGCCGACCGACCTCGACCACCAGTGGAGCGAGCTGCTCGCGCCCGGCGAGTCGTTCACCACCGTGCCGGTCTCGATCGCCGTCTCCGCCGACGGCGTGGAGGGTGCGGCGGCGGCGCTGACCGCGCACCGGCGCGCCCTGCTGCGCCCCCATCCCGACCGCGCCAGGTTGCCGGTGGTGTTCAACGACTACATGAACACGCTGATGGGCGACCCGACGACGGACAAGTTGCTGCCCCTGATCGACGCCGCCGCGTCCGCGGGGGCCGAGGTGTTCTGCGTGGACGCAGGTTGGTACGACGACGGCGGCGACTGGTGGGACAGCGTGGGGGAGTGGCAGCCCTCCCAGACGCGTTTCCCGCGTGGGCTGGAGGAGGTGCTGGCCCGCATCGCCGGCCACGGCATGACGCCTGGCCTGTGGTTGGAGCCGGAGGTGATCGGGGTGCGCAGCCCGATGGCCGACAAGCTGCCCGCCGAGGCGTTCCTGCAGCGCGGCGGCGTGCGCGTCGCCGAGCACGGCCGCTACCACCTGGACCTGCGCCACCGGGCCGCCGTCGCGCACCTGGACCAGGTGGTGGACCGGCTGGTGGAGGAGCTGGGCGTCGGCTACTTCAAGCTCGACTACAACATCAACCCTGGCGCGGGCACCGACGTCGACGCCACCAGTGTCGGCGCCGGGCTGCTCGCGCACAACCGGGCCCACCTGGCCTGGCTGGAGGGCGTGCTGGACCGGCACCCGCACCTGGTGCTGGAGAACTGCGGCTCGGGCGCGATGCGCATGGATTACGCGATGTTGTCGCGCCTGCAGTTGCAGTCCACCAGCGACCAGCAGGACTTCCTGCGCTACCCGCCGATCGCGGTCGTCGCGCCGTTGTCGATGTTGCCCGAGCAGGCCGCCAACTGGGCCTACCCCCAGCCCGAGATGGCGGAGGAGGAGATCGCCTTCACCATGTGCACCGGCGTCCTCGGCCGCCTCTACCTGTCCGGCAACCTGCACCGGATGACGCCGGAACAGCTCGCCCTGGTCCGGGACGGCGTACGGCTCCACCAGGGCCTCCGCCCCGACCTGCTGCGTGCCACGCCGTGCTGGCCGCTGGGCCTGCCCGGCTGGGACGACCCTTGGCTCGCCCTCGGCCTGCGCGCCGGGGAGAGCACCCATCTGGGGATCTGGCGCCGGCCCGGCGCCACCGACACCACGGTGCTCTCCCTGCCTCACCTGGCCGGGCGGGACCTGCGCGTGGAGATCGCCTACCCCTCGGCGGCCGGCGGCTGGGCGCACGCGTGGAACCCGCGGACGGCCGAATTGACCGTGAGCGCCGCGCTGCCCGCGCCCACCGCCCGCATCCTGCGCCTTCGTCCCCACTAACCCCCTAATGGGATGTTCGGCACCATGGGTCGCCGAACGCGGATAAAGGAAGCCAAACCGTGAAGCTCGCACAGCGTCTCGTCACCGCGGCGGCCCTCGTCCTGGCCGTCGCGGCCTGCAGCGACCCCTCCGCCGGACCCGCCACGCCCGCCTCGGGCGGCTCGGGCGGCTCGCCGGCCACCTGGCCCTCACCCACCGCCCGCCTGGACGGCGTCACGCTCACCATCTGGGCCGCCCAGAACAGCAACACGGTGCCCAAGGCCGTCACCGACGCCTTCACCCGGGCCACCGGCGCCAAGGTCGAGATCGTCACCATCCCCGACCCCTACGAGCAGGGCGTGCAGACCAAGGTCGCCACCGGTGACAAGCCCGACCTGGCCTTCTGGCAGCCCACCGCGTCCATGCTCACCGCGCTGAACGCCCGCGCCAACCTCCAGCCGCTCGACGGCGCCCCCTGGATCTCCTCGCTGTCCCCCGAACTGCGCGACATCACGGGACTGCTGGACAAGAC
Source organism: Nonomuraea marmarensis (assembly GCF_043197025.1). NCBI lineage: Bacteria > Bacillati > Actinomycetota > Actinomycetes > Streptosporangiales > Streptosporangiaceae > Nonomuraea > Nonomuraea marmarensis. The sequence goes on from NZ_JBICRM010000003.1 coordinate 27,885, forward strand.
CCGCTACGCCGCACTGATCACCAGCCCGGCCGTCGAGGGCGTCTACTACAACAAGGAGGTCTTCGCCGCCAACGGCATCACCGGCACGCCGAAGAAGTTCGGCGAGATGGTCGAGGTGGCGCGCGAGCTCAAGGGCAAGGGCGTCACGCCGTTCTTCGAGATGGCCGGCGACAAGTGGGCCACCCAGTGGTGGGTGCAGGTCCAGCTCGCCGACGCTGCGAAGGACGGCCTGTGGGAGCGGGTCAACACCGGCAAGGAGAGCTTCGAGGACAAGACCATCCTGGACGCGATCAAGACGTACAAGTCGCTCATCGACGAGGGGCTGTTCAACGCCGACATCAAGACCGCCAAGTTCGAGGACCAGGGCGAGGCGCTGCTGTCCGGCAAGGCCGCCATGGCCCTCCAGGTGAACTCGTTCTTCGGCCAGCTCCAGGCCAAGGCCGGCACCGCGGAGCTGGACAAGAAGATCGGCTTCTTCCCGATCTCGCCGTCGGGCAACGTCGGCACGTTCATTCCCGACCAGTCCAACGCGCTGGTCGCCTTCCGCACCGGCGACGCCAAGCGGGAGGCCGCGGCCCGGCAGCTGCTGGCGTACTGGATGGGTCCCGGCTACGCCGGCTTCGTCGCCGACCGCAAGTCGGTGTCGCTGCGCACCGACGTGCCCACCCCCGACGGCGTGCCGCAGGCGCTGCTGGATGTGCACGCCTCGCTCGGCCAGTCGGTCGGCTCCATGCAGGCGCTCGCCGTGGCCAACCCGGACCTGTACCTCAACCTGGCCGACATGATCACCGGCAGCCTGACCTCCGAGCAGGTGGCCGCCGCCACGCAGAAGCAGTTCGCCCAGCTCGCCAAGGCGGCCGGAGCCTCCGGCTTCTGACCTACGTCCGCCCCCGCGGGAGGCGGCCCGGCCTCCCGCCACTCCCCACCACCAAGGAGCCGCCCGTGCCGACCGGTCAGGAGACGCTCACCCGCCTACCCGCCGCACGCCGTGCGCCCGCCAGGCGGCGGGCCCCCGCGAAGACCGGGCACAACCGCACCCATCCCATGTGGTTCCTCGCGCCGGCGTTCGCGATCTTGTTCGTCTTCTTCTTCCTGCCCACTCTGTTCAACTTCATCTACGCCTTCACCGACTGGTCCAGCTTCAAAAGCGACATCCGCCCCGTCGGTTTCGACAACTTCAGTTTCCTGCTGTCGGACGGCACCCTGTTCAGTGCGCTGCGCATCACGGTGATCTACGCCGCCCTGGTGGCGCTGTTTCAGAATCTGTTCGGCTTCGGCCTGGCCGTCTTGCTGGAGAAGGACACCTGGCTCAACCGCGCCGCCCGTCTGGTCTTCCTCATCCCGGTGCTGTTGTCCGCGCTGGCCGTCGGCTACGTCTTCCAGGCCCTGCTCAAACCGGACGGCAGCCTCAACGACCTGCTTTCGGCCCTGACCGGGCAGTCGGTGACCATCGCCTGGCTGGGCAGCACCACCTGGACCTTCGTCTTGGCCGCGGTCATCCACGCCTGGAAATGGATGGGCCTGTCCATGCTCATCTACCTGGCCGGTCTCAAGACGATCCCCGAGGACGTCACCGAGGCCGCCCGCATCGACGGCGCCTCCGGCTGGCAGGCGTTCTGGTCGGTCCGTTTCCCGCTGCTGGCTCCGGCCGTCACCTTCAACGTGGCCACCGCGCTGCTCGGCTCCATGAACGGCTTCGACATCGTCCAGGCGCTCACTGGCGGCGGGCCGGCGCGCAGCACCGAGATCCTCAACATCTTCATCTACCGCACCTTCGGCCAGGGACTGTTCGCACAGGCCACCACCATGAGCCTGGTGCTGTTCCTCACGGTGGCCTTGCTGGCCTTCCCCGTCATCCGCGTCCTGCGCAGGAGGGAGGAGATCCTGTGACCGCCCCCGCCTACGGCGGCCCCGCGCACGGCCGCATCCCGCCGCCCCGCCGGCGCGGGCTGGCCGCCCGGCTGCGGCCCATCGCCGTCATCGCACTCCTCGTGCCCGTCATGGGAGTGCCGCTGTGGCTGATCGTCGTGACCGCCGGCAAGTCGCAGGGCGAAGCCCTGTCGCCGAACCTGTCCCTGCCCTCGCGCTGGCAGTTGTGGGAGAACCTCGCCCAGGTCTGGCAACAGGGCGAGGTGGCCGCGGCCTTCCTCGGCAGCCTGCTCGTCGTCGCCCCGTCGGTCGCGCTGGTGCTCACGCTCGGCTCGATGGCGTCCTGGATCCTCGCCCGGCGTGCCAGCCGGCTCAACGCCGTGCTGTACGCGCTGGCCATCAGCGGCATCGTGCTGCCGCCCGCCGTCGTCACCATCGTGCTCCTGCTGCGCCAGCTCGGCCTGGCAGGCAGCCCCATCGGCATGATCGGCGTCTACGCCGGCATCTACATGTCCACCGTCATCTTCTTCGTCACCGGCTTCGTCCGCACCGTGCCGCTGTCGCTGGAGGAGGCCGCCCGCATGGACGGCGCCGGACCCGTGCGCGTGTTCATGTCAGTCATCCTGCCCCTGCTTCGGCCGGTGCTGGCCACCGCGACCATCCTCATCTGCCTGTACGTGTGGAACGACGTCTTCTACGCCTTCTTCGTCATCGGCGGCCGGCTCAACACGCTGCCGCTGAACCTGTTCCAGGTCGCCAACGCCGGCCTGTACCTCAACAACTGGCACCTGATCTTCGCCTACATCATCCTCATGAGCCTGCCGCTGCTGGTCGTCTTCGCCGTCGCCCAGCGAAAGATCATCTCTGGGATCACCGGCGGCGCCGTCAAGTAGCCCGCCGGCCCGTGCCCGCCGCACCACCCCCACACCCGGGCGAACCGGCCCGGTACCAGGAGAGGACAGTCATGCACCGACACCGGTTATTCCGGCGTGCCCACACGGCGGCCGCCGTCGTGGCGCTCGCGGCCCTGACCGCCGCCCCGGCCGACGCGGCCGCCCAACCCGATGTGGTCACCGTGGACTTCGCACAGCACACCGGTCCCGTGCACGGCGGGGCGACCGGAATGCTCTACGGCCTGTCGGACCCGGGCGTGCCGGGAGATTCCCTCCTCGCCGGCGCGCGGCCGCGCACCGTCGCGCAGAAGGCGCCGGACGGCGACCAGCATCCCAACGGCGACGCGCTGGTGGTCGCGGACGGCTTCTTCGCCGCGGGCGGCGAGGAGATCGTCGTCTACATGCAGGACGTCTACAGCCAGTGGCCGTACGAGAACCTCGGCATCGACGACTACCTGGCGAAGGTCGATGCGATGGTGCGCAAGGTCGTCCGGGAGCGGCCGGGGGACAAGGACAAGTTCGTCTGGGTGCCGTTCAACGAGCCAGACGGGATCTGGTACCGGGACTGGGCCACCCTGAAGGACAAGTTCTTCAGCGACTGGAAGGCGGTGTTCGAACGCATCAGATCGATCGACCCCGCCGCCCGCATCGTCGGCCCCAACGAGGCGAACTACAACCCCGGCCGGGTCCGCGACTTCCTCACCTGGGCCAAGGACACCAGCTGCGCCGGAGATCCCGAGGGGAACTGCCTACCGGACATCATGGCCTGGCACGAACTGGCACGCAGCCGGCTCGCCGACTACCGCGGCCACTACGAGCACTACCGCGAGATGGAACGCGAGCTCGGCATCGGCCCGCTGCCCATCAACATCGACGAATACGGCAACCGCCGGGACATGTCCGTCCCCGGCCAGATGATCCAGTGGATCTCCCTGTTCGAGGACACCAAGGTCGACGCCGACATGGCCTACTGGACCTACGCCGGCAACCTCGACGACCACGCGGTGCGCACCCGCCAGGCCAACGGCGGCTGGTGGCTGCTCAAGTGGTACGCGGACCTGACCGGCCAGACGGTCAGGGCGACCCCGCCCCGGCTGAACGTCGCCGACACGGTCCAGGCCGTCGCGGCGATCGACGAGTCCGCGCGGCGCGGCACGATCCTGTTCGGCGGCGGCGCGGATGCCGTCCGGCTCGACGTCTCCGGGCTCGACCCTGAGGTCTTCGGCAAGCAGGTCGACGTCGTCGTGTCCAAGACGACCTGGACCGGATACGAGGGCGACGCGCCCAAACCGCCGGTCATCGCGGCCGAGCGCACCGCCGTGCCGGCGGGCAGGCTCCAGGTGGACCTGCCCGGCGGGGACGTGATGGCCGCCTACCGGGTCACCATCGTGCCCTCCAGCGGCGGCGCGCCGGCGCCCGGCGCGCCGTGGACGGTCTCGGTCGAGGCCGAGTCCGCCACGCTCACCTCCGCACGGGCCTTCGACCAGGACACCACGGTGGACCCGCAGCGGTACGCGACCTCCGGCAAGCGCGACGTCGGCGCTATGAACCGGGCCGACTCCGCCGTGACGTTCCCCGTCGACGTGCCCCGTGACGGCCGCTACCGTCTGGGCATCTACCAGGGCGCGAACAAGGTGCCGGGCAGGCACGCGCTCTTCGTGGACGGCGTCCTCGACCAGACCGTGCAGTATTCGGCGAATCTCGGCTGGACCTACCGCGGCCGCACCGACGTGGAGATCGAGCTGAGCGCCGGCACCCACGAGCTGTCCCTGCGCACGAGCGCCGACGGCGCCACTCTGCTGCCCGGCAGCGACATCACGCTCGACAAGTTCGACCTCACCGAGACCACCGCGGCAGATCAGACGGCATACCACGCCGACGAGGCCCGGCTGTCGGGCGGCGCGCGGATCACCCGGCAGGGGAAGGGGCCGGCCATCGCTCTCGGCGACGACGCGCGCGCCACGTTCTTCATCGCCGCGGCCGAGGACGGCTACTACGACCTGAAGCTCTCCTACCGGGCCCGCAACGCGGGCGACCTGCGGGTCCGCCTCGATGGCCGCAAGATCGCAGGACTGCGGGCGACGCGTCCCGGCGAGGCCTCCTCCCGGGCTCGGGTGTACCTTCCGGCCGGCATTTCCAAGATCGACGTGGGCGGACCGGCCGGGCTGGAACTGCGCGAGCTGACCACGGTGCGTGCCAGGCAGGCGGACACTGCCGTTCACCGGGTCGAGGCCGAGCAGGCCCAACGTGCCGGAACGGCGAACGTGATCACCGTCCCCGCCACAAGCGGTTCGAATGCCTCCGCGGGCGCCTACGTCGGCAACCTCGGAAACGGCGCGGGCAACACCCTCACCCTCTTCCGCCCGAACGGATTCGGCCCAGGCGACTACGTCCTGGTGGTGCACTACGCCAACGCCGACAGGAACACCGGGCACCCCTACAACACCGATGTCATCAGCCGCTTCCTCGACATCACCGAGACCGGCGGCACGACGACCCGCGGCGTGTTCCGGCACAACTACGCCTGGGACAACTTCTGGCCACAGGCGACACCCCTCACCCTCACTACGCAGAAGGGCGCGATAGTCCTCGGGAACCCGAAGGCGTACGGACCCAACACCGACCGGTTGGAGCTTGCCCGACTCGTGCTCGAGACCGACAACAAGTCGCACGGTTAACCTGTGCTGTGCCAATACTCGTGCATGGTGGTTGACCTGCGGTTTATCCTCCATCCTCGGGTGCTTCCGTCTGCCGTATCTGATCTTCATCCGGGCTGTGGGCCAGCTGATCCTGCTGGCCCGCAGCGACGCCTTCATGGAGGTGGAGATCCTCGTGCGGCGGCATGAGGTGGCGGTGCTGCGCTGCCAGGTCGCTCATCCGCGGCCGGACTGGGCCGACCGGGCGATCCTGGCCGCGCTCACCCGGCGCGTTCCGCGCTGGTTTCGTGCACATCGGATCGTGACGCCGGGCAGTCTGCCGGCCTGGCACCGCAGGCTGGTCAAGCGGCGCTGGACCTACCCTGGCCGTCCGCCGATTGCCGAGGAGGTGTGTGACCTGGTCGTACGCCTAGCTCAGGAGAATCCCCGGTGGGGCTGTCGGAGGATTCAAGGTGAGTTGATCGGTCTGGGGCATCGGGTGGGGGAGGGCACGATCCGCCGGATTCTGGCGGCGGCCGGGCTCGGCCCGGCACCACGTAAAGTGTCGCCGAGTTGGCGGCGGTTCCTGGTCTTCCAGGCCGCCGGCCTGTGACCTCGTGCCGACACCGTGTTCCTCAGGCGGCTGTACATCTTCTTCGTGATGGAGATCGAAACCCGGCCCGTCCACATGGGCCGAGCCGGACCGGCGCACGAGGAGATGTCCGCATTCGCCGAGCGGTTCGCCCTCCCTTCATAGGGAGTCTCGGTCGTCCCGGGACCCGCTCTTCGTTGCCGGCGAACACGCGCTATCGGTAACCCCGCTTGAGCAGGTACTTGGCGCCTGCTTCGAAGCCCTCGGGGCTGAGCAGCTCGAAGCCGAAGGCGTCGGCGAGCCGGTCGGTCGTGTTGAACGCGGCGCAGACCGCCAGCGCGTCCTCGACCTGCTGAGGGGAGACACCGGCGGACAGAACGTCCCGCATGTCCCCGGCGCCCACCTTGCCTTCGCGGGTCAGCTTGCCGAGCATCCGCAGCGTTGCCCGGAGCCCCTCCTCGACGGGGGCCGATTCCAGGTCGGCCAGCACCGCCGCGACCCGTGGCCCGTCCTGGTACGCCCGGCGTGCGGTCGCGGTGTGCGCGCCGACGCAGAACGCGCACTCGTTCACCTTGGACACGTAGGCTGCCATCAGCTCCCGGTCGCCTACCGACCAGTCAGACGGGCCGCGCATCGCCTCGTGGGTGAACTCCTTCGCCCGGGCCCCGTAGAAATCGGGCCGGTAGAAGACCAGCTTGGCGGCGTCCGGTACCGGGTGCCCGGAGAACAGTCGGATGAGCGCGAAGAGCAGCTTGGTTCCGGGGCCGTAGCCGCGGTTGAGGATGTCAAGTCGCATTATCCGGCGTCCCGTTGACGGTTGCTGCGGCCAGGGCCGCCAGTCCCGCTTCATACAGCCGGGCGGACTGGCCGACCGCAGCGCATATCACCAGCTCGAAAAGCTGGTCCTCGCTGAAGCCCAACGCCTTTGCCGCAGCGAAGTCCGCCTCGGTGACCTGCGCCGGCCTTGTGGCGACCTTGCCGATCAGCGCATGCAACGGCGGGGCGAGGCCGTCGTTGCTGAAGGCACGGGCTCGCTGCTCCGCAGATGCCCTGCCCTCTCCGTTCAGGACGCGATCCACCAGGTCTCGGTGCGCTGCTCGCTTCTTGTCTTCATCCGGCACGGCGCCCTCCGCTTCCTCTGCAGCTCGGCTATCTGCTCTTATGTATAGACGATCGGCGCGCCGCCGAATAAGACACGCGGCCGGAGAAAAGACAGGACACCCTGCCGGAGAGATGTGCCCGCGGCCAGGCGGTAACCGGGCGGGATATTCTCCTGGCGATTGTCTCAAGCGCCGTTCCGCCGATCGTCTTTACCCACCGAGGCGGAGGACGTGGTGGCCGACACCTTCCTGGCCGCCTTCCAACGCCGGGGCGATTATGACCGGGGCCGCCCCGACGCCCGCCCGTGGCTGTACGGCATCGCCTCCAACGTGATCGGCAAGCGGCGGCGCACCGAGACGAACCTCTACCGCGCATACATCCGCAGCGGCGTGCACCCGGCCGAGATCCTGGGCCGCCAGGTCGAAGACGGGATCAACACCCTGGCCGTCAACCGGCCGCTGGCACGGGCGCTGCTGAAGCTCAGCCGGGCCGACCGCGACGTGCTGCTGCTCGTCGCCTGGGCCGAACTGAGCTACCAGGAGGTCGCCGACGCGCTCGCCATCCCGCTGGGCACCGTCGCGTCGCGCCTCAATCGGGCCCGCCTCCAGATCCGTCGAACCCTCGACCGAGAGGAAGGAGAATGAAATTGGACGCACTGAAGGCCATGTGGGAGACCATTCCGCCGGCCACTCCGAAGGATCTCGCAGGAGCACGACGACGGCTGCTCGACGGGATGCACACCCGGCGGCGTGTCGTCACCGTACCCCGGGTGCTGGTTGCGGTCGCAGCCGCGGCGGCGGTCGCCCTCACGCCGCAGGTGATCGGTACCGGGACCTCAGCGTACGCGGTGACCAAGGACCAGGACGGCACGCTCACGGTGACGCTCAAGGAACTGCGTGACCCCGATGGGCTGGAGGCCGAGCTGGCCGCGGCCGGTGTCAAGGCCGACGTGACGTTCCTTGCCCCGGGTACACGATGCGAGGTCCCCAGATTCGTCGGCGCGGACGAGTCCTACGGCGGGTCGCCCGTCGACAGCGCGGCCGAGTTGCGTGAGCGCGTGAGCAAGGTGCGTTCGTACAAGGCCATCCGGGGGAACTCGGGCAAGTTCCAGATTTTCCCGGAGTACATCAAGCCGGGCGAGACGCTCGTGCTGGAGTTCAGCGACGAGCGGAGCGCACAGGTGCTCTGGCGAATGGGCTCCTGGCTGGCCAAGGCGGGCTCACCTGTGAAGTCGTGCACACCCGTCTCCCACACCGGCTGAGGCCCTTGTCGCCAGGGCCATCATCATGGGCCCGTGAGGGGACCTCGGAACGCTCGCGGATGGCGGACGGCCTAAGGTCCTGATCCCTGAGCACACCGCAGGGGTTCAACCCCGACGTTCCCCCATTCGACCCCGTCTACGACTAGTTGATCGGCGGCAAGGACAACGTCGAGACCGACCGCCTTATGGCCGACGCGACTATGGCGGCGGTGCCGGGGGTGCGAGAGCGCCAGGACAACCAGACCTTCCTCGGATCTGCGGGTGAGCGATCACGTCCGCGTTGCACGTGTTCACCCCGTACGACCAACTGCCGACGATCGGCCGGATTTCGCTGGAACAAATGCCCCTATCTGGTGTCGTCGTTGGCCTCGGGCAGACCTGCCGGGCCGGAGGTCACGGCGACCTTGCCCGAGGACGTAGCAGGCTCTGCGATGGGGATGGGCCCATCGATAGTCGGAGCCGTGCTCGGTGCGTGCTCGTACGCCCCAGGACGGATTATCAGGTGCTGACACGGCCGTCTTCTAATCCGCCGGTCGCAGGCTCGAATCCTGCAGGGCGCGCTTTGATTGTGGCTTTGACCTGCGACAACGCGGTGTCGGATGCGTTCTAGAATATAAATCTAGCGGCTGCGTGCGACGTATGTGCTCGGATGCCCCGACCCTGCACACACCATGATCCATCCGCCATCTCCGACTGGACAAGCTCTCGTTCGGCACTCGGCTCCCGTTGAAAGGTCAGATTTTCCGCGTCACCGGCAGGTTGTACGTGACACCGGTAAGGTGTTCGGACAACTGCCAGAGGTGCTCCGCCGCGACGGTGTCGTGGAGGGCGCGTTCGCGGGTGCGGCGCGTCGGCTCGCCGTGGATCTGCAGCGGCCCGTCGGGCACGATGTAGGCGCCTCCGGGCAGGTCGGGGACGGTCGCCGCGTACAGGGAGGTCTTCGCCCCCTCCGGCGTCGGGCGGAAGGCCACGCGCAAGAGCAGATGCATGGCGGCCAGGTATAGCCGTCCGCGGCCGCTGTGGGCGCCGCCGGTCAGCACGTTCGAACGGGTGAACCCAGGCTCGACGGCCATGCTGCGCAGCCTCAGCCCGGCGGCGTCCACCCTGCGCTGCAGTTCCATGGCGAAGTAGAGGGTGGCCCGCTTGGTCCGCCCATAGTGGAACGCCGGGCGATAGGAGCGTTCGGCGTTGAGATTGTCCAGGTCGAAGCGGGCGAAGCGGTGCGCCATGCTGCTGACGGCGATCACCCGCGGGTCGGGCGCGGCGAGCAGGTGCGGCAGGAGCAGGCCGGTCAGGGCGAAGGGGCCCAGGTGGTTGACGCCGAACTGGGATTCGAACCCGTCGGCGGTCAGCGCGTACGGCACCATCGCGATGCCGGCGTTGTTGACCAGCAGGTCCAGCCGGTCGTGATCCCACGCCGCCGCGAACGCGCGGATGGAGGCCAGGCGGGACAGATCCACGTGGCGCAGTTCCAGGCGCGCCCCCGGGACCTCGTCCCGCATGCGGGCGAGGGCGGCCCGGCCGCGTCCCGGATCGCGGCAGGCCAGCACGACGTGGGCGCCGCGACGGGCCAGCTCGCGAGCCGTGACGAATCCGATGCCGCTGTTGGTCCCGGTAACGACCGCGACTCGGCCGGACTGGTCGGGAATGTCGCTCAAGGTCCAAGGGGGAGGGGTGCCCATGGTTGTCACCTCACGGGGATGCCGATACGTGTCATAGAGCATGCCCGTTTTCGGCGTGGCGTCGTTCGTGTTCGGCGTGAAGCGGCCACAACGGGGGAACTTTCGGTAACGGTGCGTGAAGGGGGATCGATGCGGAACATCGGGCTGATGGTAGCGGCCGCCCTCGCCCCTGCCCTGATGAGCGCTCCCGCCGAGCGGGGGAGTGGCCGCCGGACTGGCGCAAGCTCATCTCCTTCCAGGTCATGCCGTATGCGCCGCACCAGAACGACGTGATCCCGCTGCCGACGGGCCGTCACCGCATGCCTTGACGCGCTCTCGCGCGCTCCGGCAACCCACCCGGCATTCACGGAACGTCACACTGAAGACTGCTCTTCGAATCACGGCACCAAAGGTGCCCAAGCCTGGTCGAAGCCGTCGTCGGAGCATCCTCCGCTGATCATGTCGGCGACGGCCCACAAGGGGGCTCTACGGAATCGCACAACAGATCCCATAAGAGACCTGCTGCGTCGCGACGACCTCCTCGCGCGGACGGGCCGCCAGCAGGGCGCGGGCCTGGCCGACGACCGCGCGGCCGTCGGTGGGGTCGGCGACGCGTCCCCGGGCGTCCCCGATCTTCTCCCAGAAGAGTGGTGTGTCCATGGCGGGAGAGCATGCCGGCCGCCGCCGACAAGCACGAGGTCAGCGGACGCCGACGGTCATCGAGCCGATCGACGAGATGGTGGTCGAGAGCGTGTCGGGCGTCAGCTTGCACCTTCTGGAGATTGGGATTTCTGCAGTCCACGGCACGAAACCAAGTTTCCGAGCGGGACAGGGCGGGCGTCACCCGTCTCCAGATGGCAGGTGTTGTGCGCGCGACGACACAGGACGGGGAGCCCGCTTGTCGCGTCCAACACCACGCGACCGCCCAGCGGCTCGTCGAGCTTGATGACGCCCTGGCCGGACCCGCCCGGATCCTGCGCACGGGCCGGGGCCCTGATAGGGGAGTTCGAGCCCAGGACCACCACGTCCGGCTGCTCGGTCTACTCGTAGGGTGACGTCGAGGGGGGTCACCGCTCCCCACCGCATCCTTAAAGGAGCAGGCTCATGCCATTCAGGATGCTTGACAGGTTTGACCCGCTTAAAGGCGTATTGTCGGATCGCACTACACTCCTGTGATCCCGTCATCTGGCCCGCACGAGCGCTTTGAGCTGCTGCGGGTCCTTGACGTTATTCACAGGAAGGAACTGACATGATCGATTTGCGCAGCGATACCGTTACTCGTCCGAGTCCGGCGATGATGGCGTCGATGGCGTCGGCCGAAGTAGGTGACGACGTGTGGGGCGACGACCCCACCGTCCTGCGCCTCCAAACGACCGTCGCCGAGCGCGCCGGCAAGGAAGCGGGTCTATTCTTTCCGAGCGGCACGCAGAGTAACCTCGCCGCGTTGATGGCGCATTGCGGCCGCGGCGACGAATACATCGTCGGCCAACTGGCGCACACGTACAGGAACGAAGGCGGCGGCGCGGCCGTGCTCGGCAGCATTCAACCGCAGCCGATCGAAAACGCCGCGGACGGTTCCCTGCCGATCGATAAGCTCGCCGCCGCGATCAAGCCGATCGACGATCACTTCGCACGCACGCGCTTGCTCGCGCTCGAAAATACGATCGGCGGGAAGGTGCTGCCGGCCGGGTATGTTGTCGAAGCGGTCACGCTGGCGAAGAGCCGCGGTCTCGCGACGCACCTCGATGGCGCGCGCGTTTGCAATGCGGCCGTCGCGTCGGGGCAATCGATCGCCGCGCTTTGCGCACCGTTCGATTCGGTTTCGATCTGCTTCTCGAAGGGTTTGGGGGCGCCTGTCGGGTCGGTGCTGGTCGGCAGCACCGACTTGCTCGAGAGTGCGCGCCGCTGGCGCAAGATGTTGGGCGGCGGCATGCGGCAGTCCGGACTGCTTGCGGCGGCATGCTTGTACGCCCTCGAACACAACGTCGATCGCCTCGCGGAAGACCACGAGAACGCCGAGCATCTCGCGCGTGGGCTCGCGGAAATCGATGAGGTCCGCGTGCAATCGCAAGCGACCAACATGGTGTTCGCGCAGTTTCCGCAGGAGCATTGCGTGGCGCTCGAAGCATCGCTGAAAGAGCGGGGCATTCTCACGCAGATGCTGTACGCATCACGCTTCGTCACGCATATGGACGTCAAGCGCGCGGACATCGATATGTTCGTGTCGGCGGTGAAGGAGTATTTCGCTGAATAGGTGCCGCGGCGGATGTTGCTGCGCGGGGTCGACGACGATCAGCTATTGGTCGTGGTCCATCGCTGCCGGACGACGCGGTCGGCGCCCCACGCCTCGACACGGTCCGCACCGGGAATCCAACGTCCACCATTTCAGTGGAACGTCAGACGAAAGCAGATATACCCCTACAGACATTCTCAGTTACCTCCTTAAACCCAAACGAGCCGTCAAAAGTCCAAAAGCGTTATTCAACACAATTTGATGTTTAAGAAGTAAACCGTAGGTTCCAGGCAGCGGGAAACGAGAGAAGGGCCGAGGACAGTGTGTACTCGGCCCTCGCGGGAACCCTTGCTACTTGCAGAGTGCGGTGTCGACGGCGGCTTCGATGCGCTTGGCGGCGGGAAGCGTGGTGGCGGGGGCGGTGACGGCGATGGTGGCTGCCCGTCCGTCCTCGGTCACGGCGTTGTCGGTGACGTAACCCGGGGCGTTGCCGCCGTGGGTCCAGGCGGAGCCGCCGCAGCTCAGCTTGATCGAGGCAAGTCCGAGTCCGTAGCGGGCGCCGCCGGTGGCGTCGAAGTTCGGGGCCGCGACGGTGGTCTGCATCTGCTTGAGCTGCTGCGGCTTGAGCAGCTTGCCGTCAAGCAGTGCGATCATGAAGCGGTTGACGTCACCGGGAGTGGCGATGAGCTGGCCGGCCGCCCAGGCCATGGAGGGGTCCTGCTCGGTCACGTCGGTCATGGGGCCGGCGGCGGTCGGGAAGTATCCGTGCGGGTGGCGCTCGCGGATGCTCTGGTCGCCCTTGGCCGGCCAGTAGGTGTGGCGCAGCCCGATCCGCTTGATGATCCTTGTGGTGATCTCCGCACCGACGGGGCGGCCGGTGACCTTCTCGATGATGAGGCCGGCCAGCACGTAATTGGCGTTGCTGTAGCTCCAGCCGGCTCCGGGAGCGAAGAGGGCCCCCTGCGGCAGGGCCGCGTCCAGGAGCTGGCGCGGTTCGAAAGAGGTGTGCTGGACCTTGCCGTAGTCCTGCCCGACGATCTGGACGTCGTAGTCGGCCAGGCCGCTGGTGTGCTGCAGGATCTGACGTACGGTGATCTTCCGGCCGTCGAGGCCCTTGCCGCGGACCAGCTTGGGCAGGTACGTCTCGATGGGCGCGTCGAGGTCGATCTTGCCCTCGCCGACGAGCTGCAGCACGACCGTGGCGGTGAACATCTTGGTGTTGCTGGCGATACGCACCTGGCCGTTGTACGGGACCTTCGCCTTGGTCTTCAGATCCGCCACACCGGAGGTGTAATAGCGGGTCCGCCCATTGGCGTCTCGCACCGTGGCCAGCGCGGCGGGGAACTTGTCGTTCTTGACCAGGCCGTCCAGGCTCCGCTGCACCGCATCGGGGCGGTCGGGCTTCCCGGCGTCGCGCAGCGCGGTCAGCAGGGCCAGCTTGGCCGTTTCTTCGGCGTAGTCCTTGTCAATGGCGATCTGCTGCATGACGCCGGCGCCGGTCGCGGCGCCGGCGGGGGTGGCCGACAGGCCGGCCACGGTGAGCCCGGCCAGAGCGGTCAGTGCCGCCGCCGCCAGGATCCGGCCACGCACTCGGGGAAGGCTGGGGGACGTGAGCTGGGGGAAGATGCGAGACACTGGAGCACTCCTTGGTGGTGGGGGTCCGCTTGGGGACGTCACCAAGCATGTCGGCGAGCGGGTGTCATGATCGCCCCCGCACGCTGGACAGTCCTCGGTAGCGCCTGCTGTACTCCCCCGATCTGCCGCACGACTTCCCGTCCCGCGACAAAGCGAAGGGGCCCAGGTCAGCCGCTGGCTGAGCTGGGCCCTTCGCTTCGGACCGACGGCAGGGTCAGTCCGTCGCCTCCGGCAGGGCACCGTCGACGGAGTGGGCCGGCCGGTAACCGAGCCTGCCGCGGGTGGCGATCAGCACGACGAGAGCCACGGCGATGGAGGCGAACAGGAACGCCTGCGTGGTGTCCTGCTGGGTCAGCCGGGGGAACATCTCAGCCGCGGCGAGCGAGAAGAAGTTGTTGACGCCGGTGTGCAGCAGCATCGCCAGCGGCAGGCTCTCGCCGGTACGGTTGAACACCCACGTCATCACGAAGCTGAAGGCGATCGCGGTGATGATGAACTCCACCGGCTGCTCCCACGTCAGGTGCGGACCGCCCCACTCGGTCAGGAACAGTGGCAGGTGCCAGGCGCCCCACAGCGGGCCGACGATCAGGGTGCCCAGCAGCGGGCCGTAACGGCGCTGCACCAGCGGCATGGCGAAGTCACGCCAGCCGGGCTCCTCGGCGATACCGGTGGTGACCATCTGCAGGATCAGGCCGGGCAGGAACGCGGCCAGCATGGCGACGCTCGGCACCGCCGGGATGGTGCCGCCCAGCGTGGTCAGGGCGACGGTGAGCACGGCGGGCACCCCGACGATGATCGCGACGTACCAGCGCCAGCTGACCCGCCACTTGGCCAGGCGGCCTGCCCAGGCCCGAAGGCCGGGGCGGCCCTGGGCCATCGCGGTGACCACGAACGCCGAGAAGATCGGCCCGAGGTAGGCGCCGGGCAGGACTCCCAGGAGCTGGGTGGTGCCCAGGAGGGCGGGGAAGCCGAAAGGCAGGATGCCCAAACCGTTCTCGGACAGGACGTACGGGGTCCACGCCGCCCAGCTGAGCACGTACGCCATGACAAAGAACCAGGTCAGCGGACGGCGGCGGATCCGGGCCCGCAGGCCGGTCGATTCAACCCCGTCGGGGGTGGTGAGGCGGGGCGGTCCGGCTTGGTCGTGCGGGCCGGTGCTGAGGGGGGCTGGCGAACTCACCGCGGTGTCCCTTCGGTGGTGGCTGGTGTGATGGGTAGATTCCACCAGCCACGACACTCGCGATCATTGCCGCGCACACCCCGACCTGGGGTACAGCAGGCTGTACCGGCACCCCCGACCAGGCCCGGCCGTCAGCCTCGGACGCGCGCGTTCTCCAGGTAGTGCAGGACGGCTGCGACGCGCCGGTCCACCTGGTCGGCGGGAGACAGGTCGAGCTTGGCGAAGATGCTGCGGATGTGCTTGTGGACCGCGCCGTCCGTGACGAAGAGCCGTTCGGCGATGGCGCTGTTGCCCAGTCCTTCGGCCATCAGGGTGAGCACCTCGCGCTCGCGCGGGCTGAGCCGCTCCAGCCGGGTGTCCTGGCGGGAGCGGGTGAAGAGCTGGGCGACGACCTCGGGATCGATGGCGGTGCCCCCGGACGCCACCCTGTGCAGCGCGTCGAGGAACTGCTCCACCCGCCCCACCCGCTCCTTGAGCAGGTAACCCAGACCGCTCACACCGCCGGTGAGCAGTTCCGTGGCGAAGGTCTGCTCGACGTACGCCGACAGTACGAGGACCGCCAGGTCGGGACGGCGGCGCCGAGCCTCGACAGCGGCGCGGATACCTTCGTCGGTGTGCGTCGGCGGCATGCGCACGTCGAGGATGGCCACGTCGGGCTTGTGCTCGTCTATCACCTCCAGCGCCTTGTCCGCGGTGTCCGCGGTGGCCACCACGTCGAGGGACTCGGCGCGCAGCAGCAGGGCGAGCCCCTCCCGCAGCAGCGGGTCGTCCTCGGCAATCACAATCCGCATGGAAGTTCCACCTCGATAGTCGTCGGGCCGCCCGGCGGACTGGCCACGCTGAGCGTTCCGTCATGTGCCGCGATGCGGCGGCGGATGCCGGCGAGCCCGGAGCCGCCGTCCTCGTCCGCGCCGCCCCGGCCGTCGTCCTCGATGCGCAGGAACAGCCGCCGGCCACGGCTGCGGACGGTGACGGCGGCCCGCGTGGCGCCACTGTGCTTGGCGATGTTGGTCAGGGCCTCGGCCACCACGAAGTAGGACGTCGCCTCGACGGAGGCGGCGCACCGCTCCGGCACGTCGACGTCCGTCCGGCAGGGCACCGCGCAGTTCGCGGCCAGTCCGGAGAGTGCGCCGGCCAGCCCCCGGTCGGCCAGCACCGGTGGCAGGATGCTGCGCGCGACGGTGCGCAGCTCGGCCAGCGCCTGTTCGGCGGCGGTATGGGCGCGTTCGAGCAGTTCCTCCGCCGCCGAGGGGTCGCGGGCCACCATGCGGCGCGCCGCACCGAGCAGGACCGTGACCGAGACGAGCCGGTTCTGCGTGCCGTCGTGCAGGGAGCGCTCGATCCGGCGCAGTTCGGTGGCATGCGCGTCCAGGGCGGCGGCCCGCGTGGCGGTGAGCTCCGCGATGCGGAGGGAGAGGTCGGTGTCCGCGCCGGCCGCGAGGTACCGGCGTCCCGGCCATGCCTGCAGCCGTGCCATTGCGGGCGTCAGACCCAGGATGAGGGCGATCCAGCCGATGCCCAGCAGGCTCGCGGCGATGGCGTCCGCCCAGGAGTTCGCGGTACCGAACCCCAGCGACGTGAAGCTCGGGCTTCCTGGCCCGAGCTGCCACCACAACGGGAAGGTGGTGTCCCGCAGGGCGAAGATCGGCAGCAGCACACCGAGGCACCCCAGCAGCAGGCCGAGCGTGACGTGCTGGATCAGCCAGCGCAGTTCGCGGTGGGTGGTCGGGTCGGTCAGGGCCGGCCGCAGCCGGGTCGGCGGCGGATCGGGGGCGGCGATCTCAGGGCCATGGCGTCCGAGCCGGTCGCGTTCGCGCCCGGCCATGGCGTGTAACGCGCGCAGGGTGAAGGGGGCCATCAGGAACCCCACGCCGACCACGCAGGTGAGCGCGGTGACGACCAGCGAGGCCAGGACGAGCAGCGCGAGCAGCGCCGTACCGAGTCCGCCGATGAGCTGCTGAAGAGCGGCGAGCGCGGCGGAAACGGCACGCATGACGGTGTCCCGGCGACCGGTACTCCGGTCGCCGGATGCGGTGTCCCCCTGAATCGCCACCCACTCCTCCTCTGCCGGACGACCTTATGCCGTGCCACCGTACCGGGGCGGTGAACCGCGGAAATACAGCCTGCTGTACCTCAAACCGGACCGCTGACGGGATCGGCCGCGAGGGGGCACGGCCCGTAGCGTCGACGACAACAGCCCAGGCCGGACGGTGGATGTCCGGCAACCCAAGTGGAGGAGAATCCCATGACGTACTCCGATCTTCACCGCCCCGTCGCCGCCGACAGCTCGCCGGCGGCCGGCCGCACGGACGTCCTGCGCATCGTGCTGTGGGTGGTGCTCGCGGTCAGCGCGATCGGCAACACGGTGGCCTCGATCACCGATGCCGGGACCGTCCCCCACCTGGTCTTCGGCGCGCTCTCCGCAGTGAGCGCGATCATCCTGGGCGTACGCTTCCTGCGGGCTCGCCGGTAGACGGTCTCAGTGGTCGTTGCAGCAGTGAATACGGGCCTTCGCCAACTCGACGGGGCTGTTCCACCAGTAGTTCGAGGTGCTCGGGTGGACGGGGACCCGCTCCTTGACCCTGCCGGAGGGCGCCGACTCGGCCTGGTCGGTGCCGGTCGAGGACGGGTACGGCGCGAGGAGTTGCTCGACGGTGTGGTGCCGTCCGCCCACGACGACGGCGGTGACGTTCGCGGCGTCCTCGATGCGAGACAGCGGATCGCCGTCGACGATGGCCAGATCGGCGTACATGCCCTTGCTGATCCGGCCCAGCGGGTGGCCGAGGTAGGTCCCGGACGTACTTGTCGCGGCGGTGAGCGTCTCCAGCGGGGTCAGGCCGTACTTCACCATGGCACCCAGGTTCATGTGCAGGCTGACCCCGAGATGATCGATCGGTGCGTCGGTACCGACGGTGACCACGCCGTCGCCGCGGATCATCGCCACGAGCTGCGCGACCTGGTTGGCCAGGTTCGCCAGGGTCAGCGCGATCGCCGCGGGGTCGGCGGTCTGCGCCGCGGTGGCCGACGCCTGTAGCTGCGCCATCCGCCAGTTCGGGTAGAGCTGGCGGACGCGCTCGTCGGTGACCAGCGAGGTGTCGTCGCGGTAGAGGGCGGTGGAGTTGAACAGGGTGGGGGTGAGTGCGCGCTTGATCTCCTCCGAGATCGGCAGGCTGTTGTGATCGGGGATGACGAACGTCGCGACCATGGTCACCAAGATGACCTCTTTCCATTCCCATGGATTGATGGCGTACATGCCGTCGCTGTCGGGTGAGACGTGCGTGGTCTGGCCACCTGTGCGTTTCCGCCGGAGATCTGCTGTCAGCCGACGGACAGGGGAGAGAGAAGACCGAAGCGTCCCGCCACCCGGACACAGTGTTCCTCCGCCGATCACAAAGGTTCGTCCCGTGCGCGAGTGTAGTGCCGTCGGTGGTCCCCCGGCCGCGTGCCGGCGTCGCGGATGGCGGTGAATGACTCTGCCTTGAGGCGGCCGCTCGCTCAGGGCGTACATGGAGCGACCTGCCTTCCTCGCGCGCAGATCAACGGTCAGACAGCCAGCGGGACAAGCCAGCGATCATTGCGTTAGAGCCATAAGGCTGACGGTTAGCGTGCTGGTAGCCGCGCTGATAGGCGAGGCCGGCGAGGTGGCGGGTGCGGTCGCCAGGTCGTCGTGACCGTCACCCTGGCGCCGCTGGCCGGCGCCATGCGTTCGGCCTCCTGCTCCAGCGGTTCCGGTGGACTCAGCCCGTGAGGTGCGGCGATGCGTACATCCATGCCGAGGATGGCTTCGGTGACGAGCAGCGACCGGGCGACAGTCGCCGCCCGGCAGCCTGAGCACTACGCCGGGGTGATACCACTGGAACGCTGCGGCAGCCGCGACCTGGAACCGGCAGTTGTCCGCGCCGACCTCGTTCACCGCCTGGGCCCAGCGCCAGGAACTGCTGGCCACCAACCCGGCGGCTGGAGCGCCGATGTGTACGGCTTATGAAGCAGTGCAGGTGAACTTTCAGCAGGTGTAGCGCTCATCGAGGTTCGGATTCGAGTATGCGAACGGTCGGCATCCTAATGCGCCGTTGCACGATCGCGGCTTGTGGCGCATATGCACGATGAAGACGTTGTTCTACTGCTGGGTCTTGCGGACCATCAGCACGACGGCGGCGGCGTCGCGGGTGTCGAAGTAGACGAAGCCGGAGCCGCTCTCGCGCTGTCCGCGCATGGTCACGTCGAGGCCGAGGGCGGTGCCGTCGGCCACGGCGGCCTCGAGATCGTTCTCGAATCCGATGTGGAAGACGCCCTCGCCGTGCGTGTCGAGGAAGCGCCGCTGCGGGCAGTCGAGGGCAGGCGGCTGGCAGAGCTGCAGTTGCACGTTGTCGAGGTCGGCGAACTTGTAACGCAGGGCGTGGAAGGCGTCCGGGTCGGGCACCGACAGGCTGGTGTACTCGGTCAGGGGCGGGTAGTCCTGCCACGGTCCGATCCCGAGCGACTCGTAGGAGGCGACACTTCTGTCGAGGTCGTGGACCACGATGCAGATGTGGTGCAGCGTACGAAACAGGGTCTTCGGAGGATTCACCGGACGACCTCCTGGAGGCGTGTTCATGCGGAAACGGCCGACAGCGCGTCGAGGACGCGGACGTTGAACTGGTCGAGATCCAGGGTCGCGCTCCCGGGCGCGGCGAGGTCATAGGTCGGCGGCGCGGTGTCGATGACGTGGTCGAGGGCCTGCCTGACCTTGGTGTGGAGGCCGAGCCCGGCGAGGTCGGGACACCAGGCGAGCAGGTCGACGAGTGCGAGCCAGGCTCCGGTCGGGTTCGAGCGGCGGCTCCCCGTACGGTGCGGCGACGATCCGTGCGCGGGCTCGAACAGGGCGGTCGCACCGCGTCCTGACGGCAGCTCGGGATTGATGGTGGCCGAGCCGCACAAGGCGGGCGACCCGGCGCGGGCGCAGACGATATCGGACAGGATGTCCCCGAAGATCCCCTCGGTGACGATGACTGCGGGCAAGTGACCAGGTTTGACCAGCTCGTACGCGGCCCGGTCGACGTTGACGTCGTCGAAGCGCACCCCGGATTCAGCGGCGGCTTGCCGAGCGATGCGCCGCCACAGCCGGGAGGTGGCGAATACGCTGGCCTTGTCGACGCTGATGGCTCGGCGGCCCGGATGGCGTCGGGCGTGATCGGCCGCGATGTCGAAGACCTCTCGCACGCGGTCGGGCTCGAGCACCATCCTGTCCTCGGCGGCGCGGACGCCGTCGCTCTCAGTCCGCCGGTCGGGGCCGGCGTACGCACCTCCGGTGATGTTACGCACGATGATCACATCCTCGCCGCCCGGCACGCGGACCGTCCGCACGCTGACGCGTAGGTCGAACAGGTGCCGCAGCTCGATCAACGCGGCTTCGGGGTTCGGGCATTGCTCGGCGGTGACGCCGGGGTGGGTGCCGACGGCGCCGGACAGGATGACGTCGGCGTCGCGGCAGGCTTGGACGGTCTGCGCAGGAAGGATCGACCCGGTCCGCGCCCAGCCTGTGCTCCCGTACGGCCATGGGCCAGTGAGGCGAACGGGGACGCCGTCGCGTTCGAGGCGCCGGAGGAAGGCGACGGGGCCCTCGAGGATCTCGGTGCCGATCCCGTCGCCGGGCAGGAGTGCGATGGTCGTCATGGCAGCAGCAGGCTCCGTGTCTGGGTGGTCATGATCACGGCGGCCCTGTCCGGGCCGACGTGTCGCTGCAGTTCGTGCAGCCAGGGGGCGACGGCCGCCGCGGGCGGTGGGTGGTGGGCGTGGCCGAGGTCGCCGCCGAAGACGAGTAGCGACGTGGGATAGGCGCGGGTGAGCGTGAGGCTGGCGTGTGCCAGGTCGCCGAGCAGGTCAGGCAGGATGCCGAGTTCGAGGTGCGCGTCGAGGTCGCGCAGCGCGCGGGACGACTCCTCGTTCCAGCCGAGGAACGCCATCTTCGGGTGGTTGACGAGCAGCCGGCGCACGCCCCGCAGGCGCGCCTGGGTGAACAGCACGACGGTCTCCCTCGCGGACAGGTGTCCGCTGGCCAGCAGCAGGTCGTGCGCGGCAACCACGTCGAGGATGTCGAACCATTCCGGCCGCAGGGTTCCGTCGTCGCCGACCACGTCCACGGGGCGCAACTCGAAGCCGCGGTGCACGGACAGTTCCGGGGAGGACGCGCCGGCCTTGTGGGTGCGCGAGGAGACGGTCGGCATCCAGACGACCCGGCCGCCGAGGCGGGCGGCTACTTCGACGGCATCGGGATTGGCGCCGCCGACGGGGCTGTTGAGCACCACGCCGCCGTATACGCCGTCTCCCGCGGCCGCGGCGCGTTCCACGGTGCTGCCTTCGTGGGCCTTGAGCACGACGGCGCCGAACCCGGCCGCGCGTTCGGCAACGATGGTGGCGCGGTCGTCGCCGTGGCGGGGGAGGAGACTGGGGGAGGCGTGCGCGTGCAGGTCCGTCATATCGACGGCCCACTCGGGAAGCACGGCCCGCTCGGGAAGGGGCGTGGTCATGTGAGTTCGACCCATTCGAGTATGGGCTGGTCGGTGAGCAGCCGGCGCTGGACCTTGCCGGCGGCGGCGTCACGCGGCAGGGCTGAGACCCGGGCGACCGCGACGGGCCGCATGAACGCCGGCAGGTCAGCCAGGCGCGCTGTCAGCCGCTCCAACGGGAGTGGATCGGCGACGACGTAGAGGACGACCTCCTCGTCGACGAGAGCGCCCTTGCGTTTCCACACCGCGAGGTCGGCGATGCCCGCCACGGAAGACAGACGGTTCTCCACGTACGGTATCGGCACGAACTCGCCCTTGACGCGGATCGACTCGGCGGCGCGTTCGAGGAACACCAGGCCGTCGCCGCCTACACGGCCGAGGTCTCCGGTGTCGAACCAGCCGTCCGCGTCACGTGCCGGGTCGAGCCCGGCCTCGGTGACGTAGCCGTCGAACAAGGCCGCGTGCTCGCGTTCACGGACGAAGATCGTTCCGCTGCCGTCGAGCCGCCACTCGATGTCGTCGCGGCCGGGCCCGCCGTGCCGCCCGGCGTCCTGGGAGATGTCGTCTGCTGCAGCCCAGCACCGCAGGTGCGACACCCCGCCGGCCTCGGTGGAACCGTAGCCGGACACCGCCGCCGGGATGGAGAACCTGCGCAGGAACTCGGCATCGGCGTAGAACATCGAGCGGACGCGATGTCCGGCCGCGTCGGCTTCCGTGGTGGCGCGCTTGAGTATCTCCACCGGGGGAGCGTGCAGGATGAGTACGCTGACCTGCTCGCGCACCACGGCGGCCCAGAAACCGCGTGCGGAGAACCGGCCGGTGGTGAGCGCGTCCGCGCCGGTGAGCAGGGCGGTGATGACGCCGTACCCCATCGGGTTGATGTGGAACAGCGGCAGGGGCGCCAGTACTCGGTCGGCCGGGCCGAGGTCCAGCGCGCCTGCCATGGCCGCGGCCAGACGTTGGAAGTAGTCGTGACTCTGCGCGCAGAACTTCGGCAGCCCGGTGGTACCGGACGTGTGCATGTACGAGGCGATCGCGAAGCGGTCGGCGTCCAGCCCGGGCATGGTCGTGGCGTCGGTGCGGTCGCTCGTCCGTGCGAGGGGCATTGCGTCGGCCCTCAGCACCAGGTCGGGCGCGAGCGGGGTGAGCATGCGGGTGACCAACTCGTCGGGATAGGTCGGGTTGACGAGCGCGACCGGGGTGCCGGCCAGCACGCACGCCAGCCAGGTGATCAGGTAGTCGGTCGAGGTGGGCGCCACGAGCGCGACTCGGCGGCCCGGCCGAAGCCCGTCACTGAGCAGGCTTCGCGCCCGCCCGGCGGCCAGCGCGACCGCCTCGGCCAGTGTGACCTGGTCATCGACGGTCCCGAGCCGGAGCCCCGGTCTGGTGGCGGCCCGCTCGACGATCGCACGAGCCAGGTTCGCGACCGGGGTCATGCCAGGCCCTCGTGGCCGGGGTCGTTCAGGACCCGCCGGGCGATGTAGTTGCGCATGATCTCGTTCGAGCCGCCCGCGACCTTGAGGACCTTGATGTCGTGCAGGATGTCGGTGTAAGGCGTGTCGAAGTACAGCCCGTGCCCGCCGACCAGGCTGTAGGCGGTGTCGGACGCCTGTTCGGCGGCAGTGATCGCCAGGCGCTTGGCCGTGGTGGTGCGTAGGGCGACGTCCTCGCCGCGCTCACCGGCCAGGGCGGCGTCGTCGCGTGCCAGCGAGGCGGCCTGCAGGGCCGTCCAGGCGTCGGCGACCATCCACTGGATGCCCTGGAAACCGGTCACCGTCGTGTCGCCGACCTCGCGGGTGGTGGCGTAGCGGAGGCCCAGTTCGAGAGCGCGGCGGCCGAGGCCGATCAGCTCGGAGGCGTTGCCGAGCCGGCTGATGTTGAACGTGGACAGGAACGTCCGAAGCCCGGCGCCCGCCGGCCCCAACCGTGCCGAGTCAGGCACCCGGACCCGGTCGAACTCGACATCGGCGGTGCGGATCAGCCGCAGGCCCACGGGGTCGGTGACGGCGGTCGTGATGCCGGGCAGGCTCATGTCGACGAGGAAGCTGGTCAGCCCCTCCTCGGCGATGGCGTAGAACAGCGTCACGTCGCAGTCCGCGCCCAGGTTGACATGTGTCTTGCTGCCGGTCAGCAGCCAGTCGCCGCCGTCCCGGACTGCCGTCGACTTCATGGCCTTGAACGAGGAGCCGGCGTTCTTCTCGCTGATCGACTCGGAGAACACGGCCTCGCCGGTGGCGATCCCGCGCAGCCAGCGGTCCTTCTGCTCTTCGGTGCCCCAGTTCAGCAGCCAGCGCTGCCCCTGGGCGGCGATCTGCCCGGAGACCAGCCCGTGCCGGCCGACTTCCTCGCTGATGACGACGTACTCGGCGATGCCGCCGCCGAGCCCGCCGTACTCGACGGGCACCAGCGGCCCGAGGTAGCCGAGCCTGCCCAACTCGGTGTAGAGCTCTTTGGGGAAGCGCCCGTCACGGTTCGCGGCGTCCAGCTCCTTGCGGTGGCGTTCGCCGAAGGCGGCCAGGTCGGCGGCGGCCGTCTCGATCCAGGCGGCCTTCGCCGCGTCGGTGCACAGCGTCGGATACATCAGCTCTCCTTTCGTCGGCGGGGTAGAGACCACATCTGCCGGACCCGTTCGATCTCCACGGCCCGGTCCCACGCGTCCGGGCCCGACACGGTCCGGCGCGGGGTCGCGGCGAGGGCTAGGTTCACGCCCGCGCCGACCGCGGGTCCGTTGACCGCCGCCTCCACGCGGGCCGTGCCCATCAGAACACCAGCCCGACCTGGCCTGTGCCCGCCGCCGTGGCGAACCGCTCCAGCCTCAGGGCGGTCGTGTCCAGGCTCGTGATGGCGCCCCGTACGACCTGCTCGGCGACGAGCCGCCCGATCTCCGGCGCCTGCATCAGGCCGTGGCCGGAGAAGCCGCAGGCGTTGATCCAGGTCGGCGCGGCGGGGTCAGAGCCGAGGACGCCGTGCCGGTCCGGGGTGTTCTCGTACGTGCCCGCCCAGCAGGCGGCCCGATCGAGCGGCAGCTCGGCGAGCCAGGGGAACCGCCCGCAAGCCAGTTCGAGCACCGCCTCCATCCATGGCCAGTCGACGGTCACGTCGTAGCCGTCCGCCTGGTCCGGCCGCGCCGCGCCGAACAGCAGCCGCGGCCCCTCGCTCCGGACGAACACTCCCGATCCGAGGTCGATGGTCATGGGCAGCGTCGAGGACAGCCCGCCCGGGGCGGTCGCGTACACGTTGCGCCGGGTATGCACGACCGGCACGGTCAGGCCCGCCAGGGCGGCCAGCTCACCCGCCCAGCCGCCCGCGGCGTTGACGAGGTGCTGCGCTCGGACTGTGCGACCGCCCGCGGTGACGTCCCAGCCGCCGGTGGCGTCGTGGCGGTCGACGGCGGCGACCCGGTGCCGGAAGAACACCTGCGCGCCGGCGGCACGGGCCAGGTCCAGGTACGCGCTCGTCGCCAGGTGCGGATCGACGACACCGTCGGCCGGGCCCCAGGTGGCGCCCGCGATGCCCGCCGCGTCGAAGGGCGTGACCCGCCCGGCCGCCGCTACATCGAGTACCTCTACGGGCACCCCGTGCCGGCGCTGCTCCTCGACCGCGGCCAACTGGGCCTCCAACGCGGCGTCCGGCACCAGCAGCAGGTAGCCGTTGGGCCGGTAGCCGACGTCGACGCCGTGGTCGTCGGGGAATGATCGGTACTGGCGGATGCTCCGCCAGGACATCTCGATGTTGAGCGGATCCGCCCACTGCCCGCGGATCGAGGCAAAAGAGCGGCCGGTGCTTCCTTCGGCGGGTCCGCCGAGCGCGTCGACGACGATCACCCGAAGGCCCGCCCGAGCCAGCCGGCAGGCGCTGCTGGCGCCTATAACGCCGGCGCCGACGACGAGCACGTCCGTGTCGAGGGCCTCGCCCATGTGGGCCTCCCGTTGCTGCGTCTGGTGCGGTGAACCCGACGCTAAGCGCGGTGCCGGACGAGGGCTTCGGCGCGGGTGCGGAAGAACAGGCGCGTATTCCGACGAAACGTAGAAGGCGTCTTGTCGGCCGTTAGCGAACCTCGCGGCGGTAGGCCGCGAGCCGCAACGCGAAGTGCAGGTCGTCCCGGCCTGGGCCACTCCTGAGGTTGACCCCGGTCAGCGCCTCGATGCGGTCGAGCCGGTAGTAGAGGGTGGTGCGGTGGATGTGGAGCGCGGCCGCGGTCTTAGCGATGTCGCCGCCGTGGTCGAGCATCGCCCTCGCGGTCATCATGAGGTCCGGCCGGGCCTGCCCGGCCAGAACGTCCGCGCCGGGATGGACGTCGGCGATCGACAGATCAGGCGGTGCGGCCACTATGAGGCGCCACGCGCCGAGCGCGTCCCAGGACGGCTGGGCGAGCGCCGCCCCGGCACGCAGTGCCTGCAGCGTCACTGCGGCCCGCTCAACGGCGACATGCAGATCCACCAGCGGCACGGGCGATCCGCTGGTGGCGGTGGTCCACGCCGGAGGATCGACGTGGGCGCTCATCCCGCTCCGCAGCTTCCAGCCGCCCGATGCCGCCGGAGCCTGCACGGCGATGGTGGCGGACGGGTCGAGCCGCTCCAGGATGATCAGTTCGCGCGCCGCGTTGTCGTCGGAGCCCGCCTCCAGCCGGGCGAGCAGCCTGTCCCGCCGCTGGTCACGGTCCTCCTCTTCCAGCGATCGCGCCAGCCACGTCGCGGCCAGTTCGGCACAGGCGACGATCCGCGGTAGATCCGCCTCGGTGACGAGCCCGTCGCCGTTGAGCACCCAGAGGTAGCCGAGCAGATCCCGTCCCGCACGCAAGGGGACGCACCAGCGCGGCAGCATATCGGCCTCGGGCACGGCGGGCGTGTGTACCGGGCCCTGTGCGCGTGGCAGCCCAAGCTGGATCACGACCGCGGCGGCGGCCGGCGTGACCTCGCGCTGCATGATGGTATGCAGCCGCGTGCCGTCGACCTCGCCCTGCGGACTCCACCACAGCGGGCGGTGGCGGGCGTCCTCGACCAGCACGGGGTGTGCCAACGACGCCGCCAGGTCGTCGACGGCAGCCTGCACCTCCGCCGAGGCGGTCACGGTATTCGCCCCTTGGTCTGGTCTCCGGATCTCCTCCTACCCGACAGATCGTAGGAGAGCCGGGAGAGAGATTCCACGACGGCGCCGAAGCCGTTGGCCGCCGCCGCTGCTTACGGTGCCGATGTCCACGTCGAAGCGACTTTCCGGAGCCATCACCATGACTGCTCTCACCGGCAGGACGGCGCTGTTCCCCATCGGTCCCACAGCCCCTCGTGGCTACGCCGCAGGCTCGCCCGAGCGCACGAGTACCGCGAAAGCGCTGGACGATATCCGCGCTGCCGGCTGTGACGTCCCCAATCTCATCGGCGGCGGTGTGGTGCGCACTGGTCGGCTCATGCCCGTGGTGACACCGCATGAGCACGCCTACCGGCTGGGGCAGGTGCACCGTGCCGGCCAGGAGGAGACGATCCGGGCGATCGAGGCCGCCACCGCCGCCTCCGCGTGGTGGGGCCGGCTGCCCTGGGAGGACCGTGCCGCGCCGTTCCTGCGGGCTGCGGACATGCTGGAGCACGGCCCTTGGCGTGACCGGCTCAACGCCGCGACCATGTTGGAGTTGTCGAAGACCACCTACCAGGCCGACATCGACGCCGCCTGTGAGACCGTCGACTTCATCCGGGCCAATGTCAAAAACATGCTCGACATGTACGACGTTCAGCCGGGATCCCTGCCGGGCATGTGGAATCAGGCGGAATACCGCCCACTCGAAGGCTTCGTCTTCGCGGTCACCCCGTTCAACTTCACCTGCATGAACAACCTGGCCTTCGCGCCCGCCGTGCTCGGCAACACCGTCGTCTGGAAGCCGGCGGAAAGCGCGTCACTGGTCGCGCACATGTCCATGGAGCTGCTGCGGGAAGCGGGGCTGCCGGATGGGGTGATCAACGTCGTCTACGGCGACGGTCCCGAGATCGGCGCGGTCGCGCTCGGCCATCGCGATCTAGCGGCGGTGCACTTCACCGGTTCCACCGCGACGTTCCAGCACATATGGCACACGGTTGGGGCGAATGTCGCGTCGTACCGGAACTATCCGCGCCTCATCGGCGAGACCGGCGGCAAGGACTTCATCCTCGCCCACCCGTCGGCCGACCTCGACGCTCTCGCCGTCGCGTGCGTCCGCGGCGCGTACGAGTACCAGGGGCAGAAATGCTCGGCCGCATCCCGGCTCTACGCGCCCCGCAGCCTCTGGCCGGCGCTCAAGGAGCGCCTGATCGCGCTCACTGAGTCGGTCGTCGTTGGGGACCCGACCGACCCCGAGACGTTCGTGGGCGCGGTGATCAACGCCCGTCAGCATGCCAAGCACGCCGAAGCACTGGCCCGTGCCCGCGCCGAGAAACTGGTCGTCGTCGGCGGCCGAACCGACGACTCCCTGGGCTGGTTCGTCGACCCCACCGTTCTAGAGGTCGACGATCCCACCTCGCCCTTCATGACTCAGGAGCTGTTCGCTCCGGTGCTGACCACCTACGTCTACGACGACTCCGCGTGGGCCCAGGTACTGCGCCTGGTCGACGAGTCCACGTCGTACGGCCTCACTGGAGCGGTCTTCGCCGCCGACCCCGCCGCGGTTATGCAGGCCGAGCACGCGCTGCGCTATACCGCAGGCAACTTCTACGTCAACGACAAGCCCACCGGCTCCGTCGTCGGCCAGCAGCCGTTCGGCGGTGCGAGGGCGTCGGGCACCAACGACAAGGCCGGTACCGTCTGGAACCTGATCCGCTTTTCCAGCCCCCGATCCATCAAGCGCAACCACCTCCCCGCCACCGACTACCGTTACCCGCACCTCGAACCGTGACGCGGTCCCCGTCATCCCCTGGGTGACCTGGTAGGCGATCGTTGCGTCCGCGACAAGCGGTGGCCGCAAGGCGCAGCGTCGTCTACTCCCCCTTGTGGTGTACGCCGCCCAGCGCCGGCCGAGGCGCTCGCGGCGGACGGCGCGCTGACGCCGTTCGTGGGGCAAGCCAGGCAGGGGGCGCTCGACGCGGCCACGACCGTCATGGCGCGGGGATGACACACACGACGGCTACGTGCTCGGTGCGTGCTCGTACGCCCTGTCACACGCCGTCAGGATCCGGCACTGGGAGACATGGAAAGTGCGCGGAGGCGGCATGAACAACCACCAAACGGCACAGTGCGACACTTGAGGATCTTGCTTCTAATCCGACGGTCGCAGGTTCGAATCCTGCAGGGCACTTTGATCATGGCCTGACCTGCGGCGATGCGGGATCGGATGGGTTCTAGAATTCTCATCTGGCGTTTGCGTGCTCCGTGCGTGCTCGCGTGCACCAACCCTGCACACACCAAGATCCATTCGCTGTCTCCGGGTGCTGCGGGAAGGGCGGCGGCCCCGCCTCGCCGGGAGAAGGCGGCGAGTGCGGGGCCGGATGCTTAATCCGACTGTCGGCTTCTCAGCGAGATGAGTTTCCCGGATTCGCCCTGGTCTTCGTCGCCGAAGAGCAGGGCCGCGGTCTTTTCGGCCGCGGCCGTGGCCACCTGGGGGTAGACGGAGGTGTAGGTGTCGGCGGTGAAGGCGCTGGAGGTATGGCCCAGCGTCTCCTGGACCACTTTCATCTCCACCCCGGCCGCCAGCATCAGCGAAGCGGCCCCGTGGCGGAGATCGTGAAGGCGGATGGGTGGCAGGCCGGCGAGGTAGGCGAGCCAGAGGAATTGGTCGGAGACGTGCTGGGGATGCAGCCGGGTGCCGTCGGGCTGGGTGAAGACGAACCCGGAGTCGGTCCAGGCTTCGCTCATCGCCAGGCGCTCCTGGAGTTGCTGCTGCCGATGGGCACGCAGCACCTGAGCGGTGTCGGCATCTGCCAGGGCGGTCAGTATGTGATCCTGCGCCGTAACAGTGAGGGCCGCCGCGAGGAGACGGCACGCGGGCTTCGAAGCCGGGCCCTCGCGGTGTGGCTCGAGCTTCTCGCCAAGCATCACAAGACCTGTCACAGTTACAGCGACCAGGCGGAAGATCCACAAGTGCCGTAACAAACGAACCTGATCATAAGACTCAGCTGGTGGGCCCGCTGAACTCTCCAGCGGGCCCACCATGCGCACTGTCCTCCTGTACGGCCCTTAGGCCGCTACAGCTCTGCTGGGACGGCTTCGTCCGCCTCGCTGCAGACGTCATGTCCCCTGACGGTCGTGAGCAGGCCGTCGTCGGCGTATCCCAACAGCACACGCACACCGCGAAGCGGCACCACGTAACGGCCGCCGATCCTCAGCACGGGACACGGAAACTCCCCGGTCCTGGCCAGCCGATACGCCTTGGTCCGGCCCAACCGGATCGTATGCCTGCTGTGCGGGCTCCCGGAGGGCCGGTTGCTGAACCGGGCCTCGTTCTTCCAACTGCACGAGGCACGCAAGGGCTGGGCGCGAGGGCTGCCGATCCACGCCGCCGCACATGAGGATTTGCTGATCTTCGTCAAGCCGCCGAGGGCCGTCATGTCGAGCCTGGCCTTCGCGCAGGCAACCGGCGGCCTCAACCAGTAGCGACGTGGATGAAACCCTCATGGTGGTCGGCAGCGCAACCTGTACGGGGAGCGGGGAGGGGAGCGCGTCGTATGCCGTCGCCCGGGCGGGGACTTCCGTGCCGGGTAAGACGATGCCGGGTAAGGCCCAGAATCACTGTCCCTACCGTGACAGCGAGTTGTGTAATCGCTCTCATTCGTCGCTCTCCTCACGGGTTGGCTGCAAGACCAGCCTCATGTCAGGCGCCGGAACAGCTGATGCCGCTGGGAGGGGTCGCGCCGTCGCCGTTCGCGACGAACCCGAACGTCGTGGTGCCGCCAGCGTCGATGGTGCCGTCGTACGGGGCGTTGCCTACGCTGACGGAGCCGTTGGTCCCGGAGCTCACGCCGTTCCACAGGTTGGTGATGCGCTGAGTGCCCGCGAGGGTCATGCGCACCGTCCAGTGCTGGAGCTGCGAGGCCCCGTTGTTGCGCACCGTCACCTCGGCCTGGAAGCCGCCGCCCCAGGTGCCGATCGTCCGGTACGTCGCGACGCAGCCGCCCGGCCCGGAAGGAGTGGGCGTGGGGGTCGGTGAGGAGGTACCGCCCTCCAGGCTGCCGGGCACGGAGCGCAGGGCGTTGTACCACACGGTGGCCATCTTGCTGTATCCGCCCGCGTTGGGGTGCACGCCGTCGGCCAGGTCCCCGGTGGTCAGCGCGTTGAACATGTCGACCAGGTGCACGTGGCGCCCCGCGTCGGCCCTGCTCTGCACGATGCCGGGGATCGCCGCGTTGAACGAGCGCACGGTCGCGTCGGCACCCGAGAGCGGGATGATCGTCGCCACGAACACCTCGGCGTTGGGCGCGGTGGTGGTGATCCGGTCGATCAGGGTGCCGAGCCGCGAGGACGCTCCGGTCGGGTTCTGGAACATGTCGTTGGTGCCGATGTGCAGCAGGATCGTGCGCGGGGTGAACCGCTGGAGCCAGGCGACGATGTTGGCGTCGATCTGGTCGATCCGCCATCCGGAGTGGCCTTCGTGGTCGTGGTCGCCGAGGGCGGCCGGGCCGTTGAACAGGGAGCCGACGAAGTCCACCGTGTAGCCGCCGGCCACGAGCTTCTGCCACAGATCGATGCGGTAGCCGCCCGGCAAGGTCAGTCCGTCGGTGATCGAGTCGCCCAGGGGCATCACGCGTACCCCGCCGTTGGACTCAGCCGCGGCCGTGCTCGTCGTGAGCACCGCCGCGGCGAAGAGCGCCAGTACGGCGGCCATGATGCCTGACAGGCGAGCTGTTCTCCTCATGGAGCACCCTGTTCCTTTCTCGACGCTGGACGTCGTGGGCTTGGCCAGTGAAAGATCGTTCGGTGTCTGTTAGCGCTAACAGACAGAGCGCCGTGACAGTCGGCTCTCCGTTCACCGGTGAGCGGGCGATCGCATGAGGGACACAACCCCGGGCCACCTGGCGCGGTCAAGTGACGCGGATCGTCGGCATCGGTTCCGCCGTCTCTCAACTGGCCGTATTCAATCCGTACAGGGGGAGGGCGGATGAAACTTTCACCAATCATCAGCTCCCTAGGGACCGCAATTTGCGAGCACCATTACGGATAAACGGCACTTTAAGAGGCGCTCCTTCGCCGCGGCCGTGGCCGCCACCCGGCTCTCCGAGGCGGAGTATGCCGCCACCCTCGACCGGGAGTTCAACTCCGTCACGATGTGCGGAATGACACAGTTTCCCGCTGATCGGTGGTGCGCAGCGGCCCGCCACCGTCGTGCATGCCGTGGCGGGCCGCACCGCCTAGCGGTAGCCGGCGGCGATGATGTTTTCCTGCACGGCGTTCTCAGTCGCGTCGGTCGGGTAACCCGAGACCATGGCTCCCTCGTAGAACGTCCCCACGCTCACGTTGGTGTTGCCAAGGCAGCAGTCACCACCGCTTCCCAGGATGATGGCCCCTTGCTTCTTCATGGGGCTGTATCCGCTGGGAAGCGCACCGTCCCACAGCGTGGTCATGCCGCCCGACTGCGCGTTACCGCCCTTGATCGCGAACCGCGACGTCCCATTGTTCTTCAGCATCGCGGTGACGTACCTGTTGGTGAAAGCTCTCTGGTTCGGGTTCCAGGAGGTGCTGCCTCCCGGGAAGAGTCCCCATTCGAGATCCGCCTGGACCCACGGACCAGATCCCGAACACCCGCCGAACCAGCAGCTCGTGCCGAAGTAGATCGCATCCATCGCGCCGGGGCCGTCGGCTCGTCTCGTCGTCTCGCTGTTGCCGTAGTCGAAGCAGCAGCCATTGTTGACGTGCGTGCCGCTGGTCACCATGTACATGCCCTCGGGCGCGCTGCCGGTCGGCACTCCTGTTAGATGGCCGTCCCTCCAATAGCTGTTCCCCGCGTTGATGTAGAGCGAATAGACCTTGTTACTGCCGACGGTCAGTGACTCCCTGGTCGCGCTCGCCGGGGTGTCAGAGCCACCGGCTCCACCGGGTCCTTGGTAGGCGAGGTTGTTGCCATGCCCGGACTGGTCGTAGATGACGGTGGTGACGCACGACGTGGCGGCGCAGAAGGAATCCTGGGCCGCGGCGTTCGCGAGGCCGCCCGCGTTCAGGACGCCGATGTTCTTCGTAGTGTTGTCGGACGAGCGCCTGACCTGGTAAAGGTTGCCGGTGTAGGAGCGGTAGAGCGCCCGCACTGTGCTGTGCGCGGCGACGCACGCCGTACCACCCGCGGCGTAGATGTCACACGGCAGGCTGGAGACCGGCGGTGTGGGTGATGGACTGGGCGAGGGACTTGTGGAAGGACTGGGCGAACCTGTCACGCCGCCGGTGCAGGTCACGCCGTTGAGGACGAAGCTCGTCGGCGTGGGGTTGCTGCCGTTCCAGGTTCCGTTGAAGCCGACAGCCGTGCTCGCCCCGGTGGCCAGCGTCCCGTTGTAGCCGGCGTTGGTGACGGTGACCTGGACACCCGACTGGGTCACCGAGCCGTTCCACAGCTGGGTGATTGTCTGCCCGGCTGGGTACGACCACGTCAGCCGCCACCCGTTGACCGGGTCACCGAGGTTGGTGATGTTCACGTTCGCGCCGAAACCGCCCTGCCACTGGCTGGTCACCGTGTAGTCGACGCGGCATCCGGCGGCGGCCTGGGCGGCGGGTACGGTAAGCGCGCCGACCGCGACGATCGCGGCGGCGACCCCAGCGGCGAGCTGGAGCCACAAGTGAGGGATCTTCATGAGTACTCCCGGCTGTGTTCTACAGGGACAGGACGACTGTTAGCGCTAACATCACACTCGTATGGTGGCCGGTCAGGGGCTGGTGCAGGTGACCTCCGGTGTGGCCGCCGAGCCGTTGGCGACGAAACCGAAGCTCGTGGACGAACCCGCCGCGATGGAGCCGTTCCAGGCCGCGTTGCGCACGGTCATGTTCGCGCCGGAGCCTGACTGCACGCCGCCCCACAGGTTGTTGATGGTCTGCGAACCCGGCCATGTCCATCGCACAGTCCAGCCGCTGACAGGCGCGTTCTCCGCACGGATGGTGACGGTGGACTGGAACCCGCCAGGCCAGGAGTTGTCCGTCTGGATCGTTGCCGCGCATGCGCCGGGTACCGGCGTCGGAGTGGAGGTGGGTGAGGGGGTTCCGCCGCCGGTAGGGATGGTCCAGGGGATCTGGGCGGTGGTGGGGGCCGGGTAGGGGACGTTGTCGAAGGTGCGGGAGATGGACTTGCCCATCAGGTATTTGTCGGCGAAGTCCATGATGGCGTTGTAGTCGTTCATATCGATTTGGTGGCCACCGGGGCGGTAGGCGATGCCGATGTGGTCGGTGGCGTCGAGGTATTGGTAGACCTTCTGGGCGGCGCGGTAGGTCAGGCCGGTGCCTTGGGGGTTGGTGCGGATGTCGGAGCCTTCGGTGCCGTTGGTGGTCAGCAGCAGACGGGGCGCGACGAGTGCGGCGACGGAGTTCTGGTCGAAGGGCAGCCGGGTGGCCTGGTTGCGGAATTGGGCGAACTTCGGGGTGAACCAGTAGGCGGCGCCGAGGATGTCTTCGAGTTTCTCGTCGTTGGCGTTGCCGGTGAAGAAGAAGCGGTAGTTCCCCATGCCGGCGGTGCCGCCCGATCCGGGAACGGTCAGGGCGATGCGTTCGTCGAAGGCGCCGGCGACCAGGGCGGCTTTGCCGTAGCGGGAGTAGCCGGACACGCCGACCTTGGTGGAGTCGATCTGGGGGACGGCGGCTTTGATGGCGTCCAGAGTGCGGTGGACGCCCCAGGCCCAGGCCATGAGCACGCCGGTGTCGGCGCCGGTGCCGTTGTAGAGGGTCCAGAAGGCGCCGGTCTTGGAGGTGCTGTCGGCGGCGATGCTGTTGGGGTCGATGCTGACCTCGGCATAGCCACGGTTGGTAGCGCTGGCAGCCAGTCCGTTGAGCAGGATGAGCGCGGGGAACGGGCCGTTGCCGCTGGGCAGGCGCACGGTGGCGTTGAAGGCGGCCATACGGCCGTTGGCCTGCACGGTCACGGTCAAGGTGGTGCCGTTGCGGGTGCCGGTGACGCTGGTCGGGGCGGGCGGCAGGTGCCCGTACTCGTAGTTCTGGATCAGCTCGCTGAGCTGTGCCCGGCGGCACGCCCACTCGGCGGAGCTGGTCATCCGGGTGCCGTCCCAGTATGTGAACGGGTCGGGGAGTTCGCTGATGGTGGGCAGCGACCCGGGCGCGGGAAGACTGCCCGGCAGGGCTGAGCAGGCCGCCGCCGCGTGGGCAGGGGTGGCCGAGAATGCTTGGACGCCGGCATCGGGCACGGCGAATCCGGCCAATCCCAAGAGCACCGTCGCGGCACTAAGAGTGAGCTTTGTTAACGTTCTCATCGAGAATCCTCCTCATGTGATTTCGGGGAGCGGCCGGAAAGCATCGACGTCCTATAAGGGTTGATCCGCTGGCCCAAGCGGCACGCGTGGTCGTGGTCCCCAGAGGCGCCGACACGTTGGCCAAGGAGCCCTGCGCCCATGACGCCGAACTGGCGCGTCATGCTCGTCATGAGATACCGGTTTCCCTTCTCTATTTGGGGAGCGCAGGCCATCAAGCTGACGAGAGTGGCAAGATGTTAGCGCTAACATTGGTGAGTATCCGGTGTTCTCCTTTTCGCTGAGGCGGCTAGTCCTTCGTGCGGCGGATCCAACCTGATGCGGATGGGCCCCGTCAACGCGCCCAGAACACCGGTGCCATGCTCCGGCTTGCCTTCCCGCCGTCACCTGGGGCTTGTGTCGTCAGCGCCTTCGGGCGCTTCTGTGAAACGTGAAAGGTTCACGCGTAACGATCGGGGCTGATCACCGAAATTATCGCAGCGTCCCGGCATTGATGTGGGGATGGGTACTCGTGCCGCGTATGTCTGACCTCCACCGGTGTCAGAGGCGGGGCACGAGCTTTCCACCGCGATCCCGTGGGAGTTCCTGCCGCAGGAACTCGGGTTCGGCTCGGGGATGACCTGCTGGCGGCGGCTGCGTGACTGGCACGTCGCCGGTGTCTGGGACCGCCTGCACCAGCTCCTGCTCGCCGAGTTGCACGCCGTCGGCCAACTGGACTGGTCCAAGGCGATGATCGACAGCTCGCACGTCCGGGCGCTCAAGGGCGGCCCAAAACCGGCCCGAGCCCGGTCGACCGTGCCAAGCCGGGCTCGAAACACCACGTCATCACCGACGACAACGGGATCCCCCTCGCCGTCTCGCTGACCGGCTGCAACCGCAACGACGTCACCCAGCTCCTGCCGCTGATCAAGGCCATCCCACCGGTGCGCGGCCGCATCGGCAGGCCCCGTAAGCGACCTGCCTGCCTGTACGCCGACCGGGGCTACGACCACGACAAAGTACCGCCGCCTGGTCTGGTGCTCCGGTATCAAACCCCATCATCGCCAGGCGTGGCACCCCGCACGGGTCCGGCCTGGGCATCCACCGCTGAGTGGTGGAGCGGACGATTGCGCTCCTGCACCGGTTCCGCCGCCTGCGCATCCGCTTGGAGGTCCGCGACGACATCCACGAGGCGTTCATGACGCTTGCTGCCGCGATCATCTGGATACCCGACCATATCCCAGCGACCTGTCCGACGCCCCCTGGGCTCTCATCGAGCCCATACTGAGCAACTGGCGCGCCGAGCACCGCGGCAAGGGCCTGGACATCGGACGCCCCTGCGAGCACGACCTGCGCGACATCCTGAATGCCATCTACTTCGCCCAGCTCAACGGCCTGCTGCGGCGCTTAGTACGCGTAGCCGACGGGCGCAATCCCGACCCGAGCGCCGGCGTGATCGACGCTCAAAGCGTCAAGACCTCCGCCAACGTTCCCGCCACCAGCAAGGGCTACGACGTCGGCAAGAAGATCGCCGCAAGCGCAGCATCGTCACCGACACCCTCGGCCTGCTCATCGCGGTCCTGGTCACCGCCGCCAGCGTGTCCGACGGCGCCGCCACCCAGCCCACCCTCACCGAGATCTGGGCCGACAGCGCCTACCGCACCAAGGTCATCGAAGGTAGCGCGACCCTCGGCATCGACCTCGAAGTCGTCCGCCGTGACCCCGCGACCAGGGGATTCACCGTCCTGCCACGGCGTTGGGTAGTGGAGCGGACGCTTGGCTGGCTGATGTTCCACCGCCGCTTGGTCCGCGACTATGAGACCCGACCCGCCCACTCCGAAGCCGTGATCCACATCGCCATGATCGCCCTCATGACCCGCCGCCTCACCCGTGAATCCACCCCTACCTGGCGAAACACCTGAATTCCGAGCGAGACGAAACTCGCAGGATCAAACACCCACTAATCGTCTCGCTCGGAGGTGAGAGCCGTTTGATCAAGGGTGGCGGCTCCGTCCACCGCTTCGGTGGCGATGGCCACGGATCGGGCCACGCCGGGCTTGTCGAGGCTGGTACGGAGCGTGACCGGCTTCAGCAGGACGGCCGCGAGGATGCCGAGGGCGGCGACGGCGGCGCAGATGAGGAAGATGAGCCCGGTGGCGTCGCCGTAGGCGGCGCGGACGATTTCCTGGACGGCGGGCGGCACGTTCACACCGTGGGCTTCGCTGCCAAAGGCGGGAAGACCCGCGGCGGTGAGGTCGTGCGTGATCCGGCTGCTGACGTGGCGGGCCAGGACGGCGCCGAGTATGGAGACGCCGATCGTGCCGCCCAGGGAGCGGAAGAAGGCGACCGTGGAGCTGGCCGTGCCGATGTCCTTGAGGGGGACGGCGTTCTGCACGACGAGGATGAAGTTCTGCGTGGTCATGCCGACGCCGAGGCCGACGCTGAGCATGGCCACGCTCATGAAGATGAGTGAGGTCGTGTGGTCGATGAGGCCGAGCCCGGCGAACCCGGCCGCGAGAAGAGTGGTGCCGGCGACGATGAACGGTTTGACCTTTCCGCTCCTGCTGATCATCCGGCCGGCGAGGATGGAGGAGATCAGGATGCCGCCCATCATCGGGATGGTCAGCAGGCCCGACTGGGTGGCGGTGTAGCCGCGGCCGGCCTGGAAGTACTGGCTGAGGAACACCGCGGAGCCGAACATGGCGGTGCCGACGGCGAGGCTTCCCATGATGGCCAGGGCCGTGGTGCGCTGCTTGACGATGCCGAGCGGCACGATGGGCTCGGCGGCGCGCGTCTCCACCCCACAGGGCGACGGCGAGCAGCACCAGCGTGCCCGCGAGCATGGCGGCGGTCTGCCAGGACGCCCACGCGAAGGAGTCGCCGACGAAGGAGATCCAGATGAGCAGCACGCTGACGCCCGCGGCGATCAGGGTCCCGCCCAGGTAGTCGATCTTCACATTGTCGCGGCGGATGATGGGCAGGCGCAGCGTTTTCTGCAGCAGGACCAGGGCGACGGCGGCGACCGGGATGCCGATGAAGAAGCACCAGCGCCAGCCCAGCCACGAGGTGTCGACGATGAGGCCGCCGAGCAGCGGCCCGCCGATGGTGGAGGCGGCCGTGACGCTGCTGAGGTAGCCGCTGTAGCGGCCGCGTTCTCTGGGCGGGATCATCGCCGCGAGCGCGATCTGGACGAGCGCCTGCACGCCGCCGACCCCGACGCCCTGCACCGCGCGGGCGGCGATGAGCTGGCCGGGATCCTGGCTCAGTCCCGCCGCGACCGAGCCGAGGACGAAGACGGCGACGGAGGCCTGCACGAGGGTCTTCTTGCTGAACAGGTCGGCCAGCTTGCCCCAGATGGGGGTGGTGGCGGTCGTGGTGAGCAGGGTCGCGGTGACGATCCAGGTGTACTGCGTCTGCGTGCCCTGCAACGCGCCGATGATCTTTGGCAGCGCGGTCGTGACCACGGTGCTGCTGAGCGTCGCGACGAAGAGCGCGAGGAGTAGGCCGCTGAGTGCCACGAGGACGTGTCGTTGGGCACGGGGTGGTGCGTCCGCGGACTGGTTCGTCGCGGTGGTGGTTTTCACGGGGGCTCCAGAGAGATGGGATCGCGGCGGCCGGGATCGCCGGCCGCCGCGGAGAAACGGGTCTTCGGGGGTCACACGATCACAGTGCGGACGCCCTCTCCTCGTTCGAGCAGTTCGATCCCCTCGTTGACCTGGTCGAGGGTGATGCGCTTGGACACCATCGAGGCGAGGTCGAGCTGGCCGGTCTCGGCCAGGTGGATGTAGCGGGGAAGTCCCGCAGGATCTGGGAGCCGCTTGGGCGACGGGTCGTCGTTCAGCAGCACCACGATCCCGTCCTCGTCGCGCTGGTCGAACACGTCCTCGGCGGCCAGCACGCACTGCCCGGACGCGACGCACTTGTCCTGTTCGATGATGATCTTCACGATGTGCTCCTCGATGTCACCAGGTGATGGGCAGCTCGTAGGCCCCGTAGACGAACCCGTCGTGCTTGAACGGGATCTGCTCCACCCCGGCGGCCAGCGCCAGGGTGGGGATCCGCCGCAGGAGGGTGAGGTAGGCGACCTGCAGCTCCATCCGCGCCAGCGGCTGTCCCAGGCACTGGTGGATCCCGTACCCGAAGGCCACGTGGAGCCGGGCGTTGCGCTGGAGGTCCAGCCTGTCCGGGTCGGGGAAGACGGACGGGTCGCGGTTGGCGATCTCGTTGACCACGACGATCCCCTCGCCGGCCTTGATGACCTGGCCGGCGATCTCGATATCCTCCAGGGCGACCCGCCGCAGCCCGCCGTGGGTGATCGTCAGGTAGCGCAGCAGCTCCTCAACCGCCGAGGCGACCAGCTTCGGGTCGTCGCTCTCACGCAGGAGGGCCAGCTGCTCGGGGTGCTGCAGCAGTGCCAGCGTACCCAGTGTGATCATGTTCGTGGTGGTCTCGTGCCCGGCGAACAGCATCAGCACCCCCATCTGGGCGGCCTCCGGCCGGGACAGCTCGCCGACCTTGACCCGCTCGACCAGCCCGGAGAGCAGGTCGTCGCCGGGGTTGGCAAGCTTCTCGCCGAGCAGCCCGTCCAAGTACCCGGCCAGCCGCTGCTGGGCTTGTCCCCGCTGTTCCGGAGTCGAGTTGCGGTTGATGATGATCCTGCTGTTGGCCTGGAAGAAGTCGTGGTCGTCGTACGGCACGCCGAGCAGGTTGGAAATGACCAGCGAGGGCAGCGGCAGCGCGAACGCCTCGACGAGGTCGGCGGGCTTCGGGCCGGCGAGCAGCTTGTCGATCAGCTCGTCCGCGATCCCCTGCGTGGCCGGCCGCATCGCCTCCACCCGCTTGATGGTGAACGCGGAGGTGACCATGCGCCGCAGCCGGGCATGATCGGGATCGTCCATCATGATGAAGCCGATGCCGCGCGAGCCCTCCTTTGTCATGCTCTCCATCGACGCGGCCTCCGCCGGGGAGAGCCGCGGAATGCCCCGCATGGGTTCGACGCTGACCCTCGGGTCGCCCATCAGCGCGCGGTGCTCGGCGTGGCCGGTCACCAGCCACGGGGTGCTGCCGTCCCACAGCCGGACCCGGGTCAGCGGGCCCTCCTCCTGCCGCGCTCGCATCGCGGGCGCCGGGTCCAGCGGGCACGTCGCCTGCCTGGCGATGTCGTACTCCGGGATTGTTGTCATTGTTCCTCCTCGAAAGATTGCGATGGATGGGTTCAGGCGAGCTTCGCGGACCAGCCGCCATCGACGGGCACGACCACTCCGGTCACGAAAGAAGCCAGGTCCGAGGCCAGGAACGCCGCGACATGGGCCTGCTCCTCCGGCTGTCCGGCACGGCCCAGCGCCGCCTTGCCGCTCAGCTCGCGCATGATCTCGGGTGGCGCGGCGAAGTTCTTCTTGCTGAGCGTGAAGCCGGGCGCCACCGCGTTGGCGCGGATGCCTTGCGGCCCGTACTGGACGGCGATGGCCTTGGTGATGGAGTTGACGCCGGCCTTCGCCGCCGAATAGACCATCGAGATCCGCTCGTCGACGTTCAGTGAGGCGGCGGAGGAGAAGTTCACGATGGCGCCGCCGCCTGTGGGCAGCATCGCGCGTACGGCGTGCTTGTTGCAGAGCACCGTGCCCCGCAGGTGCACCGAGGTCAGGTCGTCGTACTCCTCGGCCGTGATCTCGGGGCCGCGACGGTTGCCCGGGATGCCGGCCACATGCACCAGGATGTCCACGCGCCCGAACACCTCCGCAGCGCGCGCGAACATCGCCTCGATGTCCTCTTCGCGTCGTACGTCGACGCGGAACGGGCTCACCGACGGGCCGAGCGCGGCGGCCGTCTCCTCCTGCCCGCCGCTCAGGTCGGCGGCGAGCACCTTCGCGCCCTCGTTGACGAACACCGCCGCGCAGACCTGACCGATCCCCGCACCCGCTCCGGTGATTACGGCGACCTTGTCCTGGAGCAACCCTCCTGGTCGACGATGTGAGCCGGTCAGTTGATCGGCGATTGTCATGTGAGCTCCACTTTCTGAGATTCGAGTAGGCGAAGGAGCAGGTCGGCCACGGCCTTGGGTTCGGTGATCATCAGGTCGTGGCCGGTGTCGATGTCCCAGACCCGGCCCGCCGCGCTGGCCTTCGCCATCCGGGCGGGGTCGCGGTGGGGGAGGGTCGCGGTGCAGACGATGTGGGTCTGCGGGATGTCCCACAGCGCGGTCTCGTTGGTCAGGCGCAGCGGCTGTTCGAAGCACCTGTACGGGTGTGGTGTCAGCCTCGGCGTCATCCAGGCGATGTCATCCAGGTCGGTCACTCCGTAATGCGGGATCGGTTCGGTGCCGGGCCAGAGGACGAGTTCGACGCCGTCGACCACGCGGCCGGCGTCGCGGGCGGCCCGCATCTGCGCCGGGGAGACGTCAGCGAGGGATTGGCCGTTGATCGGGGTGGCGGCGTCGAGGTAGACCAGGTGGCCGATACGGTCGCCGGCGCGGTCGGCGGCGCCGGTGATGACCATGCCGCCGTAGCTGTGGCCGACAAGGATCACCTCGCGCAGGTCCTCGTACTCCAGCACCGTGATGATGTCCTTGATGTGGAAGTCGAGGTCGATGTCCGGGCGCAGCAGGTGGGCCCGCTCGCCCACGCCGGTCATCGTCGGGGTGTACACGTCGTGCCCGGCAGACCGCAGGATCCGGGCGACGCGCTGGTAGCACCAGCCGCCGTGCGCT
Source organism: Nonomuraea marmarensis (assembly GCF_043197025.1). Taxonomy (NCBI): domain Bacteria; kingdom Bacillati; phylum Actinomycetota; class Actinomycetes; order Streptosporangiales; family Streptosporangiaceae; genus Nonomuraea; species Nonomuraea marmarensis. The sequence goes on from NZ_JBICRM010000003.1 coordinate 69,462, forward strand.
CCGCCGTGGACGAGGACATATGTGGCCAAGGGTGTTCTCCTTTGTGGGGACGTCAGAGGCGTCATCAGTGGGCCGTACCGCCGATGGGGGAGCGCCGGCGGGGCAGGAACGCGGCGATGGCCAGGGCGAGGAGGGCGGCGCCCGCGCAGATGGCAAGGACCACGCGCAAGCCGTTCTGGGAGGGCAGAGCGGTGCCACCGAGGGTGATGGTCAGGTGGGCCAGGACGGCACCGGCCACCGCGCTGGAGACGGAGGTGCCGATGGCGCGCATGAGGGTGTTGAGGCTGTTGGCGGCGGCCGTCTCGGTCACCGGGACCGCCCCCATGACGAGGGCGGGCATGGCGCCGTAGGCGAATCCGACGCCGGCGCCGATGACGCAGGAGACCAGGACGAGCTGCCAGATGGCCGACATCAGCACGAGGCTCAGGCCGTAGCCGGCGGCGACCACGACGGCCCCGAGCATCAGGGTGACCTTCGGGCCCTGGGCGGCGGAGATGCGGGCCGACAGCCGGGAGACGAGCATCATCACCAGGCCCTGGGGCGCCATGACGAGTCCGACGGCCAACATGGTCTGGCCGAGTCCATAGCCGGTAGCGGTGGGCAGTTGCAGGAGTTGCGGCAGCGCGAGCGACATGCCGAACATCGAGAAGCCGAACATGGCGGAGGCGAGGTTGGTCAGCAGCACCTGACGGCGGGCGCTGGTACGCAGGTCCACCAGCGGTTGCCGGGTGCGCAGCTCCCACCAGCCCCACATCAGCAGCACGACGACGGCCGCCACAAGCAGGCCGATGGTGCGGCCATTGCCCCAGCCCCAGTCGGTGCCCTTGGAGATGCCCAGCAGCAGGCACACCAGGACGACCGACAGCCCGGCGGCGCCGATCAGATCGAAGCGCCCGCCCGTACGTACCCGGGATTCCGGCACGAGGGTGAGCACGAGGACCGCGGCGATGGCGCCCAGCCCGGCCGAGATCCAGAACAGCACGTGCCAATCGGCGTGGTCGGCGATGAGCGCGGCGGCGGGCAGCCCGATGGCGGCGCCGACCCCCATGGAAGAGCTCATGGTCGCGGTCGCCCCGCCGAGACGTTCGGCAGGCAGTTCGTCGCGCATGATGCTGATGCCGAGCGGGATGACGCCGGCCGACAGTCCTTGCAACGCCCGTCCGACCATCATCGGAGTCAGATCGGTGGACAGGCCGGCGATCGCCGAGCCGACCGTCAGCAGGAGGAGGCTGATCAGCAACATGCGGCGCTTGCCGAACATGTCGCCCAGCCGCCCCACGACCGGGGTGGCCACGGCTGCGGCGAGCAGGGTGGCGGTCACCGCCCATGTGGCGTCGGAGGCGGAGGCGCCCAGGAGCGACGGGAGTCTGGGGACCAGCGGGATCACCAGGGTCTGCATCGACGCCGTCACGATCCCGGCGAAGGCCAGGACCGCCACGATCACGCCCGACCGCGCCGGGGCGGGCGCCGTGGGGCGGGCGGGGCTGGCAAGGGCTTGGGACACGACAAAGCCTCCATCTGGACAGTTACGTGAGAGTGGCCGAGGGAAATAAACTGTGCGATTGACTCAATTAAACCATATGATTGACTTGGCTGAGTGTGAGATTGCCTACGATGCGGTGATAGCCGACATGGAGGAGGAGAGGGTGATGGTGGGCAGGACTGTGCGGCCCGAGCGGGGGAGCGCGACGCGAGAGGCGATCCTGACCACGGCGGAGCGGCTGTTCGCCGAGCATGGTGTGCATGCGGTGTCGAACCGTCAGATCAGTGAGGCCGCAGGGCAGGGCAACAGCGCCGCGGTGGGCTACCACTTCGGCACGAAGGCTGATTTGGTACGCGCGATCGCACGCAAGCACGCCGAGGAGATGGAGCAGCTGAGGGTGTGGATGGTCGCCGACATCGCCGGCTCCACGGACGTCCGCGACTGGGTGGCCTGCCTGGTGCGCCCATTCACCCGGCACCTGGAGGCCCAAGGCCCTCCCACCTGGTACGCCCGGTTCCGCGCCCAGGTGATGGCCGATCCGGCGCTCTATCAGATCACGGTCGAGGAATCGCTGCCATCACCCTCGCTGCGGTTGCTCGTGGACGGCTTGAACCGGTGCCTGGCGGACCTGCCGGCCGACGTGCGCGAGGCACGCTGGGCCATGGCGCGTCATGTGATGGTGCACATGTGCGTGGAGCGGGAACGCGCCCTCGCCGAGGGCACCTCCACCCTCCAGCCGAGTTGGGACGACCTTGCCGCCAGCCTGATCGACGCGATCGTCGGGCTGTTGCAGGCCGAGGTGACGCCCCGCTCGTGACGGTCCCGTCGACCAAGGGCCAGGACGGTTCAGGTCGGGTGCCGCACGGGCAGGATCACGGCGGACCCGCTTCAGGTCCGCCGGGTGACCCTGCCTGCCCGTGTCGTCGATGAGCTGGTCGGCCATCGCCTGGATGCGCGGCCGGAGAGCGGTCATCCGCTTCATCGTGAACCACTTGCTGCTCAGGCGGCGCCACTGCAGGTGCGCCCCGCCGGACTGCGGGAGCGCGCTGCCGATGGGATTCCTGAACATGTCCGACTCGTTGCTGAATGATCTTCTTGCAGGGAATCGAACGAATCACGGGCGGTCCTCAGCCTTGGGCTTGCCTGGACAGCTCGGCCCACTCGGCCCAGGAGTCGCGGCGCTCGGCGTAGAGCTGTCGGGCGGCTTGGTACGGGTGTGCGCCGAAGATGACCCGAAGCGGCAGGATCGCCGCGCCGTGCGCGGCCGCTACGTCTTTCAGGGAGTCGATGTCACGGGCGGTCGCCGCGACCCGATTGCCGCGTGACAGGGCCGCACGGACGAACTCGCGGCCGAGACCGCGCGAAGAACCGGTGATGAACCAGACCTTGCTCACAAGGACCCCTCCGTTTGGCCGGATGAGCGATTTAGGTTCGAGTAAATCATGTGCTTGACTCAAGTCAATCATATGATTTACTTGAGTGGTGTGACAGGCCTACTGGCCAGAGGCAGGGCGGCGTCCTGATGAGGTGATGACGATCGTGGTCAAGACGATGCGGCAGGAGCGGGGAAGCGCGACGCGAGACGTGATCCTGGCCACGGCGGAGCGGTTGTTCGCCGAACGCGGGATCCATGCGGTGTCCAACCGCCAGATCAGCGAGGCTGCGGGGCAGGGCAACAGCGCTGCGGTGGGCTACCACTTCGGCACGAAGGCCGACCTGGTCCGCGCGATCGCGCGCAAGCACACCGACCAGATGGAGCAGCTGAGGGTGACCATGGTCGCCGACGCCGCCGGCTCCACGGACGTCCGTGACTGGGTGGCCTGTCTGGTACGCCCGTTCACCGGGCATCTAGCCGACCTGGGCAGCCCTACGTGGTACGCGCGGTTCTGCGTTCAAGTGACCAGCGACCCCGCCCTCCACGAGATCATGATCGAGCAGGCGCTCACGTCCGCCTCGCTGCAGATGCTCGTGGTCGGCCTGCACCAGTGCCTGCCCGGCTTACCACCCTCCGTGCGCGACGAACGATCGGTCATGGCACGTCACCTGATCGCGCAGATCTGCGTCGAGCGGGAGCGCGCCCTGGCCGAGGGCGCACTCACCCTCTATCCGAGCTGGGACGACCTTGCCGCCAGCCTGATCGACGCGATCGTCGGACTCTGGCAGGCCACCATGACACATCGCCCCTGACCGGCCTGCCGCCACGCGGCAGCGCTGTCAGAAGAGCAAGATCCAAGGAAAGGACCGACGACAACTATGACGAGCACACTGCACTCCGCAGGTGAGAGCCCGGCCGAGGTTCCGGAGTTCCCGATGGCGCGGGATGCCCGCTGTCCGTTCGACCCGCCCCCGGGCCTGTACGCCCAGCGCGAGCAGGGCCCGCTGACCAGGGTCCGGCTCTGGGACGGCAGCACCCCATGGCTGATCACCGGCCACGCCGAGCAGCGGGCCGTACTGGCTGACCCGCGGGTCAGCGCCGATCTCAGCCACCCCGGCTACCCCGCCACGGTGCCGCTGCCTCCCGGCGGTGTGAAGCGCAGCTTCATCGGGATGGACGACCCAGAGCACGCACGGCTGCGCCGGATGGTCACCGCGCCGTTCGCCATCAAGCGCATCGAGGCCATGCGCCCGGCCGTGCAGAAGATCGTCGACGACCTGATCGACACCATGCTGGCCGGCCCGAACCCGACGAATCTGGTCGAAGCGTTCGCTCTGCCGGTGCCGTCGCTGGTGATCTCCGAACTGCTCGGCGTGCCATACGACGACCACCAGTTCTTCCAGGACACCAGTAAGACCGTCATCAACCGGACCGCGACAGCTGATCAGCGGCAGGCGGGCCACCAGGCACTGCACGCCTACCTGGACGACCTGGTCGGCGAGAAGCTCGCCAACCCCGGCGACGACCTGTTGTCCGGGCTGGCGGAGCGCATCAAGGCCGGGGAGCTGACCCGGCAGGAGGCGGCCCGGATGGGGTCGCTCATGCTGCTCGCCGGCCACGAGACCACCGCCAACATGATCGCCCTGGGCACCCTCACGCTGCTGGAGCATCCTGACCAACTCGCCCTGCTGCGTGACAGCGACGACCCGAAGCTCGTCGCCGCCACTGTGGAGGAACTGCTGCGCTACCTGAACATCGTCCACAACGGGCGGCTGCGCGTCGCGACGGAGGACATCGACGTAGCCGGCCAGACCGTGCGCGCCGGCGAGGGACTGATCATGGTCAACGAGATGGGCAACCGCGACCCCGAAGTGTTCACCGATCCCGACCGGGTCGACATCCGGCGCGATGCCCGCCGCCACGTGGCCTTCGGCTTCGGCGTGCACCAGTGCCTGGGCCAGCCACTGGCCCGCATGGAACTGCAAGTGGTCTACGGCACCCTCTACCGGCGCATCCCGACGCTGAAACTGGCTACCGACCTGGACCAGGTCCCGTTCAAATTCGATGGCATGGTCTACGGCGTCCACGAACTGCCCGTGGCCTGGTGACACCGCGAAGAGCAAGGAGAATCCCATGAGAGTGTCTGTCGACCAGGACAAGTGTGTCGCCTCCGGGCAGTGTGTCATGGCGGCCACGGAGGTCTTCGACCAGCGCGACGAAGATGGCATGGTCGTTCTCCTCAACGACAATCCGCCGGCGGAACAGGCCGACGACGTACGGCAAGCCGCAGCCGTGTGCCCGGCCTTGGCCATCACGATCGAGGAATGACGGATGCCCCAGAGCTGGAAATGACCGGCGTGTGAGCCACGCGGCCTGGGTGAGGTCATCGTCGCGGGACTCAAGAGGATCGCGACGATGAGGCCGGGTGGGATGATCACATCCCGCCCGGCCCCATTCACAGCGAGTACTACCTGGCGAGCGGTGTCACTGCGATCTTGTCGACGATGGGGGCGTACTCCGATCGGAGCAGGGTGTCGGGGAAGGTGTCGGAGATGTAGGTGTCGCCGTCGAAGTTCGGTAGCTCTTGCGAGGCGAAGGCGACGGTGTTGGCTCCCTTCTTGAGCTGGATCGGGATGGTCAGCTCCCAGAAGTTGCCGGCGTGGAAGGAGTGCGGGAACCACGCCCGCTGGGGCTGGGCGCCGTTGACGGAGATCTCGGCGTGGCGGGCCAGAGGGTCGGGGTTGTAGTGCGAGGCGGGGGACTGCTCGGGGTTGGAGTAGCGGACGGTCAGCGCGTACGCCCCGTTCTTGGGGGCGGTGACGTCGAAGGTGAGGGTGTTGGCGTTGCCTGGGGCGCCGCCGATGTCGGTGACAGCCTTGCCGCCGCCGGCCAGCGGGAAGGCGGTGACCTTCGCGGTGCCGGCGAGGCGGGCGGACTCGGCCTCGTACCAGGTGGGCTTGAGGGTGTTGTCGGTGTTGGTCACTCGGAGGCGGTCCAGCAGGAGCTTGCCGGACTGGCCGGTGACGGTGATCTTGTTGATGCCGCCGGACAGGAACGCCTTCAGTTTGGTGGAGGCGTTGACGCCGGTGATTCGCTGGCCGTTGACGTCGAGCCAGCCCCTGCCTCCACCGGAGGTGTCGATGTCGATCGATGATTCGCCGTCGTCGGGGGAGTAGACCCAGAAGGTCGCCGTCTGGTCCTTGGCCACGGTCGCGACGCCGGAGCCTGAAACCTTCTTGCGGGTGTAGTCGATGCGCGCTCCCGTGAGGGTGGCGTACTCGGCCTCGTAGATCGTCTCCGCGGCCGCGGGGTTGGCGAGGGAGAGGTCGATCCTGTCGACGAGCGCGTCGCCCTTCGTGGTGCGGACGCCGTCCAGGCTCTTGGCTGCCAGGGTGAGGACGTGCTCGCCCTTGGTCAGCGCGACCTTGGCGTCGGTGTGGTCCCATACCAGCCACCGGTAGCCGAGGGGTAGGTGCAACTCCTGCTCGTCCTTGCCGTCGATGCGGAGGAAGACGTTGGTGGGGCCCTGCGCCGTGATGGCGGCGGCGGTGTTCATCGAATTGGCGAGGACCGAAAGGTCGTAGGTGCCGTCCTGCGGCACGGAGACCTTGAAGTCCAGCGTCACGTCGGAGCCGGTGCGCAGGCCGCCGACGTTGTAGCCGCCGGAGGTGTAGTACTGCCCGACGTTGGCCGGCGAGCCCTGGGGCCCTTCGCGCCGGTAGGCGCTGCCGGTGTGGGCGGCGTCCTCGGCCTCGTACGCGGCCTGCCAGAGTTCGGACGGCTTGGCGGGGGAGGTGGCGTCGCGGCCGGGGGTGAGGATGATCTGGTACGCCGACGACTCCTTGAGCCCGGGCAGCGACTGGCCGAAGTCGAAGGCCACGGAGCCGTTCTTGACCTGCTGGTCTAGCTCGGCGATGACCCGGGGCTGGGCGGAGTCGCCGATCTGGCCGGTCCACGGGATCTCCTGGACCAGCGCGTGAACGGTGCCGCCGAACAGTTCGCCGTCCACGTTGCCGAACCGGATGCCGGCCTTGCCAGACGTACCGCCGAACAGGGCGCGGGCCTGTGCCTTGGCCTTGTCGAGCGTGGCGACGCCCTGGAGGGTATAGCTCACGTTGGGGCGCGGCGGGGTGACTTTGACCGTGTTGCCGGTCATCTGGCCGTAGGCGTTGAGCAGCCACCACTGGCCGTTGCCGCGGCCCGCCTGTACGGCGGAGTCGGACAGGTTGCCGTCGATGTTCCAGTAGGCGATGTCGGCGTCGACCTTCGACTCCTCGATGGCCGAGGCCCACTGGATCATCTGGCCGGGCACCGAGGTGTGGTAGTTATGCGCGTACTCGTTGAGGTTGATCGGCAGCCGCTTGTCGCCGAGGATGGCACGCTCCCATTGGCGGTATTTGGCGACGTTGGTGCGGATGGCGGCGGGGTTGCTCAGTTCGTGCCAGGTGATGACCTCAGGCAGGGTGCCCGCCTGCGAGGTGTGGCGCAGGAAGTCCTGGACCTTGTCGTACAGGATGCTGGTGTTGGGGCCGGCGATCCTGGCGTGCGGCATCTTGCCCTTGATCAGGACGTTGACCTCGTCCCACGCCTTGAAGTAGTACTGCGGGTCAGTGCGCCAGTCGATGCCGTTGTAGCTCCACTGCCCGGTGCCGAACATGTTGCCCTCGGGCTCGTTGAACGGCACGAAGACGATGTTGTCCTGGTATTTCGGGTCGAGCTTGAGGACCTGGTCGACCTGGTTGGCGATCTTGGCCTTGAAGTCGTTCAGGCGCTCTTCAGGGGTGTTGCCGGGCCATTGGTAGGGAAAGCCGCGGTAGATGTCGGTCATGTAGATGTACACGTCGCCGCCGGTGCTGTCGGCCAGCGGCTTGACCACCTCCAGGGCGTCGGCGCCCGGGTGTTGCGGGCCGTCCTGCGCCTTGGTCGAGACCGTGCGCAGGTTCATGCCTTCGAGGAGGTTGCGGGTCGGGACGCCCTCGCCGTAGACGCCGTACAGGGTGCCGGACGCGCCGCCGTGGAATGCGCCGGTCTCGCTGCCGAGGTCGACGGTGAGATTGTTGTCGAGCACTTTCACGGTGGCCTCGACCGGCGCGCCGTGCGCGGTGCCCTTGACGGTGAACTGGCCGGGCTTGGCGTACTGGCCGGGGTCGACGGCATCCCAGGTGATCGGCACGCCGCGGCGGATGCCGTCGGAGAACTGGGCGTTGGCGGTCTTCGGCAGGTCCGGCGCGATCTCGGTGTACGTCGTGACCTCGAAGGAGGCCTGCTCGACCCTCGTGATGGTGGCCAAGTGGTCGCCGGCCAGGTCGGCGACCTGCTCGGCGTCCATGGCGGCGTCGTAGACGCGGAAGTCGTCCAGAGCGCCGGCCAGGAACGGATGCCCGCTCCAGAACGGCTTGCCCAGGAAACCCGAGGTGGAGTTGCCGTCGGCGTGCATCACCGCGGCCAGGTCGATCTGAGCGGCGGCGCTCCCGATGGCCACGCCATTGACGTAGTAGGTGATGGTCTTGCCGTCGATCGTGGTGACGAGGTTGACCCACTTGCCGGTCGGTAGTTTCTGCGCGCCCGGCACGCCCACTTCCGCGTTGCCGTTGACCGGTTTGATGGACGAGCGGGTGGTGGCGTCGCCCGCGAAGGACGGGGTGACGAAGGTGGCTGTCCCAGCGTCCTTGCCGAGGTTGTAGACCCACTGGAAGTCGGGTCCGCCCGACCACTTGAGCCAGGTGGAGACGGTCATGGCGTGGCGGTCGCGAAACAGGCCGTTGGGGATCGTCACGTAGGGGGCCGTGGAACCGTTGGCGCCGCCGGGCAGGGACAGTGCCTGTGTGCCGTCGGCGCCGGTGGCCGTAGTGGCCGAGCCGGGGTTGGCCAGGGTTCCGTTGAGGCCGGAGGGGGAGCGGTCAGTAACGGTGCCGCCGGACAGCTCCCCTTCGAAGTCGTAGTGCAGGACGAGGTTCGGGGCCGCTTCCTGTGCGGCGCCGTGGGCAGGTAAGGCGACTGCCGGGATCGCGGTCAGTGCGAGAGTGGCGGCAAGGATGGCGTGTGGCACACGCATGCGTGCCCGCCGGGACGAGGGTTCAGCCATGCGCCTTTTCCGTTCGGGGAGTGCTCGAGGATGGGTCGAATCGATTCGACTGGACGATAGGCGTCTCCTGGCGCGCCGGTCAAGAGCCGGAAACCTGTGCGACACGTCTCCGTCATGCGAGCCGCAGCCCTGGGAACGGGCTGGGCGAGCACGTCCCAGCGGTGCGCCCTCAGCCGGACGACGTGCGGATTCGCGGTCCCAGCGCGGTCAGGTGCGGGGCCGGGCGGGCCCGGTCGTGCTGCGGAGCGAGATCGGCGGGGCGACCAGGAGGTGGCGGTGCGGGGTGGCCGGGTCGGCGATGCGCTGGATGAGCAGCTCGACGGCGCGGGCGCCCATCTCGTCGGCGGGGACGTCGGCGGCGGTGAGCGGCGGATGCAGGTTCTCGGCCCAGTGCTGGGCGGCCACGCCGGCGATGGAGAAGTCGCGGGGCACGGTCAAGCCGGCCTCGGTCAGCGCACGGTACATGCCGGCCACCGCTGCCTCGTTGATGGTGGCGATGGCGGTCAGCTCTGGATACTCGGCGAGGAGTTGCTGGAGGCAGGTCTGTCCGGCCTGGGCGTCGTCGGCGCAGCAGACGCGCACGCCGTGGAGGCCGCGTTCGGCGATGGCGCGGTCGAAGCCGGCCTGTGCGCGGTGGCCGGGGCCGTAGCCGGCGGCGACCAGCTCGGCGTTGCGGTTGACCAGGGCCAGGTGCCGGTGGCCGAGGTCGGCCAGGTGGTGGACGCACTTGGCGATGAGCGTCTCGTAGTCGATGTCCACCCAGGACATGTCCTCCGGCTGGCGGGTACGGCCGATGCCGACGAACGGCAGCCCGCTCTGCAGCAGCCGGGTGACCCGGTCGTCCTCCAGCCGGATCTCCATGAGGATGACGCCGTCCACGCGCCTGCCGGTGACGACGCGTTCGAAGGAGCGGTCGTGCTCGCCGCCCGAGGGCGACAGCAGGACGTCCAGGTCGGCGCGGGCGGTGGCGTCGACCACGCTGGCCACGAAGCCGAGCTGCATGTCGGTCAGGCGCTGGCTGGCGGGTGGGATGACCAGGCCGATGGTGCGGGTGCGGCCCTCCTTGAGCGCTCGGGCGGCAGCGTTGGGCCGGTACCCCAGCTCGTCGATGACCGCCTGGATGCGCCGCTTGGTCTCCTCCGACACCGGGCGCTTGCCGGTGAGCGCGTACGAGACGGTGCTGCGCGACACGCCCGCCCGCCTGGCGATCTCTCCGATGTTCACCCGTGCTCCTCGTCCGATCCGCAGGTCGGCGACCATCGTAGGTCGAACCGGTTCACGAGATGGTACGTCGTCGGATTCCGTGACGAGGACGTGTCGCGTGCCGCACATCGCCCGCAACATCTCGGCAACCTAGCCGCACCTCCCATTGACTCTCGCGGTGCAGCGGGCCTATGTTCAGCGAATCGATTCGGCGAACCGATTCGACTTCGTTCGGAAACAGCCGCGTAACGGCTGTCTGCGGAGGTCAGCTAATGAGATCAGCGGCAAGGAGCCGGCGTGCGGCCGGCGCGAGTCTGGCGGTCCTGGCCGCCGTGGGCGGGCTGGTCGCCTGCTCGTCATCGTCCAACGGCGACAACAGTGGCGGCTCGACGAGCGCGAGCCAGGCCGCTGGGGGCGGAACATACACGATCTGGGACCCGTACCCGCAGTACGACAAGAGCTCGGAGTGGGTGAAGCTGCTGGAGAAGTGCGGCACCGACGCGGGGGTCAAGGTGGAGCGCACCGGTTACGACACCAGTGACCTGACCAACAAGGCGCTGCTGGCGGCTCAGCAGGGCAACTCGCCGGACGTGCTGATCGTGGACAATCCGGTCGTTTCCACACTGGCCGAGGCAGGCGTTCTCACCACCACCGAGGAGAACAAGCTCGACGTCTCGGCGATCGCGCCGAACCTGCTGGCGGCCGGTCAGAGCGGCGGCAAGACTTACGGCGTCCCGATCGGCGCCAACACCCTTGCCCTGTATTACAACAAGGAGGTCCTGAAGAAGGCCGGGGTGGACATCGCCTCGGTGAAGGACTGGGCCTCGCTGACGGCGGCGCTGGAGAAGGTGAAGGCGGCAGGCAAGAAGGGCATCACCTTCTCGGCGATCGGCACCGAGGAGGGCAGCTTCCAGTTCCTGCCCTGGTTCTGGGGCTCGGGCGCGAACCTCACCAAGCTCGACTCGCCCGAGGGCGTCTCGGCCGTGGCGCTGTGGAGCGACTGGCTGAAGAAGGGGTACGCCCCCAACTCGGTCATCAACAACACCCAGACGACGAGCTGGCAGGAGTTCGCGAGCGGCGAGTTCGCCTTCGCCGAGAACGGCACCTGGCAGCTCGCCAACGCCAAGAAGTCCGGTTTCGAGTACGGCATCATCCCGGTCCCCGGCAAGGCCGGCGGCACCGCGCCCGCGCCCACCGGCGGCGAGTTCGTCAGCATCCCCGTCCAGTCCGACACCGGCCGCTACGCCACCTCGCAGAAGCTCGTGACCTGCCTGACCAGCGCCGGCAACTCGCTCACCACGACCACCACGCTCTCCTACATCGCGCCCACGGAGGCGGTGCAGGCCAAGCAGGTGGCGGCCACGCCCGACCTGCAGGTGTGGGTGGACGCGGTCAAGGCGGCCAAGGGCCGCACCAGCGACGACCTGGGCACCAAGTACCCGAAGATCTCCGAGCCCATGTGGGGCGCGGTCCAGGCGGCGCTGAGCGGGTCGAAGTCTCCGCAGGAGGCGATGGCGGCAGCGCAGTCGTCGGCGGCGAGCGCGATCCAGTAGCAGCATGAACCAAGTCACACAGACCCCGATGGCCCCGGACCGATCGACGGCGCGGGGCCATCGGGCGGCACGCGCGCGGTCCGGCCAGTGGGCGGCCTGGGCTTTCCTCGCCCCGGTCGTGCTCTACCTGCTGGTGTTCTACGCCTATCCGCTCTACCGCAACGTCGAGCTGAGCCTGCGCAACTACACCGTGCGCTCCTTCGTGCAGGGCGACGCCCCGTTCGCCGGGCTCGCCAATTACGCGAAAGTGTTCGCCGATGCGACCTTCGGGCCCGCGCTGTGGCACACGGTGGTGTTCACGCTGGTCTCGCTGGCCTTCCAGTTCACCCTCGGGCTCACGCTGGCGTTGTTCTTCCTGAAGAACTTCCGGCTGTCGGCCACGCTCAGGGGGTTGTTCCTGGTGCCGTGGCTGCTGCCGCTCATCGTGTCCGCCTCGACGTGGTCGTGGATGCTCAACAGCGACTCCGGCGTGGTCAACGCCGTGCTGAGCCGGCTCGGAGTGGGGCCGGTGAACTGGCTGACCTCGCCGGACTGGTCGCTGTGGTCGGTCATCATCGCCAACATCTGGATCGGCATCCCGTTCAACCTCGTGGTGCTGTACTCCGGGCTGCAGGCGATTTCGCCGGCCATCTACGAAGCCGCCGCGCTGGACGGTGCCAATGGCTGGCAGCGGTTCTGGAAGGTGACGTTCCCGCTGCTGCGCCCGGTGTCGGCGATCACGCTGCTGCTCGGCCTGGTCTACACGCTGAAGGTGTTCGACATCATCTGGATCATGACCAAGGGCGGGCCGAGCGGTGCCTCGACCACGTTCGCGACCTGGTCCTACCGTCTCGGGTTCGGCAACCTGGTGCCCTCCTTCGGGCCTGGCGCCGCCGTCGGCAATCTGCTCATCGTGACGGCGCTCGTCTTCGGGCTGATCTACATCCGCGCTCAGCGAAGGCAGGCCCTGGCATGAGGCACGTCAAGACCGCGATCGGGCTGGTGCTCACCGCCGTGATGTTGTTCCCGGTCTACTGGATGATCAACGTGTCGTTCACCCGCGATCAGGACATGCGCAAGAGCCCCCCGAACTGGTTCCCGGTCAACGGCACTCTGGAGGGCTATCGGGCGGTGCTGGACCAGCAGCTGCCCTACCTCGGAGTGAGCCTGGTCGTCGGGCTGGGGACGGTGGCGCTGACGCTGTTGCTCGCGGCGCCGGCGGCGTACTCGCTGGCCAAGCTGCGCCCGCGCGGCGGCGGAGCGCTGAGCTTCGTGCTGCTCATCGCCCAGATGATCCCCGGCATCATCATGGCGATGGGCTTCTACGCCATCTTCCTCAGCACCGGCGTGCTCAACACCGTTCCCGGGCTCATCGTGGCCGACTCCACCCTCGCCGTGCCGTTCGCGGTGCTGATCCTGACCACGTTCATGTCCGGCATCCCCGAGGAACTGCTCCAGGCCGCCCGCACCGACGGCGCCGGGGTGGTGCGCACGTTCGTCTCGATCGTGCTGCCCGTCAGCCGCAATTCGATCATCACGGTGTCGCTGTTCGCGTTCCTGTGGGCGTGGTCGGACTTCATCTTCGCCTCCACCCTGGATCAGGGCGGCGACCACCAGCCGATCACGCTCGGCATCTACCACTACATCGGCAACAACAACCAGGAGTGGAACGCCATCATGGCCACCGCCGTGATCGCCTCCATCCCCGCCACCATCCTGCTCGTCGTCGCCCAGCGCTACGTCGCCGCCGGCGTCACCGCGGGCGCCGTCAAAGACTAAGAAGGGACTCCCACTTCATGACCGTCGCCGCTTCCGGCCCGGTGTTCTCCCTGCGGGACATCCCGTTCAGCTACCGCGGATCCTGGTTCGGCTTCTCGCCCGTGGTGGCGGAGAAGACCTACGCCGAGGACGTGCACCTGGTCTCGCACCAGACCGGGATGCACCCCGTCCTGCGGCTGACCCCCACCGCCGAGACCGCCATCACCGCCACCCCGCACCAGCTCACCTGGAGCCGCGACGACGGCCGGATCGACCTCGCCTACGACAACCCCGACACCGTACGCGTCAAAGGCCGCGGTCTCGGGCTCCGCCTGCTGGCCGCCGACCCCGTTCTGACTCCGTTCAGCGGTCCGTACTTCTACCAGGACCCCGTCGACGGCTCGTACGTCTTCACCGTCTACCAGACCGGCCGCCGCTACCGGATCACCCTCCTCAGCGGACAGGCCGAACACCTCGGCACGCAGGCGCTGGGCGCCGCCGAACGCGGTCTCATCCTCAGCGGCGAGTGGGAGATCGCCATCGAGGAGTACGAGACCGCCCGCGCCTCCTACGCGAGCACCGGCACCTTCGAGCAGGTCGCCAAGGCGGCGCGGGCAGAGTTCGACGCGTTCGCCGCGGCGGTCGCGCCCTGGCGCAGCGACCGCACACCCGCCGCCGAGCTGGCCGCCTACGTGTTGTGGTCGGCCACCGTCCGCCCCGCCGGGTTCGTCACCCGGCCGGCCGTGCTCATGTCCAAGCACTGGATGGACAAGGTGTGGAGCTGGGACCACTGCTTCAACGCCATCGCCCTCGCCGACGGCCTGCCCGAGCTGGCCTGGGACCAGTTCCGGCTGCCCTTCGACCACCAGGACGCCGCCGGCGCGCTGCCCGACTCCGTCACCCACTCTGAGATCCTCTACAACTTCGTCAAGCCGCCCATCCACGGCTGGGCCCTGCGCCGCCTGCCTCAGGACGCCTCGCAGGAGACGTACCGGCTGCTGGAACGCTGGACCACCTTCTGGCTCGACGCCCGCCGCGCCCCCGGCCACGAGTTGCCGCACTACCAGCACGGCAACGACAGCGGCTGGGACAACGCCACCACTTTCGACTCCGAGCGCGTCGTAGAGACCGCTGACCTGGCCGCCTTCCTTGTGCTGCAGATGCGCGAGCTGGCCCGCCTGGCCGCCGACCCGGACGCGTCCGCCAAGTGGGCCGGGCAGGCCGACCGGATGCGCGACGCCCTCCTCGTCGAGCTGTGGGACGGCGAACGGTTCGTCGCCCGCGGTGCGTGCTCGGGGCGCACCTGGTCCAGCTCCAGTCTGCTCGATCTCATGCCGATCGTGCTGGGGGAGGAGCTGCCGCAACCCGTCCGCGCGGCGCTGGCCGCCCGGATCGAGCGGCACCTGACCGCGTTCGGGCTCGCCACCGAGCTGCCTGCCTCGGAGCACTACCAGGACGACGGCTACTGGCGCGGCCCCATCTGGGCGCCCTCGACCGTCCTGATCGAGGACGGCCTGCGCCGCGCCGGATACTTGGACCTGGCCGACGAGATCAGCGCCCGCTTCCGCGCCCTGTGCGAGAAGTCGGGGTTCGCCGAGAACTTCGACGCCCGCACCGGGGAGGGGCTACGCGACCGCGCCTACACCTGGACGGCCAGCGCCTACCTCATCCTCGCCGCGGCCCACGAGCGGCGAAACGGGACGTGATCCCCGCTTTGACATGAAAGGCGGCGCCCGCCTAGCCTTGAGTCGAATCGGTTCGACGGCGGGGGTCGGGTGAACATCGGGGAGATCGCCAGCCGGGCGGGCGTGTCACGCAGCACCGTCTCGTACGCTCTCAGCGGCAAGCGCGCGGTCTCCGACGCGACCCGCCGGCGCATCCTGCGCGTCATCGCCGAGGCCGGTTACCGGCCCAACGCCAGCGCCCGCGCCCTGGCCGAGGGACGCACCCGTACCATCGCCCTGGTGATCCCGCCCGCGGGACCCCGGCTGACCACCATCCAGCTCGGCTTCGTCGCGAGCATCGTCGCGGCCGCCGGTCGGCACGAGCTGGACGTGCTGCTCTCGCCCAGCGGGGGCGAGCACGACCGCTCGTTCGAGCGGATCGTGGCGGGCCGCCGCGTGGACGGCGTCATCCTGATGGAGGTCCGGATGCGGGACCCGCGGGCGACCCGCCTGCGCGAGTCCGGCCTGCCGTTCGTGGCGATCGGCCATACCGCCGACGGCGGGACCGGCTGCTGGGTGGACCTGGATTACGAAGGCCTCGTCGCGAGTTGCGTGCACCACCTGGCCGATCTCGGACACCAGACGATCGCGCTGGTCAACCGCCCCCAGGAGTTCCTGGAGCTCGGTTACGGCCCTGCCCGGCGCGCCCTGGACGGCTTCGTCGCGGCGGTGGCCGCGCGCGGGCTCACCAGGATCGCCGTCTGTTGTGCCGACGAGGCGATGGCCGGCGAGACCTGCGTCGAGGACCTGCTCACGACCCACCCCGAGGTCACCGGCCTCGTCACCGTCAACGAGGCCGCCCTGCCCGGCATGGAACGCGGGCTGCGCCGCCTCGGCCGCGCCGTACCAGGCGGATTCTCCGTCACGGGTGTGGTCGGGCGGCATTGGGCCGAGGGGTTCCATCCGCCGCTGACCGCGGCCGACGTACCGATCGCCGCCATGGCCGACCGCGCCGTCGAACTGCTCGCCGAGCGCATCTCTGCTCCCGGCGCGCCGGCGGGCCACGTGCTGTTGTCACCGCCGATCTCCCTGCGTGCCAGCACCGCTCCTCCGGCGCGACGGTGACCGCTGGTCCGGTTACCGGCCGCAGGACGACCGTGTGGCGCACCGGAAGACGATGCGCCACACCCGCGCCGCGGACGGTTGCCGACGACGGCGCGGTCATCGGCCCCAGAGCCGCCAGGTCTGGTTGAGAGGACTGGCTTGGCCCACCGGGTTGCAGGTCCACTGGTGGATGGGAGCCTTGGGGGCGGTCGAGATGGTGCTGACGTCGACGCACTTGCCGCTGTGGCGGGCGACGAGCTGGTAGTCCCGGGGATCGTTGCCGGCGTAGGTGACCTTGCGCAGGGTGAACTGCTGGTTCTGCGCTCCGCCGGCGCAGGCCCGCTGGCTTATCGGCGCGCCATCGGCCGTGGACGCCGCGCTGACCTCGAGGCACTTCGCACTGTGCTGGTTGACCAGCGTGTAGGTGCCGGCCACGCCGGCGACCGGCCGGAAGTTCCACAGCTGCTGGTCGCCGCCCTCGCAGTAGAACTGCTGCTGCACGTTGCCGTCGGCCGTGCTCAGGTTGGTGTTGTCCAGGCATTGCTGGGAGTGTTGCGCGACCGCCACGGACTGGAAGCCTCCGTCTGATGGCGGCAGCAGCGTGACGGTGAACGTCTCGTCGGCGTTGGTGTGCGGCAGGTTCAGCGTGATCCCGTTGCCCGACAGCGTCAGGACCGTGTTCTGGACGGTGATCGGCCCTTGGACCGCGCCGCCGCCGTTGTACGGGATGCGCTGCACGACCGCGCGGACCTGGTTGTTCTGCACGATGCCGCTGGTGGTGTCGAGGCGGCGCAGACTGACGGCGAGGTTGCCGGTCGTCCCGCCGCCGCCCACCAGGATCTTGGCCACGCCGGTCGCCTTGGTGGCGAAGGCGTCGTAGGACACGCTCGGGGTCACGGAGACGGTCTGGCCGGTCTGGGAGGCGTAGAAGCGGTAGACCCACCATTCGCCCTTGGGCAGGTGCTGGCCGGCGCTGTTGCGGACGAGCAGGTTGCCCAGATCGTTGTGCAGGTTGCCGGCGCTCGCCCAGTTCGCGCGCAACCCGTCGGCGCCCGCGCGCTCCAGCCGGGCGATGTACCACGACCCGTCTCCCGGGTTCTGCTCGTTGGACGCGCCGTATTCGTTGATCTGGTACGGGCGCGGGTGCGGGATGCCGCGCGCGTCGAGCGTGGCGTTGGCGGCCGCCACGTTGGCCACCGGGTCCCCGGGGAGGGAGTGCCAGCTGACGATGTCAGGGATGACGTTGCCGGCGCGGACGAAGTCGAGGTAGGCGTTCCACCAGGCGTGCGTCGTGGAGGGCACGCAGGCGCAGCTCGGTCCGACGATCAGGTGGCTCGGGAAGGCGGTGCGGATGCGCTGGTAACTGCGCCGCCACAGCTCGAAGTACTGGGCCTGCGGGCGGTTCCAGAACAGGGAGAGGTTCGGTTCGTTCCAAATGTCCCACTGCACAGTGATTCCGGCGGCCCGTACGTCGTTGATCAGGCGGGTGAGGAAGGCGTCGTAGTCGGACCAGTCGCCGTTGTCGCCAGGAAAGCGCGAGATCGCGGCCCCGTCGGCGCCCCACAGGTCGTGCGGGAGGATGATGAACTGGCCGCCGAGCGCGATTGTCCGGCGGGCCTGGGCCAGCGTCGCGTTCCACCTGCGCTCGTAGGCGCCCGACACCCAGCCGCCGGGTGAGCCGAGCTGCGCGCCGCCGGCACGCATGTACCGGAACTTCACGTCACGGTAGAAGTGATCCGCCGGTGCGGACGCGTTCTCCGTCATGCCGTAGATCCACCCGGACGCGCGGTAGGCCGGGGCACCGCCGGCCACGGAGAAGTCGACGCCGATGGATTCGTCCGCGGCGTACGCCGGCGCCGGGATGGCCAGGAGGGTGACGGCGCTGAGCATCCCGGCCAGGAGTCGGGCGACGAAGGTGAGTTGTCTCCTGGACGGCCGTTGGATGGTCGTCATCATGGGTAGCTCCTTCGGGAGCGGGGGGTGGGTGAGGCAGAAGGACCATGAATGTGTGACTCGTCCCGCGTTGAACGAGAATGGAGATCGGACCAAGAGGCCGGCGACTTCGACGCGCTGTGGCGTGTTACCGCGATCGCAAGGGTTACTGCCCGTTGCCCAAAATTCGGTTAATGCAGGGCAGCGAGGCTTCCTCACCGACCTAGGCCCATAACTAGTGAATCGATTCGAGCCTGGCGATATTAGGGTGCACCTGGAGTGAGCTCGGCTACGGCCTTATCAGAACCAGGAGGTTAACGAATCGATTCGATCGAATCGTAGATCTCATGCTGAAGACGTGTCAATGGCATGTCGGCCGTATGACCTTCACATTGCGCAGCGACTTCGTTCGGCTGGAAGTGGAAGCGGAGGTGTTCCTGGCGGCGGCCGGCGAAGGCACGTTCCTGTCCGGTGGCGGTGAGCCGCCATGCGTCGCCGGTCTGGCGCAGTGCCTGGTCGGGGAAGCGGCCGGGGGTCGCCCAGGACAGCGGCAACGGCCCTGCTGGGGTCGGCTCCTCGGTCATGGCCGGGGGCGGCGGGAGTTCGATCGGGTCGGCCCAGCCGGGGCCAGCCGTCGGTCCAGGCGATCTGGGAGGCGAAGGTCTCACGGCCAAGGAGCATCTGCCATTGTCGGCGTACAGCTAAACGTACACAAGCATGTACACGTAGACGTGGAAGAGAATTAGCTCTCTGATCTGGGCATTTCATCGCTCGGATCCCCGTCAAGCGGTGATCAGTGTGGCGGCGTGCTCGCCGATCATTATGGCGTCCAGCGCCGTCGGCGCGCGGAGCACCACCGGGACGATGGACAGGTCGACGCCCCTGAGTCCGTCGACGCCGCGGACGCGGCAGTCCTCGCCGACGACGGCCGACGCATCGTCCGACGGTCCCATGGCCGCGCCGCCCAGCAGGGCCAGGCGACTGAAGGTCATCGCGTGGAGCAGCCCGTTGAGCGACTCGTCGGAGGCGACCAGTTCGTCGCTCACCCCGTAGAACCGGTCCACGATGCGGGCGTACGCCTCGTGCTGGGCGATCGACCAGGCGTGACGGTAGGCGGCACGCATCCGTCCCAGGTCGCCGGGCGCCGTGTAGTAGCCGAGGTCGATCCGCGGAGGGTCGCCTGGCGAGGGGCCGGTGAGCGTGATCGTGCCGCGCGAGGCGGGGTTCAGGTCGCCGACCATGATAGTGATCATGGTCTCGGTCCCGCCCGGCGGCGGCCCGGCGAACGGGCACAAGTAGAAGCCGTCGTCCCTCTGATGGCCGGGGATCGCGGCCAGCCGGGCGATCACCTCGGTCATGGGTGCTCCTTCGGGGACGGCACCATGTACGGGCAGGGCGGGGATGACCGCGCCGGGTTGGTCGTACAGGTTCCGTCCCACACCGGGCAGGTCGGCGACGACGGCCACTCCGGCTTCCCGCAGATCGCCGGCGGGACCGATGCCCGAGCGCAGCAGCAGGACCGCGCTCAGCGGCGTACCGGCGCACAGGATCACCTCCCGGGCGGCGATGAACTCGCCGCCCGCCAGCACGCCGGTCGCGCGCCCGTCGCGCACGACGACCCGCTCGACGGGGAGATCGGCGCGGACCGTCAGGTTCTGGCGCGACCGGGCGGGAGCCAGGTGGGTGAGCGAGGTCGGCATGCGTGCCGTTCCACGCCGGTTGTGCGGGTACGGGCCGATGCCCGACGCGTCGGGCGCGTTCATGCCCGGGCAGTAGCGATGCCCGGCGGCCTGCACGGCCTCGACCAGGGCGCTCACCGGCGCAATCCACTGCTCGCGCGGCCGGCGAGTGATGGGGACGGGCCCGCTGCCGCCGTGGTGAGGCTGATCGCCGTACTCCAGGTCGGTCTCGATGCGGCGGTACGACTCCAGCACCCGGTCCCAGCCCCACGCCGGCAGGCCGAGCGCCGCCCAGGCGTGGTAATCCCTGGCAGGAGCCCGTACCGCTCCCATGCCGTTGACCCGGGCCGATCCGCCGACCACCTTGCCGCGGGCGAGCCCGTCGACACGGCCTGCGGTCACCGTGGCACGCAGCCCCCAGTCGTACTCGGCGTCCCCGGCGCACTCGTCTCCCTCGGGCCCCGCTTCCAGGAGCACCACCTGCCGCGCGGAGTCCTCCGACAACCGGGAGGCCAGCACGCAGCCGGCAGTCCCCGCTCCGACGATCAGATAGTCGATGTCCATGACGCGACCGTACAAAGGCCAGGACCGGGATCTCTTGGACGAATCTGACCAGCGCCCATCACATGACGAACGCCCCGCCCTGCCTCCGTGAGGACAGCGGGTTTCGCCCATCCTGGACGGCCCCCTGCCCAAATACTGGGCAACGTCGGGTGGCCCCGACGAGATCCTCCCCGGCCCTACCATGACGAACATCGCCACCGGGGCCACCTTCGACCCGGCCGGCGCCGCCCGCCTCGGCGCCGTCCTCGCTGTCGGGGAGCGCCTCGCTCAGCCCGAGCAGAATGCCGACGCCGCCCTCTTCCTCGCCTCGGACGCCGCCTCGTTCATCAACGGCGCGATCGTGCCGGTGGACGGCGGCTGGTCGGCGGCCTGAAAACCGCTTCGCCTCGACTTTGACGTCGTTGTCCGCGTCGCAGAGCAGGACGTCCACGGCCACTCGGGCCAGTTCGTGCTCAGCCGCCCGGATCACGGCCGGGAAAATCGGGTTCTCGATGTCGGGGACCAAGATTCCGATGGAGCGGGACGAACCGTTCCGCAGGGCCGCGGCCAAGCCGTCCGGCTGATACCTCAGCGTCTTGCACGCACGGCCCCGTTCCTGCGGGTCAGCCCCGGCGGATGGGGAGGAGTATTGCCGACGGGTGCTCCGGATCGTGGAGGACCTGCTGGTCGGCGGCGCGGAGGGTGGTGGCGGTGGCGCGGGGTTCGCCGGTGCCGGGGTTGCGGTTGTAGCGGGGGAAGGCGCCGCTGGAGATCTGGACGCGGATGCGGTGTCCGCGCTTGAAGCGGTACGCGGTCGGCCACATCACGACCTCTGCCGTGGTGGTCTTGTCGGCGTTGGTGAGGCTGATCAGGCCGTCGCAGACGTTGGTGGAGCGGCCGTCGGCGTCGACGTCGCAGAGGCGGACGAAGACGTCGGCGAAGGGGAGGCTGGAGCGGAAGAAGATCTCGGCGCTGACGTCGCCGATGACCTCGGCGTCGCTGTCCAGCGGGGGAGTCGTGTAGGTGAGGACGTCGGGGCGGGCCTCCAGGGAGGTGTTGTCGACGGGGCCGGCTTTCTCACCGAAGGCCATGCGGACGCCGCCGGCGGCGGGGGTGGGGTCGGCCGGGTCGTAGCGGTAGCCGTCGGGGGATGATGCAGCGGGTGTCTTGGTGGCGAGGGCGCCGTCCGGCTGGAGGTGGAAGCGCTGGGGGTCGTACCCCGGTGGCGGCCAGGACGGAAAGTCGCGCCACTTGTCCTCGCCCATGACGAACAGGCGTACCGGGGCGCGTTCGGCCGGCTGCTCGCCCCGGGCCAGGGCCAGGCCGAAGTCGAGGGCCTCGGCCGTGTAGGTGTGTCCCACGCCCATGGAGATGTGCGCCCAGGGGCCGACGGTGAGGCGGACGGGGGAACGTCCGGCGTCCTGAAGGGTCCGGTGGTCGCGGAGCTGGCCGGGCAGGAAGATGTCGTACCAGCCGCCGACGCTGCTCACCGGCACGGTGATGCCGGCGACCCGCTCGCGGTGGTCGAGGCCCTGCCAGAACGGCGCGTCGGCGTCGTGAACGAGGATGTTCTGGATGTAGTCGTCGCGGTGGCCGATCGCGGCGGCGTCGGCCTGGTTCAACGGGAGCGTGCGCAGGGCGCGTTGGACCTTCTTGCCGCCCAGGAGCTGGCGCACCATGCCGAGCCTGCGTTCCTGGCCGGCGACCTGGACGCCCCAGACGAACGGGGTCTCCAGGGCGAACGCGTCCGAGCGGAGGAAATCCAGGGTGAGGGCCGACTCGGACACTCCCGGGATCATGGACTTGACCTGGGGCGGTACGGCATCGGCGACCGCCCACTGGGTGAAGCCGCTGTAGCTGGCGCCGAACAGGATCATCGACTCGCCGAACCAGGGCTGCTTGATCACCCAGTCCAGGGTGTCGAGGCCGTCCTCGCGCTCGCAGCGCAGCGGGTCGAAGGCGCCTTCGGAGCCGAAGGTGCCGCGCGTGCTCTGGATGAGCACCTGGAAGCCTCGTTCGGCCAGCGGCCGGACCATCGGGCCCGCGGTCATGCCGGACCTGCCGTAGGGCAGGCGGATGAGCGCGGTCGGCAGGCCGTCGCCGCCTGTTGCCGGGGCCCAGCGGTCGGCCAGCAGGACGGCCCCGTCGCGCATCGGGACGCGCAGGTCGCGCACGACGGTCAGGTCCCTGGTGAGGGGTGGGGGCAGACGCAGCATGCGCTGGACGAGGCGGCTGTTCAGGTTCATTGGGGGCGGCCTCCGGGTGCGAGGGTGGAGTGGCTGCGGGTCAACGCCGTGGAAAGGCGCAGCAGGCGGTCCGTCAGTTCCTCGGGGTCGAGTGGGTCGTCCGCGTCGATCACCCAGTCGTTGACGATCGCGCCGGTTCCGCCGGTGATCAGCGCCGCCAGGTCGTGTGCCGTGGCCTCGTCGAGGTCGCCGAACACCTCCCGCAGGCCCGTCATGGTGATGAGCGAGCCGAACAGCCTGTTCAGGGCCCGGGTCATGGGGAAGGCGCAGGAGCCGGTGAGCATCGCGCGGTAGAAGGACCGGTGCCGGGCGAAATGCCGAGCCATCGCCAGCACGCGCGCGCGACGCGGTGTGTCGGCGTCCCCGACGTCGGGCAGGAGCTCGCGTTCGACCAGGTCGGCCGCAGCCGCCACGAGGAGCGCGTCACGGTCCCCGAACTGCAGGTACACCAGCTGCCGGCTGACGTCCGCGGCGTCGGAGAGGTCGCTGACGGGCAGGGCGGTGGTGCCGCGCTCGGATACCAGACGTACGGCGGCGGCCATCAGGGCGGCGCGGGAGCGGCGCACTCGACGGTCTTGTCGATCCTGCATGCTTCCAATATTAGACATATGTCAAGAAATATGCAACTGTTAAATCGATCGGTTTAAGTAATCCGAGCAAGGAGGTCCCATGCCCGTAATCGAGACCCCTCATCCCGAGGTCCGTACCATCGCCGGTGTTGTGCGCGGTCGCACGGAGGCCGGCTTGGCCGTCTTCCGCGGCATTCCGTACGCCGAACCCCCGCTCGGCGAGGCCCGCTTCCAGGCGCCGCGGCCCGTGCGCCACTGGGACGGCGTACGGGAGGCGTACGCCTTCGGCCCGCCCGCCCCGCAGGACGCGAACATGGGTGGCCGCAGCGGCGGGGACTTCTTCAAGGGCACGGGCGACGACTGGCTGACGGTCAACGTCTGGACGCCCGCCCCGGATCCGGCCGCCCGCCGCCCGGTGATGGTGTGGATCCACGGCGGCGCCTACAAGCACGGCCTCTCCGGCAGTCCCGGCTACGACGCCCAGCACATCGCCCGTGACGGCGACGTGGTGTTCGTGTCGCTGAACTACCGCCTGGGCATCGAGGGCTTCGCCCGCATCGACGGCGCGCCCGCCAACCGCGGTCTGCTCGACCAGGTCGCCGCCTTGGAGTGGGTGCGGGACAACATCACGGCGTTCGGGGGCGACCCCGGCCAGGTGACCGTCCTCGGCGACTCGGCCGGCGCCGGGTCCATCGCCGCGCTGATGGTCATGCCGAGCGCGGCGGGCCTGTTCCAGCGTGCCGTCGGGCAGAGCCTGCCCGGCACGTTCCTGTCCGACGCTCTGGCCCGGGACGTCGCGACCGCCATCGCCGCCGAAGCCGGCCTGCGCCCGACGGCCGAGGAACTGTCCGGCGTGGATCCGCGGGAACTCCCGGCGGTCGGCCACGCGCTGACGTCGAAGATGCGGCAGTACGAGGACCGCTGGGGCTCTTTCGCTCGCACCCTGTCCCTCTTCTCTCCCGTCGTCGACGGCGAGGTGCTGCCGGTCACGCCCTGGCAGGGGCTGGCGCGCGGCGCGGGACGGGACGTGGAGCTGATCATCGGCCACAACCGCGACGAGTGGCGCACGTTCTTCCTCTTCGGCAACCTGTTCGGCAAGATCACCGAGGAGCAGGCGACAGAGGCACTACGGCATTTCGGCCCCGGCGAGGACGGCGAACGCGCCTACCGCGAGGCGTTCCCGGACGCGTCCGCCGAGGACCTGTTCGAACTCGTGCAGACCGATTGGCTGTTCCGCATGCCGGCGCTGCACCTGGCCGAGGCCCAGGTCGCCGGGGGCGGGCGGGCGTACCTGTACGAGCTGGCCTGGCAGTCCCCGGGCCAGGGCGGACTGCTGCGCGCCTGCCACGGCCTGGACGGCCCGCTGCTGTTCGGCACCTACGACGCCCACCTGGGCCCGGTGGCGATCGGCCCCGAGCACACTGCCGAGGCCCGCGTACTGACGTCCCAGATCCGCACGGCCTGGACGTCCTTCGCCACCTCGGGCGCCCCGGGCTGGCCCGCCTACGATTCCCAGCACCGCCTGACCCAGGTCTTCGACACAAAACCGTCCGTCACCGCCTACCCCGAGGAGACCTCGCGCCGCCTGTGGCAGAACCACACCTTCGAGGCGATTCCCCTGATGACCCTCTGACGCCGATCCGCGCCTGTCTCTTCTTTGCTAGGCGGCAACCAGCGGACTGAAGATCTGCTGGGTCACGAGGATGGGAGCTTGTCACTTTAAGCCGTACAGTCCCGTCAGTGTCGGCGGAGCGGTGGGGCGAGGTGCTCGGTGATCGCGGCGATGGCTTCGCTGCCGGGTTTGACGTAGCGCATGGCGGTGCGGGGGTCCTTGTGTCTGGTCTTGCCCATGATGAGCTGCAGGGGGACCTCGGCGTCACCGAGGTGAGTGGCGGCGCTGTGACGCAGCTGGTGCAGGTCGACCGTCCTGACCCCGGCTCGCGCTGATCCAGGCTGGCAAGGTCAAGCACTTGGGCATGTCCGAGGCGGCGTGGAAGGATCTGAACACCGGCCCGAGGGGTCGTGGTCAGGCAACCAGACAGGGACGCACATGAAGGTCGTCACGGTGGGTCGGGGCCGAATCGGCGGCGGGCTGGCCGGGATCTGGTCGAAGGCCGGGCACGAGGTCATCACGTTGGGCCGTGACGGCGGTGACGGATCGGCGGCCGACGTGGTCCTGATCGCCGTGCCCGGGCCGGCAATCGCGGCGGCGTTGGCGAACGTGACCGGCATCGCCGGCAAGGTGAGTATCGATGCGACCAACGCCTACGGGCAACGCTCCGCCCGGTTCGCGTCGCAGGCGCACGAGATCAAGTCCATCATCGGTGGGCCGACCGCCAAGAGCTTCAACACCAACTGGGCGGTGATCTACGACCAGATCGGACAGCAGCGGGTCCGCCCGAGCAATCTATTCGCTGCCGACCCGGACGCTCGGCAGGTCACCGAGCAACTCATCGTCGACGCCGGCTTCGACCCCGTCTATGTCGGGGACTTGGAGCACGCCCGCATGCTCGAAGACCACCTTCCACTCATCCAAGCCGTCGCCTCCGCCGGGCTCGGACCCTTCTTCTACCGCATGGCCGGTCCCGGGCAACTCTGATCGACATCAACATCCGGTGTGCCCACCGCAACGTGGCCGCCCGCCAGTCAGTCCGGCCGCCGGGCACCCTCATCTCGTCTTCGCCTACCGCCTGGACACCCAAAGGCATCTGGCGACCACACCTCTCCCCCTGACCGGATTCCGCGGCTAATCGCGGTGGGCGCGCACCTGTGCCACGCCCACGCCAACAGCCCCGCGGGATCGGCGGTGTCCCCAGGACGCAAGACCCGTCAGTGATCGCGATGCTGTGGCCGCCGTGCCACGCACCCACGACCTCCTCGACGTGAGCCTGCTCGATGGCCTCGGCAGAGGCCTGCGCGGGTGGGTTGAGGGCGACTATCTCCGCGAGATTCCGTTCCCAATCTCTCTGACCCCGCATACTCCTCGCCGCCATCGTTGCGCTGTGGCGCCGACGACCTCTATGGCTGACGGTTGACACTACGGCAGGTCGGTTTACATCTTGTGTAGTCAACTTGCACGATGTATGGTGAGAGCATGGACCGCGAGGCAAGGGGCGCTGAGGCACTCGAAGGGGCATTGTCGTCGGTGTCGCCTGCAGCGGTGCGAGAAACTGGCCCGGTGAAACCTGAGCCCCGTGGAAGTCTGCGTGAAGAGCAGAAGAAGTTGACCCGCAATCGCCTGCTTGACGCGGCTGTCGTGGTGTTCGCCGAAAAGGCCTTCGTCGACACGACGATGGAAGACATCGCCAAGGCGGCCGGGGTCAGCAGGGTCACCGTCTACGCGCATTTCCCCGGTAAGGGGGAAATCATGCAAGCCCTCGCCCAGCGGGTGTACGACACCATGGATGAGGTCTATGTCGGCCTCGCTCAGATTCCGCAATGGACCCGCGCGGCAATCCGGAATTGGCTGGACGATGCCGTGGAGCAATGGCGGGGGATGGCGCCGACCCTTCGAGTTGTGCATGTGGGCGGCGCCATGGCGGGAGCCCATGACTTCATGAAATCGCGGAACAGATATGTCGATGAGCACGAACGTTATGCGGCCGCGCTCATCGGAGACGCCGAGCGCTGGCGCAGTGTGTCGCCGCCGCAGGCCCACCAGCGGGCTGTGATGGCGGTGTTGCAGTCGGAGTCGTTTCTTACCACGTGGATAGCCGCCGATCTGCCGCTGGCGACCGACGATCCGCTCGACCTGCTGGTCGACTCCCTCTGTCACCTGCTCGGCCCAGCGCTGGGATAAGCAAAAAGGCTTCTTTTTCACGTTCTTGTTCGCCGCCATTGAGCGGTCACTGGCGCATGCCCAAGAACAGAGATTCTCGAGGAGGAATCAATGACCGATACCGTGATGAATTCGACGGGCGAGATTCCGGAGTACGACATCGCCAGGGCGGCGGGGTGTCCGTTCGATCCGGCTCCGGCTATGCGGGCGCGGCAGGAGGAGGGGCCGCTGGCACGGGTTCGGCTGTGGGACGGCAGCACGCCGTGGCTCGTGACCGGTCATGCCGAGCACCGGGCGCTGCTGGCCGATCCGAGGGTCAGCGTCGAGCCCGCCCGCGGCACCCCGAGGCTCTCCCCGGGCGAGGCCGCGATGGCGGAGGCGAGGGAGGGCTCGGAGGAAGCCACGTCGGCGCCCAGCTTCATCATGCTGGACGATCCCGAGCACGCGCGTCTGCGGCGGATGGTTACGGGCGCGCTCTCCGTCAAGCGGGTGGAGGCGATGCGGCCGGCCACGCAGCGGATCGTGGACGAGCGGCTCGACGCGATGCTCGCCGGCCAGAAGCCGACGGACCTGGTCGAGGCGTTCTCCTTGCCGGTGCCCTCATTGGTGATCTCCGAGTTGCTCGGCGTGCCGTATGAGGAGCACGACTTCTTCCAGGCCAACAGCAGGACCCTGATCAACCGGAACTCGACCGCCCAGCAGCGGGGGGAGGCCTTCCAGCGGCTGGGTGGATACCTGGACGGCCTGGTCGGCGAGAAGATCGCCAGCCCCGGCGACGATCTGCTCTCCGGGCTGGTCGAGCGGATCGACGCGGGCGAACTGACCCGGCGCGAAGCGGTCGAGATGGGGGTGCTGATGCTGTTCGCCGGGCACGAGACGACCGCGAACATGATCGCGCTGGGTACGCTCGCGTTGCTGGAGAACCCCGACCAGCTGGCCACGCTGCGCGATACCGACGACCCGAAAGCGATCGCCTTTGCGGTCGATGAGTTGCTGCGCTATCTGACGATCACGCACGGGGGGCTGCGGCGGGTGGCGTTGGAGGACATCGAGATCGCCGGTCAGGTCATCCGCGCGGGCGAGGCGATCGTCGTGGTCAACGAGACCGCCAACCGGGACCCGGCCGTCTTCCCCGACCCGGACCGGCTGGACCTCCAGCGTGACGCTCGCCAGCACGTGACCTTCGGCTACGGGGTCCACCAGTGCCTCGGGCAGTCGCTGGCCCGGATGGAGCTGCAGGTCGCCTACCCCACCCTCTTCCGGCGCATCCCCACCCTGGCGCTGGCCACGGAGGTGGAACGGATTCCGTTCAAGCACGACGGGTTCATCTACGGCGTCTACGAACTGCCCGTGACCTGGTGAGTTCCGGGCTACACAACGAAACAAGGGGAGTGCCATGAAGGTGATCATCGGCCAGGACAAGTGCGTCGGCTCCGGGCAGTGCGTACTGGCCGCCGACGACGTGTTCGACCAGCGAGACGAGGACGGGATGGTGGTGCTGCTGGACGGCAACCCGCCGGCGGACCGGCTGGCGGACGTGCAGCAGGCGGCTGCGGTCTGCCCGGCACTGGCCATCACGATCGAGGAATGACCCGCGATGCCCAGCCATGTCGTGGTTGTGGGCGCGTCGGCCGCGGGCCTGTCCGCGGCCGAGGCCCTGCGCAACAAGGGATATGACGGGGGACTGACCCTCGTCGGCGACGAGCGGCACCTGCCGTATGACCGGCCGCCACTGACCAAACAGGTCCTGTCCGGCGCCTGGCAGCCCGAGCGGGTGCGGCTGCGCGACGAGCACGCCATCGGCAAACTGAGCGCGGACCTGCTGCTGGGTCGTACCGCGGTCGGGTTGGACACCGCGGCACACCAGCTGTTGCTGGACGGCGGCGACCGGATCAGGTTCGACGCGTTGGTCATCGCCACCGGTGTCAGCCCGCGCCGTCTGCCCGGTGACGTCCTGGCAGGCATACACACTGTGCGAACTCTCGACGATGCCCTGTCCCTGCGAGCCGCACTGCTGACCCAACCGAGGGTGGTCGTGGTCGGCGCCGGTTTCCTCGGCGCCGAAGCGGCCGCGGTGGCTCGCGGCATGGGCCTGGACGTCACGCTGGTCGACCCGTTGCCGGTGCCGATGCACCGCCAGTTCGGCGACCGGATCGGGGAACTGGTCGGCCGGCTGCACAGCGACCACGGCGTCGCGCTGCGGATGGGTGTCGGGGTGGCGCGGTTCGTGGGCGCCGCCGGCCGGGTGATCGCCGTCGAACTGGCCGACGGCACGGTGCTCGACGCGGACGTGGTCGTGGTGGCGGTGGGCTCCACTCCGGCCGTCGGCTGGCTGTACGACTCCGGCATTCCCCTGGGCGACGGAGTGGAGTGCGACGCGACATGCCAGGCGGCGCCGGGCATTTACGCCGCCGGGGACGTGGCGTCCTGGCACAACCCGCACTTCCGCACCCGGATGCGGGTGGAGCACCGGCTCAACGCGACCGAGCAGGGCATGGCGGTGGCCGCCAACCTGCTCGGCGCGGAGGAGACCTTCGCTCCCGTCCCGTACTTCTGGAGCGACCAGTACGACGCCCGCATCCAGGCGTACGGCATCTTCCCGCAAGGCGCGGACATCACCGTCCTGCACGGGGATCTCGCCAGCCGCAAGTTCGTCGCCGCCTACGGCGAGCGGGGCACGGTCGTCGGGGTGCTCGGCTGGAACAGCCCCCGCGAACTACGCAAACTCCGCCAACTCGTCGTCGACCACGCTCCCTGGCCGGTTGAGCCACAACAGCAGCAGAAGGAAAGGCAAGCGTCATGACAGATCACGTGATGTACCGCCGGGAGTTCTACATCGGCGGCGAATGGGTCAAACCGGCCGGCAGCGAGGTCCTGAAGGTCGTTTCGCCGTCAACGGAGGAGGTCGTCGGCGAGGTACCGGTCTCGACCACCGAGGACATCGACCGCGCCGTCGCCGCGGCACGGGCCGCCTTCGACGACGGCCCGTGGCCACGAATGACCCCGAACGAGCGTGCCGACGTGCTTGCCCGCGTCGCGGAGTTGCTCGGCACGCGCGCTCCCCAGATCGCGGAAGTCCTCGTCGAGGAGATGGGTGTGGCGATCAGTCAGGCCCCTACGCAGATGGCACACGTCGGCCCGGTGTTCGGCTACTACGCCGAGCTGATCCGGGATTTCCCGTTCGAACGCCCGGTGGTCGCAGGCAGGCTCGCCGCTCTGGTCACCGAGGAACCGGTCGGCGTGGTCGCCGCGATCGTGCCCTGGAACGCCCCCGTCACGCTGGCCGCATGGAAGGTGGCGCCGGCGCTGGCGGCCGGTTGCACCGTGGTGCTCAAGCCGCCGCCGGAGTCGCCGCTGTCCAACTACATCCTCGCCGAGGTGCTGCACGAGGCGGGTTTGCCGGCCGGGGTATTCAACCTCGTGCCCGGCGGCCGCGAGGTGGGGGAGCACCTGGTGACGCATCCCGGTACCGACAAAGTCGCCTTCACCGGGTCGACGGCCGCCGGCAAACGGATCATGAGCCTGTGCGGTAACCAGGTCAAGCGCGTCTCCCTCGAACTCGGCGGGAAGTCGGCGGGAATCGTCCTCGACGATGCCGACCTGCCCACCGTCATCACCAGCCTGGTGGGCTGGGGCATGCACAACGCCGGGCAGGTCTGCGCGATCCAGACGCGGATCCTGGTACCCCGCTCGCGTTACGCGCAGGCCCTGGAAGCGGCCGCGGCCAAGGCATCGGGTACGTCGGTCGGCGACCCGCACGATCCGTCCACAGTGGTCGGACCGCTCGTCGCGCAGCGGCAGCGAGACCGCGTGGAGGGCTACATCGGGCTGGCTGCCGAGGAAGGCTTCCGAGTGGTGAGCGGTGGCGGTCGCCCCGCCCACCTGCCGAAGGGCTGGTACGTCGAGCCGACCATCCTCGGCGACGTCGACAACGCGATGCGGGTGGCGCAGGAGGAGATCTTCGGACCGGTCCTGTGTGTCATCCCCTACGACACCGACGACGACGCGATCCGCATCGCCAACGACAGCCGGTACGGGCTGGCGGGGAGCGTGTGGACGGGTGACGAAGCCCGGGGACTGGGAATCGCCCGGCGCCTGCGCACCGGCATGGTCACGATCAACACCAACTACCCACCCCAGCCCCTGGTGCCCTTCGGCGGATTCAAGGAGTCGGGCATCGGCCGCGAACTCGGTCCCGAGGGCCTGCGCAGCTACCTGGAGACCCGCACCATCGGCGTTTCCCCCGCACTCATGAAAGGACATGCGCGATGAAAGTCGCCGTCGCCTACGAACCGGGTGAACCCCTGGTGCTGCAAGACTTGCCCACGCCGGACATCGGACCGCAGGACGTGCTGGTGCGCGTCGCGGCCAGCGGCATCTGCCACACCGACATCACCGCGATGCGCAACCCCGGCCGGACGGCGCCCCTCGTGCCCGGCCATGAGGCCTGCGGCACGGTCGAGGCTGTCGGCCCTGACGTCCAGCGCGTGAAGGTCGGCGACCGAGTGCTCGCCTCGGTCACCCCTGCCTGCGGCTTGTGCTGGTGGTGTGTCAACGGAATGGCCCACCACTGCGAGCGCAAGGCGTTTCGATTCAGGCCCCGGTTCGACCTGCCCGACGGGCAGAAAGCACCGGCTCTGTGCGGCTGTGGCTCGTTCGCCGAGGCGATGGTCGTGGACGAGGCCACGGTCGTGGCCACACAGACCGACCTGCCCGACGAGCAGCTCGCCCTCCTGGGCTGCGGCGTGATGACCGGCCTCGGCGCCGCCTTCAACACGGCTGGGGTGCAGCCCGGCTCGAGCGTGGCGGTCATCGGCTGCGGCGGCGTTGGCCAGGCGGTCGTCCAGGGCGCACGCATCGCCGGCGCGTCCACCATCATCGCCATCGACCTGTCCGCCGGCCGCCGCGAAGCGACCCTGAAGGTGGGCGCCACCCACGCCGTCGACCCCACCGACGGCGACCCCGTCGAGCAGGTCCGCGCCCTCACCGGCGGACGCGGCGCCGATCACTCCTTCGAGGTGGTCGGGCAGCCCCAGCTCATGGTGCAGGCCTTCGACATGGCGCGCATGGCGGGCACGGTAACGCTCATCGGGATGCCCCACGACATGACTGCCGGCCTGACGCTGCCCGCGGCGGCCGTCATGGGACACGGCAAGCGGATCCAGGGCTCAGTCGCGGGCGGATCCCAGATCCTGCGGGACTTCCCCCGCTACATCCACCTGGCCGAGACCGGCCAGCTCGACCTCGGCGCGATGGTCTCCCAGCGCATCACGCTGGACCAGGTCAACGAGGGCATCGACATGCTCGACCGAGCCGACGGCATCCGCACGGTGATCGTTTAGATGTCCGCAGCAGGCGCACAGCCCTTGGGTCACCGGCACGTTCTGGTCGCACTCAGCGGTTTGCTCATCGCGCTGTTCATCGCGACGCTCAGCAGCACCGTGGTCTCGACCGCGTTGCCGAAGATCATCGGTTCGTTGCACGGGTCGCAAACGCAGTACACGTGGGTTGTCACCGCGAGCCTGCTCGCCACGACCGCCACCACCCCGATCTGGGGCAAGCTGGCCGACCTGTTCAGCAAGAAGACCCTCGTGCAGGTGTCGGTCGCCGTCTTCGTCCTCGGCTCGGTCGCGGCGGGACTGAGCCAGGATCCCGGCCAGCTCATCGCCGCCCGCGCGGTGCAGGGCGTCGGGGTCGGCGGTGTGCAAGCCCTCGTCCAGATCGCGCTCGCGGCGATGATCCCGCCCCGAGAACGCGGCCGGTACAACGGATACCTCAGCAGCGTCACGGCCACCTCCACCATCGGCGGTCCGCTGCTCGTCGACACCTCGTGGCTGGGCTGGCGATGGTGCTTCCTCATCGGCATCCCCCTCGCCGCCGTCGCCGTGGTGCTGCTTCAGAAAACGCTCCGCCTCCCCACTGTCCGCCGCGACAACGTGAAGATCGACTACCTGGGCGCGACGCTGATCGCCGCGGGCGTCAGCGTGCTGCTCATCTGGATTTCCTTCGTCGACAACGCGTTCGCCTGGGCGTCCTGGCAGAGCGCCGCCATGGTCGGTGCGGCAGTGGTCCTGCTGTCCGTCGCTGTGTGGGTGGAAGCGCGCGCCGCCGAGCCGATCGTGCCGCTGCGCATCGTGCGGCAGCGCACCACCACACTGGCCATCGTCGGAAGTCTCGTCGTCGGTACCGCCATGTTCGGCAGCGCGGTGTTCCTCGGTCAGTACTTCCAGATCAGCCGCGGCTACACCGCCACCCAGGCGGGACTGCTGACGATTCCGATGATGGGCGGCATCCTGGTCTCCTCCATCCTCGGCGGCCGGTTGATGAGCAGGATCGGGAAGATCAAGCCGTTCCTCCTCGCCGGCGCCGTTCTCCTCACGATCGGGTTCGCCGGCCTCAGCCTGATCGACCAGGACACGTCGCTGACGTTTCTGGGTGTTGCGATGCTGTTCGCCGGCCTCGGCGTCGGCATGACGATGCAGAACTTCGTCCTCGTCGTGCAGAACGCCGTTCCCCTCAAGGACATCGGCGCGGCCAGCTCCACGGTCTCCTTCTTCCGCTCCCTGGGCGGCACGATCGGCGTCTCCGTCCTGGGGGCCGTCCTGGCTCGTCAGGTCACCGACCAGGCCACGCACGACCGTGCCGCCGCATACGGCGACGCCACCGGGCTCATCTTCCTCATCTGCGCCGTCGTCGCCGCCCTCAGCATCCTGGCGGCACTCCTGCTGAAGCCGGTCACCCTGCGCACCAGCCTGGATCTGCCCGACGCGACCCAACCGGTCCTGCCGGACGAGCCGGATGACGGCGTACGCGCGGCTCTGCGTCCAGGTGACGAGCGACCCCGCACTCCACGAAATCATGATCGATGAGGCACCCACGCCGGCGTCATTGCGGTCGTTGCCGGTCGGCCTGAACCAGCGCGTGCCCGATCTGCCGGCCGCCGGGCATGCCGAACAGCCAGCCACCGCGAGCCACGTGATCACGCAGATGCGAGTCGAGCGAGAACGCCCCCTCGCCGACGGCGGGTTATTGCATAGAAAAGGACCAGCACGCTGGCACCTCGCCTGACGGCCTACCTCGTTGATCGATGTACTCGTCCAAGACCGCGCACAGGTAACGTTCACCGTGGATCAGCACGCGGTCGCTGCACCCGGCTCGGACCGTGTGGATCCAGCGCTCGGCATAGCAGTTCGCCCTCGGTGTCTGAGGCCGCTCGATCACGTGATGATCATCGGACGCTTGTTCGGAGGGGGCCCGTCGGCAATGCTTCCAGCCCATGCACGCGGTACGAGTCGGCGGGGGAGGTGAGACATGCAAGAAGGCCTGGAGCAGGGCGACCGACCTGGAGTGCGCCGGGTACGGATGATCGACGTGGCCAACTCGCTCGGTCTGTCCCGGGCCACCGTCTCGCTGGTGATGCGGAACAGCCCGCTGGTGTCAGAGGCGACTCGGGGTGCTGTCCTGGCCGAGGCTGAGCGGCTGGGGTACATCTACAACCAGGCCGCCGCGAACCTGCGGACTCAGCGCAACGACCTGGTCGGGCTGGTGATGCCGGACGTGATGAACCCGTTCGTCGCCGAGGTGTCGCTGGGCGTGCAGGAGGTGCTCGGGGAGGTCGGGTTCTTCGTCATGATCGCTAATACGGTCGACCGGGTGGACCTGCAACGACAGATCCTCCGGTCGCTGATCGGGCACCGGGCGGCCGGCGTGGTCACCATCCCCGCGCTGACCTCGACCGCGGAGCATTTCTCCGGCATACACCGCAGCGGTCTGCCGACGGTGCTGCTGCTGCGCCACATCGACGGGGTGGAACTGCCGTTCGTCGGCACCGACGAGGTGGCCATCGGCCGGCTCGGCGCCGAGCACTTGATCACCGTGCACGACTGCCGCAGGGTGGCCTACTTCGGCGGCGACCCGCTGGCCTCGCCGCGAGTCGGCCGGATGGAGAGCTTCCTGCGGGCGGTCACCGAAGCCGGTGCCGACTGGGATGCGACCTGGTCGGAGCCGCTGGAGGCGACCGCGGACGCCGCGTACCGCCGCGCCGCCGAGTTGCTCGCGGCCGGGCCACCGCCCGACGGAGTGCTGTGTCACAGCGACAACGTTGCCTACGGCCTGGCCAAGGCGTTGCGGCTTGGTACGCGCGACGCGGCGCTCTGCGCGGTACTCGGCATCGACGACCTCCGCCAGTCGGCGATGTGGAACCCGCCGATCAGCAGCGTCGCCACCGACCCGGTCGAGCTGGGCCGGGTCTGCGGCCGGGTGCTGCTGGCCGAGATGGGGATGCCGGTCGAGGGCAGTCGTACCCCTCCGGCACCTGAGATCCACGCTCGCGCGTCCTGCGGCTGTCACTGAGCGATCTTGCTGGGTGTGAACTATTTCATGGTTGACCTACCGGTTTATATAGATAAGGTTGACCTGCCCGTTTAGATCGATCTAAGTTGTCTCGAAACCGAGTTGGTGAGCCTGAATCGGCGTGAGCCCGGCCGACGCACTCGACCAAGGAAGTGACACGGATGTCCACAGTTGTCCGCTCGCCACGGGAGCCCACGCCGCGTCGCGCGCAGTGGCACCGGCGCGAGGACGGTGTCGGCCGCCTGATGTTGCTGCCGAGCCTGCTGCCGTATCTCGCCTTCGCGCTGCTGCCGATCGGCTGGTTGTTCTGGTTCAGCTTCCAGCGCTGGAACGGGTTCTCGGCGCCTCAGTTCGCCGGGCCGGCCAACTACCAGCGAATGATCAGCGACGATCAGTGGTGGCTGGCGGTGCTGAACACGGTGAAGTTCGGGTCCGGCCGGTTGGTCATCGAGATCCCACTGGCGCTGGTGCTGGCCTACGTGTTCTTCCGCGGGGTTCGCGCCGGCACCGTGTACCGGACGATCTTATTTCTGCCGCACGTCCTGTCGCCGGCCATCGTCGGCATCATCTTCGTCTTCTTGCTGCGGGAGACCGGCGGGCCGGTCAACCAGCTGCTCACCGGATCGGGCCTGCTGGAGGCGCCGATCCGGTTCCTTGGGGAGGCCGGCAGCGCGCTCGGCAGCCTGATCGGGGTCGGCGTCTGGGCCCACCTCGGGATCAACCTGTTGCTCTTCTTCGCCGGCATGATGACGATCCCGAATGAGCTGCTGGAGAGCGCGTCGCTGGAAGGCGCCGGTCACTGGTCGACGCTGCGGCACATCGTGCTGCCGATGCTGGCCCCGGTGACGCGGGTGGTGATCCTGATCTCGATCATTGGGACGTTGCGCAGCTTCGACCTGGTCAAGACGCTCACCGATGGCGGACCGGCCGGTGGTACAGAGGTGATGTTCACCTACCTCTACAGGTTCTTCTTCGAACCGGAATCGGTGCCGCAGATCGGGTACGCCGCCGCGCTCGGCATCACCGCGAGCGTGATCGTCGGCATCATCTCCGTGGCCTATCTGCGGATCAACCGGAGCGGGAGGACCGCGGCATGAGCACACCCGCCATCACCGAACCCGTCGGCAAGACGGTCGCCCAGGACGTGCCGGTCCGGCGCGGACGCCGAGTCCGCCCGCTGACCGTGCTGCTGCACGTGATCTTGATCGCGGCATCGTTGATCATGCTCTCGCCGCTGATCTTCGGCCTGTTCGCCTCGGTGTCGCCGCTGGACCAGATCCTCAGCAGGAACGGTGGAATCCTGCCCCGGGTCTGGGAGTGGGGCACCTACCTCCAGGCCTGGACCACGGCCAGCTTCTCCCGCTATTTCGTCAACAGCCTGATCGTCACGGCCCTGGTCGTGCTGCTGGACACGCTCGCCTCCAGCATGACCGGGTACGTGCTGGCCCGGCGCCGACTCCGCGGCCAGCGGTTCCTCGAGGGCCTGTACGTCGGCACCCTGTTCGTCGGCCTCACCACGGCGACGCTCTACCCGCAGTACGTGATCGCCGAGGCGCTGGGCCTGGACAACCTGCTCGGGATCGCGCTGGTCCAGCTGGCCGGGATCATGCTGGTGCACATCTTCTTGATCAAGGCGTTCGTGCTCGGCCTCGGCACCGAGATGGAGGACGCGGCCCGGGTCGACGGCTGCGGGCTGTTCGGCACCTACTGGCGGATCGCCTTCCCGATGATGCGGCCGATCCTCGCCACCACGGTGATCCTCGGCTTCCAGGCCTCCTGGAACAACTACCAGGTGCCGCTGGTGTTCTCACTCGCCGCACCCGACCTGCGCACTCTGGTCGTGGGCGTGAGCGCGCTGCAGTATGACGCCGCCGAGGGAATGACGCCGTACAACACGGTGCTGGCCGGCGCGAACATGGCGCTGGTGCCGATCGTGGTGATCTTCATCGTGCTGCAGCGGCACTTCGTCCGCGGCTGGACGGACGGGTCGGTGAAGGGATGACCCTGTTCGCTCCGGATGGTGCCCTGCTCCGCGGCTGGTCCCGCTGGTGGTTCTGGGCCTGGACCAGCTGCTGCTGGTTGCTGCTGAGCCTGCCCGTGATCACCGCGCCGGCGGCCACCCTGTGGCTGATCGCCCAGCAACGCCGGTACGCCGGCGGCGAGGCCGCCCTCGGACCGGGGGAGACGTTGCGGTTCCTGGCCCGCGGGCTGCTGCCTTCCCTGCCGCTGGCCGGTTGTCATCTCGGCATCGCCGTCCTGGTGCTCATCGGCCTGCTCGGACCATCGCCCGGCGGACCGTACGGCTGGCTGGTGTTGATCACCAGCGTGGTGGCCGGGGTGACCTGGCTGCTGGTTGTCCCGTGGTCGGTGGTGATCTTCGAACGGACCGGCCGTACCGTCGCGGCGCTGCGGATGGCCTACCTGCTGGCGCTGTCCAGGATCGAGCTGGCGCTGACGGCGGCGGTGGCCGTGATCGCCGCCGCCGTCGCCGGGCCCTTCCTGGCGACCCAGGTGCCGTACCTCGGCCCGCTGCTGATGATCGCGCTGCCGGCGGCCACGGCCAGTTTCGTGATCATGCTCCGCGACCGAGCCGCCGCGGTTCGAGACGCCATCCCCCCTGGCCCGGTTCCTTCTGCCTGAGAAAGGCCCCTCAATGATCGATTCCTCCTTGACCCGCCGCGGCTTCCTCGGCACACTCGCTGCCGGCGCCACAGTCGCCCTCGTCGGCTGCGGCGGCTCCTCGACCGGTTCCACCGATCCGAAGGAGCTGACCACTATCGTGGTCTGGGATCGGGCCGGCGCGCACGCCAAGGCCCGGCAGGAGTTCTTCCGCACCTGGAACGAGCAGCAGGGCAAATCCCTCGGCATCCAGGTGCGGTACGAGCCGCAGGCGACGGACAAGTACGAAGAGATCGTCCGGCTCGGCTTCCAGACCAAGCGGGCGCCCGACGTGTTCCACAGCCCTTCGGCGCAGCTGGGCGCGTTCGTCGCCGCCGGGTGGGTCCGGCCGCTGCCGGACCTGATCGACAAGGCCGTGCTGGACAAGGCGGCGCCGTACCACCAGAAGAACAGCGAGCTGGTCTGGGGCGGCGTGCCGTACGCGGTGCCGACCACCGCGTTCACCAATCGGATGATGATCAACACCGACCTGTTCGAGAAGGCCGGGCTGGACCCGGACTCGCCGCCGGCGACCTTCTCCGAGGTACGGCAGGCAGCGGCCGCGATCACCAAGATCGGCAACGGTGACGCGTTCGGCATGCTGATCCCGATCAAGGCGACCGGGTTCCGGCAATGGAGCGTCGACATTCCGCTGATGGCGGGTGACCCGGCGCTGGCCCAGTTCGGGCTGTTCAACGCGGCCATGCAGAAGTACGAGTCGACCAAGTACGCGCCGCTACTGGAACTCTACCGGGCCATGATCACCGACAAGACCGCCTACCCGGGCGCCGCGACCCTGACCGGCGACGTCGCGATCAACGCCTTCGGCAAGGGAGAGGCCGGGATGTACATCAGCAGCAGCTCGGTCGTGTCCTCGCTGGTCGATCTGGGCAGCAAGGTCAAGGCGATCGCGGCCCCGCTGCCGGTGCCGGACGGGCAGAAACTGGTGCGGTCGCCCATGAACGCCGGCTACCCGTATGCGATCTCGTCGACCAGCCGGAACCCGGAGAAGGCCGCCGCGGTCTTCGAGGTGATGGTCGGCGACGGAGTCCAGGAGGCGCTGGCGGCGAAGGCGGCGCCGCCGCTGAACGCCGCCGTCTGGGACTCGGCCGCGATCAAGGACAACGCGCTCCTCCAGCAGTTCCGGCCGGGCGAACTCGATCGGCAGTGGCCGAAGACGCCTGGCGGCCTGCTGCAGGTGGTCGGGGAGAGCGTCGATCAGACGGTGGAAAAGCTGCTGCTCGACCCGTCGGCGGCGCTCGAACCGGCACTCACCGCGATGCGACAGCGGATGCAGGCGGCCTACGACGCCGCGGTGAAGAGCGGCGAGATCGACCCGCAGGAGTTCCAGGCGTGACGGCTCCGAACGTCGTCGTGCTGCTGGCCGATCAGTGGCGGGGGCAGGACCAGGGCTGGCTCGAAGGCACGACAGAACGAGTCTCCCAGGTCCGCACCCCGAACCTGGATCGGTTGGCGGCCGGCGGCGCCGCGATCGCCGGCGGTCGCGCCAGCTCGCCGGTCTGCGGGCCGAGCCGGGCCAGCCTGCTCACCGGTCGTCTGCCCCACCAGCACGGCGTGGTCGCCAACGACCTGCCGCTGTCGCCGCGGCTGGAGACCCTGGGCACGGCGCTGTCCGGCGCCGGGTACCAGACCGGCTGGATCGGCAAGTGGCATCTGGCCGGGCTGCCCCGGGACAAGTGGGTGCCGCCAGCCGCACGGCCGGGAATCGAGCACTGGGCCGGGGTCGACTGCTCTCATGATCACGTCGATGGTCATTACTACGTCGGCACCGAGAGCCCGACCAGGATCGAGTTCACCGGATACGAGCCGGAGGTGCAGACCGACCTCGCAGTGGAGTTCCTCGCCGAGCAGGACGCCCCGTTCTTTCTCACGGTCTCCTACAACCCGCCACACGACCCGTACGACTCGGTGCCGGTGCACCTTCGGACCGGCTACCCGATCGACCGGATGACGGTGCCGCCGAACACGCCCGACAGCGACGAGCAGCGCGAGGTGCAGCGGCTCTACTGGAGCGCGATCACGGCGGTGGACACGCAGATCGGCCGGATCGTGGCGGCGTTGGACCGGCTCGGGCTACGCAAGAACACGATCATCGTGGTCACCTCCGATCATGGCGACATGCTCGGAGCCCACGGCTTGCGGGCCAAGCAGAGCCCGTACGCGGAGGCCGTACGGGTGCCGATGGTGATCAATGCACCCGGCGTTCCCGCGTACCGCCCGGCCGGCCTCCTCGGCCTGGTCGATCTTGCTCCGACCCTGCTCGGACTGCTCGGGCTGCCCCCGATCGGGGCGTACGGTCGTGACCTGAGCGATCAGCTCCGATCCGGCGGGCCGCTGCGCCCGGAGCTGCTGATCGGCAACTGGGTCAGCTTCGACAACGGGTACGACCAGGGGATCGGCGAATGGCGGGGCATGGTCACCGACGAGCTGACTTATGCACGTACCGTCGACGGCCGGCCCTGGCTGCTGTTCGACGACCGCACCGACCCCTGGCAGCTGGACAACCTGGTCGCCGACCCGGCGTCGGCCGGCCGGGTCGCCGAGGCCGATGCCCGGCTGGCCGCGCTGTTGGCGGAAGCTGAAGACGCGTTCCCGCCGGCCGACCGGCTGCTGACCCAACTGGGCCTGATCGATGACTGGAACGCCCGCGAGTCCGCCCTGCGAGGCGACCGGGCCCGGCTGCTGCCGGCACCGCCGCGATGACCGACAGGCCGCTGACCCGCTTTGTGAGGAGAGACCCGTTCATGTCCACCCGCCCGAACGTGCTGTTTGTGATGACCGACCAGCAGCGGTTCGACACCATCGCGGCGCTCGGCAACACCGATCTCGCGACGCCCAACCTCGATCGATTGGCTGCCCGCGGGACCGTCTTCGACAACGCGTACTCCACCAGCCCGGTCTGCGTTCCGGCTCGCTACACGCTGCGCAGCGGATGCGAGCCGACCAGGACCGGGGTGTACGACAACACCGTCCCGGACGGGGGGCACGCCGCGATCCGGGATTGCTGCGGCCCGTACCTGGCCGAGGCGATGGGCCTGCGCGGGTATCGCACCTGGGGAGTCGGCAAGTTCCACACCGTGCCCTGGGACGCGCCGGTCGGCTACGAAGTGCAGCGGCACAGCGAGGAGTTCTACGCCAGCCCCGAGCAGCGAGCCGGGGACTCGTACGCGTCGTGGATCGCGACCGAACATCCCGAGTACGACTGGATCGAGGCGCTGATGGGCGAGCGGACCGACATGTACTACATGCCGCAGCTCAGCCCATTGCCAGCGGACTGCACCGTCGAGTCCTGGGCCACCCGGGAGGCGATCGGGCTGATGGCCGCCGACGACGACCGGCCCTGGTTCGGATTCGTGTCCTACATCGGCCCTCATCCTCCGTTCGCGCCGCCGCTGCCGTACAACCGGATGTACGACCCGGACCAGATGCCCGACCCGGTGTGCGGCGATCGCGACATCGATCACCTTGATCAGCACATCCCATGGATGAACCACCTGGTCTATGCCGAGGACGTCGACTCGCACCGGGCCCGGACGCTGAAGGCCCGGTACTACGGCGAGATCAGCTACATCGACGGTTGTATCGGCGACCTGCTGGACGCGGTGGAGCGAAGACCGGACGCGGACAACACCGTGATCTGTTTCTTCGCCGATCAC
Source organism: Nonomuraea marmarensis (assembly GCF_043197025.1). Taxonomy (NCBI): domain Bacteria; kingdom Bacillati; phylum Actinomycetota; class Actinomycetes; order Streptosporangiales; family Streptosporangiaceae; genus Nonomuraea; species Nonomuraea marmarensis. Next base: position 111,100 of record NZ_JBICRM010000003.1, read on the forward strand.
GGCGACCTGCTCGGTGATCATCATGGCTGGCAGAAGGAGAGCTTCTTCGAGGCGTCCGCTCGGGTCCCGTTCCTGATCTCCTGGCCGGAGCAGATCGCGGCCGGTGATCATCGATCCGAGTTGGTCTGCCTGACCGACCTGTTCGGCCTGGCCACCTCCGCCGCCGGGCAGCCGGAGCTGCGGCAGGGTAGTGACCTGCTCGGCCTGCTGACCGGTACGGCGCCGCCCCGGGAGACACTGTTCGGCTACCACGGGCGACCTGGCACCCGGCGGTTCAAGGCGATGGTCCGGCAAGGCCACCTGAAGCTGATCTGGTTGGCCAACGGCGGGCACCAGCTGCTGTTCGATCTCGCGGCCGATCCGCACGAGATCAAGCCGGTGCAGGCGGAGCGGCCGGCGGACGCCGATCGGCTGACCGCGGTGTTGGCCGAGCAACTCCGGTCCGACGGCGTGGCCGAGGCCTTCGACGGCGATGTGCTGCGGACCTTCCCGTACGCGGAATGGCCGCTGACCCGGATCCATCAGTTCGATCTGTCGCGAGGGGTGACCGGCTTCGGCACCGACCGGTAAGATCCGGCACCGCTGACACGGTCACGGTGACGGAGGAGACCGGCGGGAACGAGTCTTCACCCTGAAGCGTGGGTTCACGTCCAGGGAGATGGTGTGCGGGTGATCAAGCCCTTGGACTGGTACGGGTGAGATCCATGTGACAAGAGACGGCCACTCCGTAATCCTTCGATTCGCACATATCAACACGAAGGGGACGAAGTGGCACATTGTGCCTGCTGTCGGGGAGTACGTCGAGGACACCCTCGCGGCGGCGGCCGATTCGCGCCGCGCGGGCTACGATCGGCCCATGCCCCTGACGGCGAACGACGTCGACCGGTTCGAGGCCTCCCGGCCGCGCCTGGAGGCCATCGCCTACCGCCTCCTCGGCTCCGCCGGGGAGGCCGAGGACGCCGTGCAGGAGACGTTCCTGCGTTGGCAGGCCGCCGACGTCGACCGCATCGAGGTCCCCGAGGCCTGGCTGACGAAGGTCCTCACCAACCTGTGCCTCAACCAGGTCACGTCCGCGCGGGCGCGCCGCGAGACCTATGTGGGCCAATGGCTTCCCGAGCCGCTGCTCGCCGGGGACCCGATGCTCGGCCCGGCCGACACCGCCGAGCAGCGCGAATCGGTCTCGTACGCGGTCCTCACCCTCATGGAGCGCCTCTCCCCCAACGAGCGGGCGGTGTACGTGCTGCGGGAGGCCTTCGACTACCCGCACCGGGAGATCGCCGAGATCCTCGACATCACCGAGGCCGCCAGCCAGCAGATCTTCCACCGCGCCAAGAAGCACGTCGCGGACGGCAAGGCCCGCACCGAGATCGACGAGGCCGCCGCCCGGCGGATCGTCGAGGAGTTCCTGGCAGCCGCCACCAGCGGCCAGACCGAGCCGCTCGTGCGCCTGCTCACCGAGGACGCCATCTCGATCGGCGACGGCGGCGGGAAGGTCCCGGCCCGCGCCAAGGCGTTCGAGGGCGCCGTCGCGGTCGCGAAGTTCCTGTGGGGCCTGTTCAAACCCGGCGAGGCCAAGCGCGCCATAGCTGGCGGCGCGCCCGAGATCTACGCCTGGACCGCCAACGGCGACCCAGCCGTCGTGGCCGTCGTGGACGGCCGAGTCGTCGGCGTCATGTGCCTGGAGGTCACCGCCGAGGGCATCGCCGCGTTCCGGAACCAGGTCAACCCCGACAAGCTCGAACGCGCGACCGCGCACTGGGCGGCCGCCGACCACGGAGAGCCCCTGTTCAACGCCTTCTGAGCGCTATGTGAGGTGCTTCACATCGCGTTCCTGTCAGGAAAGGGCGGGCCGCCCGGTTCAAGTGGCAAACCCGCGCAAGACAGGGGGCAAGGAAATGCAGCACCGCATCATCGTCCTCGGAGCCGGATACACCGGAGCCATCGCCGCCGGCCGCCTCGCCAAGCGGCTCCGCCGCGAGGACGTCGCCATCACCCTCGTCAACGCCGAGCCCGACTTCGTCGAACGCGTCCGCATGCACCAGCTGGCGGCGGGCCAGGACCTTAAGTCTCGGCCATTCAGCGAGATGTTCGCGGGCACCGGCGTCGAACTGAGGCTCGCGAAGGTCACCGGCGTCGACGTCGACCGCAAGACCGTCGCCGTCGTCGACGCGAACGGCGCCGGCTTGATCGCGCCCGGGTCCGGCGCCGGCGAACTCGCCTACGACACGCTCGTCTACGCCCTCGGCAGCGGCTGGAACGCCCAAGGCGTCCCCGGGACCGCCGAGCACGCCTATGAGATCGCCAGCCGCCCCGGAGCACTCCGGCTGCGCGAGCGCCTGGCCCGCCTCGACGCCGGGCAGACCGTGGTCGTCGTCGGCGGCGGCCTCACCGGCCTGGAGGCCACGACCGAGATCGCCGAGGCCCGCCCGGACCTCGACGTCGCCCTCGCCGCCCGCGGCGGCCTCGGCGACTGGCTCTCGCCCAAGGGCCGCGAGCACCTGCGAAAGGTCTTCGGCAAGCTCGGGATCATCGTGCACGAGCACGTCGCCGTCACCGGTGTCGAAGCCGACCGCGTCGCGACCGCCGACGGCAAGGCCATCCCGGCCGCGGTCACCGTGTGGACCACCGGCTTCGCGGTCCACTCGATCGCGAAGGCGACTGCCCTGGAGGTCACCGGCACCGGCCAGATCGTGGTCGACGGGACCATGCGCTCGGTCTCGCACCCGGACGTGTACGCCGTCGGCGACGCGGCCATGGTGATGGGCCCCGGGGACAAGCCGCTGCGGATGTCGTGCGCCTCGGGAACTCCGACCGCGTGGCAGGCCGCCGACGCGATCGCGGCGCGCCTGACCGGCGGGAATCTCCCGAACGCGCCGATCCGCTACTTCAACCAGTGCATCTCACTGGGCCGCAAGGAGGGCTTGATCCAATACGTCACCGCCGACGACCGCGCCGTGCAGGCGGTCCTGACCGGACGGCTCGCCGCCGTCTACAAGGAGCTGGTCTGCAAGGGCGCCGCCTGGGGCGTCACCAACCCGACGCTCGGGCTGCCGGCCCGGCGCCGCCGCGTCACGCGGGAGCGAGCCGCGGCGGGCTCGGCCGTCAAGGCGCAGGCGTAGAGCACGAAGCGAAGCGGGCGCCCTCGATGCGAGGGCGCCCGCTTCGCTGTCGGTCTACACGGCGACGATCGCCGGGTGGAGGTCCTCGGCCTGGGGCTCCCTAGCGTCGACGTCGACGGTGACCTGCTCTCAACATCAAATTTGGTTGAATAACACCTTTATGTTTTTGACGGGTTGTTTGGGCTTAATGAGGTAACTGAGAATATCTGTATGGGTATGTCTGCTTCCGTCTGAGTGCCCGCTGAAATGGTGGGTGCCGGATTTCAGGTCGATCTATCCATGAACGGAAACGAGCACGTGAATACTGAGAATCGGCGGTCGCGAACGCCACGCCATGGGCGGTTCGCGGCACTAGCTCTTACCGGCGCCGTCGCCGGTGTCATGTTCCTTCCACTCGCCCAGGGGGTAGCCGGAGCGAGCGCGGGCTTCCCCGGCGTCCAGGCCGGCGGGCCGCCGGCGCCGGCACCGCGTGCGGTGCCGCGCGCGGTGCCGCAGGCTGCGCCGCGCGTCGTCCATAAGCAGAAGCGGATCGTGGTCCCTCCGCCCCGCTGGCGTCGTGAGAACATCGAAGCCAACATCCACAACTTCAATCACAACTTCAACGACGACGAAAGAAGGCACTTCTTCATCAATCGCCAGCGCCACGACGACTTCCGGCACGACGACTTCAAGCGCGACGACGTCCGGCGCGACGGGTTCGAAGACGAGGTCCCTGAGCCGTGATGGCACCATGCCAGATGGCAGCAGCAAAAATGGGACCATCAGGGCGCCCACCACTGATACCACGGTCGGCGCCGGGTGAAAATTGCTCGCGCCTTCTCGGTAACGGTGGATGATACGGCGCGGTTGACCGCCGAGATCTGCTCTGAGGGTCTTCTGCCTCATCTGGCAGGCGTGATGGTGGAGTGGGTGGAGCGGGCAGCAGGCGTCGTGACGCTGCAGGCCCGAGCTCGAGCGGTGGAGGGGATCTGTCCGCATTGTGGCGGGGTCTCTGACTGGGTGCACGCCCATACGTGCGCCGGCACGCACCACCTGCGAGATGGAGCTGTCGTAGATCCCAGATCTACGACAGCTCCGTCATTGCCTGGCTCGCCCCCCACAACTCCAGGTAGTGGCGCCGGTGCGGTCAACGGTGGTGACGACCAGGCCGGCGCGTTCGTGGCAGGCGCAGGGTGTACGCGCTGACCCCGGTGCGGCGAGCGGCCTCGGCGATGCTCAGGCCCCCCGGGGATCGGGCCCGGGTATCCGCCGCTGCTTGACTTCGAGCATGCTCTAATCCCTAGCGTCGTGGTCATGAGTGCTTCATCGGTTTGGACCCCTGTGCCCGAACTCAGCCGACGCCGCCGATTCCTGGTGCTCGCGATCTGCTGCGCCAGCATGGTCGTCGTGGTGATGGACATCTCCATCGTCAACGTCGCGCTGCCGGCGATTCGTCACGACCTGCACGCCTCGGTGTCCGGCCTGCAGTGGACGGTCGACGCGTACACCCTGGTGCTGGCCGGTTTCCTGGTGCTGGCCGGGTCCACCGCGGACCGGGTCGGTCGTCGGCGGATCTTCCAGGTCGGCCTGGCCGCCTTCGGGCTCGGCTCGCTGCTGTGCAGCCTGGCGCCGAGCATCGGCTGGCTGATCGCGGCGCGTGCGCTGCAGGCCGTCGGTGGCACGATGCTCAACCCGGTGGCGATGGCGATCGTCGCCACCACGTTCCCCGACCCGGCTGAGCGGGCCAGGGCCATCGGCGTGTTCGGCTCGGTGTCCGGCCTGTCGCTGGCGCTGGGTCCGATCCTCGGCGGCGCCCTGGTCGACGGCTTCGGCTGGCGCTCCATCTTCTGGATCAACGTGCCGATCGTGGCCGCCGCGATCGTGTGCACCGGGCTGTTCGTGCCCGAGTCCCGCGCCGCCCGGGCGCGCCGGTTCGACCCGGTGGGCCAGACCCTGGTGACCCTGGTGCTGGGCAGCGTCGTCTACGCGATCATCGAGTCCAGCAGGCTGGGCTGGACCTCGCCGATCATCCTCGGCCTGCTCGCCGTCGCCGTGCTCGGCACGCTGGGCATCCTCGGTTACGAACCGCGCCGTGTCGACCCGCTGCTGGAGCTGCGCCTGTTTCGCAGTGTGCCGTTCAGCGCGGCCATCCTGATGGCGCTCTGGGCCTTGTGCGGGTTCGGCGCGTTCCTGTTCGTGACCACCCAGTACCTGCAGGACATGCGCGGCATGTCGGCGCTGACGGCCGGGCTGTGCCTGCTCCCGGTCGGGGTGCTGGTCGTGGTGCTCTCCCCGTTCACCGGCCGGATGGTCGGCGCGCGGGGTCCTCGACTGCCGCTGGTGGTCTCCGGGGCCGCACTGGCACTGGGCGGCGGCGCGTCGATCTGGCTCGGACCGGCCACCCCGCTGCCGGCCGTGCTCGCGATCTATCTGCTGTTCGGCATCTTCCTGGGCACCGTCAACCCGCCGATCACCAACACGGCGGTCTCCGGAATGCCCCGCTCGATGGCCGGAGTGGCCACCTCGTTGGCCTCCGCCGGCCGGCAGACCGGCACCACCCTGGGCGTCGCGATCTCCGGAACGATCGTGGGATCGGCCGTGGCCCGCGGCGGAACGGCGTTCACCAGCGCGGAGCACGGCGTGTGGTGGCTGGTGCTCGGGCTCGGCGTCGGCATCCTGGTCCTGGGGCTGCTCAGCACCGGGCGCTGGGCCTTGGACACCGCCGCGCGGGCGAAGGCGCTGTTCGAAGGGGTGGACCGGGGCGCGTCCACCCCGGGAGTTAGCCGCGACGTTCAGGGGGTCCGTTGAAGAGGTGCGTGCGCGGGCGTGGTTCTCCGTACGCTGGCGGCATCACCTCCTTCGAAAGGTTGAAACGTGCGTAGTTCGATCTTCGGCAACCTCGACGCCCAGCAGCTGCCCGCCGGCTTCGCTCTGGAGAACGGCAAGATGCTCCGAGTGCAGTTACCTCACGAGGTGCTGGCCAAGCAGGGCTCGATGGTCGCCTTCCAAGGACAGATGGACTTCGACTACGAGGGCTCTGGAGGCATCGGGAAGCTGTTCAAGAAGGCTGTGACGGGCGAGGGCGCGTCGCTCATGCGGGTACGCGGTGAGGGGTTGCTCTACCTCGCCGACAACGCCGACGACATCCATCTGTTCTTCCTGGAGAACGAGGGGCTCACCGTCAACGGGCGTAATCTGCTGGCCTTTCAGCCGCAGCTCACCTGGGATATCCAGCGGGTTCAGGGGGCCGGGGTCGCGGCCGGTGGGCTGTTCAACACCACCGTCACCGGGACCGGGTGGGTGGCGGTGACCACGCATGGTACGCCGGTGCTGCTCGACGCCGCCCGCATGCCGACGTACGCCGACGGGCAGTCCGCTGTTTGCTGGAGTACCGCGCTGCAGGTGGGGGTCAATCGGACGATGAAGGTGGGGGCGTTGATCGGGCGGGGGAGTGGGGAGGCCATGCAGTTGGCGTTCAGGGGGCAGGGGTTTGTCCTGGTGCAGGCCAGTGAAGGTGCTCCCGTGGTATCCGCCTCCTGAGCACCGCCACTGGGTTCTCATCCGTGGCAAGAGGATCAAGCAATGGGTGTTCTACCAGCGTGACGAGGACCGGATCGCCGAGGCGAAGGAGTTGTTGAGCGGTGACTGGTGAGCCGAACGGCGCCTACGAGCGCCTGATCGCCGACATGGACGCCGCCGGAGCGCGTTACCGGCTGATCGATCACGCGCCGGAGGGGCGTACCGAACTGGTCAGCGTCCTGCGTGGGCACGACGTCGCGCAGGCGGCCAAGTGCCTGATCGTGATGGTCAAGATCGGCAAGAAGCGGACCCGCCACGTGCTGGCCGTCGTGCCCGGTGACGCGCGGCTCGACCTGCAGGCGGTCAAGGCGCTGCTGGACGGCACGTACGTGGCCTTCGCCGGCAAGGAGAAGGCCGAGGAGCTGGCCGGGAGCGTGAGCGGGACCGTGTTGCCGTTCAGTTACGACCCCCGGCTCGAACTGGTCGCCGATCCGTCGCTGCTGGACCAGCCCGAGCTGTATTTCAACGCCGCCAGGCTCGACCGGTCCGTCGCGCTGGCCACCGACGACTATGTGCGGCTGGCCGGGCCCCGGCTGGCATCCATTACGAGCCCCTAGGAGCATGTGGGGGTGGGGGCGGTGTTCGTGCCGTTCCACGAGGCCAGGAAGCCGAACGTGGCCGAGGCTCCGGGCGCCAGCGCGCCGTTCCAGCTCACGTTGCGTACGGTCACCGCGGAGCCGCTGGCGCTCAGCGTGCCGTTCCAGAGCTGGCTGATCTGCTGGCCGTTGGCGAACGTCCACCGCACCGTCCACGCGCTCATCGCGCCGGCGCCGGTGTTCTTGACGGTGACCTCGCCCTGGAAGCCGCCCTGCCATTGACCTGCGTTCTTGAAGGTCGCCGTACACCCCCCAGGCGAAGGAGTGATGGTGGGCGTGGAGGTGGGCATGCCGGAGAGGGCGTTCACCAGCGCCGGGTACCACTTGTCGGACATCTTCTGGTCGCCGGTGGCGTTCGGGTGCACCCCGTCATAGGTGTCCGTACTTGTGCTGAACCCCGTCCACTGGTCCACCACCGTGATCGGCGACTGCTGGGTGGAGGTGGCGGCGGCCCAGGCGGGGATGGCGTTGTTGAAGTTCACGGCGCGCTGGGCGCAGTCGGGGCAGGCGGACGGGTTCATCGGGATGATCTTGGCGACGAGGATCTTCATGGCGGGGTTGCTGGCCCGCATCTGGTTCACCAGCGTGGTGAACGCGCTCAGGATCGTGGCCGGTGCGATGTTGCTCCACACGTCGTTCGTACCGAAGTGCATCATGACGATGTCGGGTCTGGTCGCGGCGAGCCAGCCGGGCAGCTGGTTCTGGTTGGCCACGTTGGAGGCCAGGAAGCCCCCGTGGCCCTCGTTGTCGCCGTCGTGCGCGACCCCGCAACCCTGCGGCGGGAGCGTGCCGACGAAGTCGATGTTGGTGTAGCCGGTGCTCTGGAGTCTGTTCCAGAGCAGGGCCCGCCAGCAGCCAGGGGATCCGGTGATCGAGTCGCCCAAGGGCATGATCCTGGTGGCGGCGGCGCTGGCCTGCGTGGTCGTCGCGAACATCACCGCCGCGGTCAGTGCCAGCATCGCCGCCAGCAGGGCGCTGATCCTGCGCATCGTCTGCTCTCCCGTCGTAGTCTGCGCAGATCGTAGGAGCGCCCGACCGTCGCGGGAAGGCAGGCCGTAACGCCCGGATCGGCGACCTGCGCGGATGCCGGGATCGGCATGTAACTTTCAGGAGAGCGGAGACGCCGCGCTCAGGTCGCCTGGGAGTGCCCGCGGATCACCGCGAGCGGGCAGGGCGCGTGGTGGAGCATGGCCTGGCTGATCGAGCCCATGAGCATCCCGGCCAGCTGGCCGTGCCCGCGCGAGCCCACGACCAGCAGATCCGCCCCCGCCGCCGCCTCCCTCAGCACCTCGACGGGATGTCCGTGGACGATCTCCGCCACCACGTCCACCCCGGGATGCCGCTCCCGGTGCCCGGCCAGCAGCTCCTTCAACACCCGCAACGCGTCCCGCTCGCCGTTGCCGTCGGCCGGCTCGAAGCCGCTCGGTTGCGGCCAGGCCCACGCCTGTACGGCACGCAACTTCGTACCTCGTGACTCCGCCTCGTCGAAGGCGAAGTCGAGCGCCCGCATGGACCCCGGCGAGCCGTCGACCCCGACCACCACCTCCCCGCGCGGCGACGAGGGCCGCTCGTGGATCAGAACGACGTTCGTACGGGCGTGCGCGGCGACCCCGTAGGCGACGGACCCGACCAGCAGCCCGCGTACACCGCCGATCCCGCGACTGCCGACGACCAGCAGCTCAGCCCCCTCGGAGGCCTTGACCAGGGCCGAACGGGGGTCGCCAGGGAGCAGGACGGTCTCCACGATGATTCCGGGCCGCTCGCGCAGCGCCCGGTCCCTGGCCGAGACGAGCACCGTGTTGGCGCTCTCGCGCAGCCACCGGCCCACCTCGGCGTAGCGGCCGCCGGACTCCTCGCACACCCATTTGGGTACGGCGTGCGCCACGGTCAGCGGCGCCTTGCGCAGCGCTGCCTCCGTGGCGGCCCAGCCGACGGCTTCCAGGCCGGTACGCGAGCCGTCCGCCCCAGCGATGATCAAGATCTCAGCTCCTCAGGCGTACACGTAGCACTCCACCTCGGCGCGGCGGAACGAGATTCCCTGCTCTACGGACGTCTGCTTGCACTGGCGTTCGGACCTGCTCAACTTGAGCGGGCCGCACACGGTGACACCCGTGTATGTCCGGCAGTCGAGCGTGTGGCTGGGTTTACCGATGTAGTACAGCTCCTTGACCGCCGCGCGGCATCGCGACTTCCCCGTGTCGGAGTAGCGACACTGGGCGATCAGGGTGTCGTACTGCTCCTGGCTCACTTCGTGCTGCTCGATACCGTCTCCTGAGGCGGCGGGCGTACCGAACGCGGCCACCACCACGAGTCCTGCGACAGCGGCGATCTTTTTCATGTTTCCCCTGATGGGAGAGTACCGCTCAGGGCGATCGTCAAACCTCGCGCCGCGCCGCCAGCACGCCTCCCGGCTGCAGGGCCGCGCGCCAGGCGCGTAGCGTCGGCTCGGTCTCAGCGCCGCCCCAGGTCGGCTACCCGCCCTCCGGTGGGCAGCGCGGTGGCGAAGCGTTGGCGGAAGGCCAGGAAAGCGGCGTCGGGGGTTTCCGAGCGGGTGGCGAAGACGGGGGCGATGCGGTCGTAGCCGGCGGTGGTCCGAGCCGTGGGATCGTCCATTTTGGGAATAATGCCATGTTTCGGGCGGGGTTCGGGGTGGGTACGATCACCGCCGACCAACGCGGGAGCCCGGTGCGGACCGGGCTGAGAGGACGGCTGACAGCCGCCGACCGCCAGAACCTGCTCCGGGTAATGCCGGCGAAGGGAGTTTGCGCGATGAACAGCGCGCGTTTTTCCAAGATTTACACCGGTGACCTGCGCGTGCCGATGCGTCAGGTGCGGCTCTCCGACGGCTCGGCGGTGACGCTGTACGACACCTCGGGCCCGTATACCGACCCCTCTGTCGAGACGGACGTCAGGCGGGGGCTGCCGCGCCTGCGCGAGCGGTGGGCCGGCGAGCGCCGGGCGGCGGGGGAGCCGGTGACGCAGGTCGCCTGCGCGAGGAAAGGGCTGGTCACCAAGGAGATGGAGTTCGTGGCGGTGCGCGAGGGCGTCACCCCCGAGTTCGTCCGGCAGGAGGTCGCGGCCGGCCGGGCCATCATCCCCGCGAACGTCAACCACCCCGAGTCCGAACCCATGATCATCGGCCGGAACTTCCTCGTGAAGATCAACGCCAACATCGGCAACTCCGCCGTGACGTCCTCCATCGAGGAGGAGGTCGAGAAGATGGCCTGGGCCACCAGGTGGGGCGCCGACACGATCATGGACCTGTCCACGGGCCAGGACATCCACGAGACCCGCGAGTGGATCATCCGCAACTCGCCGGTGCCGGTCGGGACCGTACCCATCTACCAGGCGCTGGAGAAGGTGAAGGGGCGCCCCGAGGCCCTGTCGTGGGAGGTCTACCGCGACACCCTGGTCGAGCAGTGCGAGCAGGGCGTCGACTACGTGACCGTGCACGCGGGGGTGCGGCTGGCGTACGTGCCGCTGACGGCCCGCCGCAAGACCGGGATCGTCTCGCGCGGCGGCTCGATCATGGCCGCGTGGTGCCTGGCGCACCACCGCGAGAGCTTCCTGTACGAGCACTTCGACGAGATGTGCGAGCTCCTGGCCCGTTACGACGTGTCGTTCTCGCTCGGCGACGGGCTGCGTCCCGGGTCGATCGCGGACGCCAACGACGAGGCGCAGTTCGCCGAGCTGCGCACGCTCGGGGAGCTCACCCGGATCGCCCGCCATCATGATGTCCAGGTGATGATCGAAGGGCCGGGCCACGTGCCCATGCACAAGATCAAGGAGAACGTCGACCTGCAGCGCGAGCTCTGCGACGACGCGCCGTTCTACACGCTCGGCCCGCTCGTGACGGACGTCGCGCCCGGGTACGACCACATCACCTCGGGCATCGGGGCCGCCATGATCGGCTGGTACGGCACGGCCATGCTCTGCTACGTCACCCCCAAGGAGCACCTCGGCCTGCCGGACAAGGACGACGTCAAGACGGGCGTGATCACGTACAAGATCGCGGCGCACGCGGCGGACCTCGCCAAGGGGCACCCGGGGGCGCAGGCGTGGGACGACGCGCTGTCGAACGCGCGGTTCGAGTTCCGCTGGGAGGACCAGTTCGACCTGGCGCTCGACCCCGACACGGCCCGCGCCTTCCACGACGAGACCATGCCCGCCGCGCCCGCCAAGACGGCGCACTTCTGCTCGATGTGCGGGCCCAAGTTCTGCTCGATGCGGATCAGCCACGACGTGCGCCGGTACGCTGCCGAGCACGGGCTGGCCGAGGAGGAGGCGCTGGAGGCGGGCCTGGCGGAGAAGGCCGAGGAGTTCACCAGGCGGGGCGCCTCGATCTACCTGCCCGATCCCGACGCCGTGAACTAGGAAATAATGTGGCTGGTGTGCGATTGATCCGTAGTCCCGAGCTGGCGCAGACGGTCGAGTACGCGTACGCGGCCGTCGCCGACGTGCCGGTGCGCGCCATCTGGGCCGCGGGTGCCTGTCCACTCGACGCCGGCGGCAAGACCGTCGCGGTGGGCGACATCGCCGGTCAGACCCACCAGGTGATGCGCAACCTGGTCACGGCGCTGGAGAGCGCCGGCGCCACGCTGACCGACGTGGCCAAGACCACCGTGTACGTCGCCTCGTCCCGCCAGGCCGACCTGGTCGCGGCCTGGCGGGTCTATCGCGAGTACATGGGTGACCATGACGTGCCCAGCACGCTGCTCGGGGTCGCCGTGCTCGGCTATCCCGACCAGCTCGTGGAGGTCGAGGCGGTCGCCCTGATCACCGGGCAGGTTTAGCTGATATTGAGCAGGCCCGCGTCGACGACACGGCGGCCGAAGGGACGGGCCAGCTCGGCCAGGCGCTCGCAGCCCTCCTCGCCCAGCGCCTCGTACGCCGGCATGGCCAGAATGTCCGTGCGGTCCTCGATGTGCTGGCGGAGGGCCTTGCCTTCCGTGGTGAGGGTGTCGCCGGCCACGAGGTCGCGGTCGCGTAGGCCGTCTTCCGCGGCCACCCACTCCTCCTCCGGCCAGGCGCGGCTGATTTTGAGGAAGGGGGTGGGTACCGTGCCGGTGGCGGCGTGCAGGATCAGGGCTTCGAGGCCGGTCACGCCCTCCGCGAGGAGCGTGGCGACGTGGCCGTCGCCGCGGAATTCGCGGAGGAGGGTTTGGGCGTGCCAGAGCTGCAGGAGCGGGTCATCCGGCCAGGGGAGGGTGGCGTGGGCGGCGAAGAGGGGGCGGCCCTGGGGGTGTTCGCAGGCGGACTCGGCGGCGCGGCGAGCCAGGGTCAGGGTCTGGTTCAGCTCGGGGAGCTCGTGGATGGCCGCTCTGTTCAGGGCTTCCGCGGCGGCTTGGTAGCGGGCATCGAGGATCTGTTCCGGGGTGACGGCGGCCCAGGCATCCCGGAGCGACCGGCGTACGAGAGCCGGGCAGAAGTTGTAGAACGTGGCGATGACCAGGTCGGCGGAGGCACGGCCGAAGGGGGCGCTGCGTGAGGTGAAATATCCGGACATGCCGGTTAGGCCCAGCTCGGTGTAGCGCCGGGAGGCTTCGGGGACGAAGTAGATCATGCCGTGGATGGGCTCCAGGCGGCGCCAGGCGCGGCGGGCAGATGTGGTTGTGGTGGTCTTCATGGCTCGATGCCTCCGTGCGGGGGGTGGCTGACCTCGTGCTCCACGGCTCGACAGGGAATGGCTCAGGGGTTGGTCAGGGAGTCGACGAAGCGCGACATTCCGGTTAGCCATCTGTCGGGGTCCTCGGCCTTGCGGCGTACGAACTCCGCCACCTCAGGGTGCGGGAAGATGTGGAAACGCTCTGATTCGAGCCCTTCGATGACCGTGCCGGCCACGTCTGACGGGTCGAGGATGGCGCCTGAGGCGGTCACGGCGCGGGCGGTCAGGTGGTCGTCCTCGATCCCGTGCTCCAGCATGGCCGTCCGCACGCCCTGCGGGCATAGGACGCTGACCTTGATGCCCTTGGAGGCGTAGTGGATGGCCAGCCACTCCGCGAACGCGATCGCCGCCGCCTTCGTCACCGCGTACGGCGCGTCGCCGGGGCAGCTGATCAGGCCGGCGGCGGAGCAGGTGTTGAGGAGGTAGCCGCCGCCGCGGGCGATCATGGACGGTACGACGGCGCGGGCGGCGTAGACGTGGGCCAGCACGTTCACCCCATAAAGGCTGCTCCACTCCTGGTCGGAGGCGTCCAGGCCGTGACCGCCGATGATGCCCGCATTGGAGCAGAACAGGTCGACGGGGCCGAACGGGGTCTCCGCCAGCGCGGCCACCTCCGCCTCCGACGACACGTCCACTCGTACGGCGGTCGCGCGGTCGCCGATCTCCTTCGCCACCGCCCGCGCGCCGGTCTCGTCGAGGTCCGCGATCATCACCCCCGCCGCTCCCTCCGCGGCGAACCTGAGGGCCATCGCCCGGCCGATCCCGCTGGCCGCGCCCGTCACGACCACGAGCTTGTCCCGTACGTGCATGAACGTCCCTCCTGAGGCCGGAACCAGAACATGATTCTACTGCGGCCGAGCCTGATCAGATGAGAGGTTTCTCATCTGGGCCTCAGCGTGGTCTCCTCGAAGGGCGTCAAGGTCAACTCATGAAGCATCGGGGAACGATGATCCTCCTGGTCTTGGGGGTGGCGGTGGCCGGGTTCATGTCGGTGGGGCTGGTGCGGGCCGCCGATGACGGGCCGGACCTGGGTGAGCCCGTCGTGGTCGAGCGGGTGCCCGGCGAACGCGTGACGAGCACGCCCGCGTCCACGGCCTCGCCCTCGGCCTCGACAGGGAATGATGGGGAGCCCTCGCCCACGAAGAGCGCGAGTGAGCGGCCCTCACCCCGAAAAACAAAGGCGGAGCCGGTCAAGCCGCCATCGCCGAGACCCGGCGGCGGCGATGACGACGATGCTGATGACGACGACGGCGGTGGCGGGGATGGCGATGACTGATCGGGAGGTCGCATGCGGGTGAGCGCCCGTGCCCGGATCGTGGGCTGGATGCTCGCCGTCGTCGGCCTCGCCCTGTCAGTCTCGATCTTCGCGACCTGGACCATCCTGCTCACCCTGCTCGACGACCGAGTGAACCACGAGCTGAGCAACGAGGCGGAGAAGCTCCGGGGCTACGCCGCGACCGCGCGCGATCCGGAGACCGGGAGCACGGTCACCAATGTCCAGGAGCTGCTCGAGGGATATCTGGCGTTCAACGCGCCCGACCGATGGGAGACCTTCTTCAGCATCGTCGACGGCGAGCCCCACAAGAGGACCGGGGTCGAGCCGCCGGCGCCCCTCGACGAGGATCCCGACCTGGTCGCGCGGATGGCCACGGTCACCACGAACTATGCCGGCGAGATGGAGACCGCGAAGGGAACGGTCCACTACGCGGTGATCCCGGTGACCGTGCCCGACGATTCCCGGCCGGCCCACTTCGTCGTGGGCATCTTCTATGACCTGCACCGCGAGGAGATCGAGGACGCGGTGCGGGTTCTCGGGCTGTCCGCGCTGGCGGCGATGGGACTGGCGGGGGCGGCGGGGTGGTTCGTGGCCGGGCGGGTGCTGGCGCCGGTCCGGCTGGTCAGCCAGACCGCGGAGCAGATCAGCGACTCCACCGATCTGACGCGCAGGCTCGACGTGCCGGGCGACGACGACGTGGCCGCGCTCGCCGGGACGTTCAACCACATGCTCGACCGGCTGGAGCAGGCCTTCGTCGTGCAACGGCATTTCATGGATGATGCCGGGCACGAGCTGCGCACGCCGATCACGGTCGTCCGCGGTCACCTGGAGTTAATGGGGGACGATCCGGCCGACCGCGCCGAGACCCTCGCCCTGGTCACCGACGAGCTCGACCGGATGAACCGCATCGTCGACGACCTCATCACCCTCGCCAAGGCCGAGCAGCCGGGGTTCCTGGCGCTGGACCACGTCGAACTGGCCGATCTCACGGTCAGCGTGGTCGCCAAGGCCCGCGCGCTCGGCCGGCGCCAATGGCGGGTCGACGAGGTGGCCGAGGCCCGCGTGCCGGCCGACCGCCAGCGGCTCACGCAGGCGCTCATGCAGCTCGTGGCCAACGCCGTACGCCACACCACGGACGACGACCTGATCGCCGTGGGCTCTGCCATACGCGACTCGCGGGTCGAGTTGTGGGTACGCGACAGCGGACCCGGAGTCGCGCCCGCGGATCGCGAACGCATCTTCGGGCGGTTCATCCGCGGCGTGGGCCGCACCGGCACCCATGACGGGGCCGGGCTGGGGTTGGCCATCGTCAGATCCATCGCCGAGGCCCATGGGGGCAATGTGAAGGTGACCGAGGCTCCGGGTGGCGGGGCCTGCTTTGTCATGTCCATCCCGCTGTGGGATCTGTGGGAGTTGCGGTGAACCGTATTCTGATCGCCGAGGACGAGGCCAGGATCGCCTCCTTCGTGGAGAAGGGGCTGCGGGCCAACGGCTTCGTGACCGCCGTGGTCGCGGACGGGATCGCGGCCTACGACCTGGCCTGCGCGGGCGGGTTCGACCTGCTGATCCTGGACATCGGGTTGCCGTTGAGCGACGGGTTCACCGTGTTGCGGCGGTTGCGGGAGTCCATGGTCACCATCCCTGTGATCATCCTGACCGCTCGTGACAGCGTGAGCGACACGGTGGCGGGGCTGGAGGGCGGCGCGGACGACTACATCGCCAAGCCGTTCGCCTTCGACGAGCTCCTGGCCAGGGTGCGGTTGCGGCTGCGAGCCGACCGCACGCCGGAGGTGACCGTGTTGCGGGTGTCGGATCTGTCGCTGGATCTGCGTACGAGGCGGGCTTATGTCGGGGAGCGGGCGGTGGATCTGTCCACCAGGGAGTTCGCGCTGGCGGAGATCTTCTGCCGCCATCCCGACCAGGTGCTGACGCGTGAGCAGTTGCTCAGCCATGTCTGGGGGTTCGATTTCGACCCCGGGTCCAATGTGGTGGACGTCTACGTGCGCTACCTGCGACGCAAGATCGGCGCGGATCGCATCGAGACCGTCCGGGGGACCGGATACCGCATGAGAGTTGCCTAATCATCAGCTCACAGTCGCTTCACTCCGCACGTAGAAGCTGTTCATCAACGGAACTACGGGAGGAGCGGTCGTGATAGCCGGACTGGTTATGGACCTCGTGGCGATCATCGCGCTGGCCTACGGGCTTTACTATCGGCGGCACCACCGGTGTGACCTGCTGTTCGCCTATGTGGCGCTGAACGTGGGGATCTTCGCGGTGGTGTCGCTGCTGCTGGTCCAGCGGGTCGACATCGCCGTCGGGTTCGGCCTGTTCGGGGTGTTGTCGATCATCCGGCTCCGGTCCAGCGAGATCACGCAGCAGGAGATCGCCTACTACTTCGTCGCCCTCGTGCTGGGGCTGGTCAACGGCATCGCGGGGTCGTGGCCGCTGACAGCGCTCGCACTGAACGGGGTGCTGCTGGTGGTGATGTACATCGCCGACCATCCCGGGTTCCTCGGCCGTACGCGGCATCAGGTCGTGACGTTGGACGTCGTGCATGCGGATCCGGACCTGTTGCGGGTGGATCTGGAGAGCCGACTGCGGGCGCGGGTGCTGCATTGCGTGGTCACGCAGGTCGACTACGTGCGGGACGTGACCGTGGTCGACGTCCGCTACGTGGTTCCGAAGCTACCGGCGGGGGTGCGGTGACGGGGTCGGGTTGGAGCTTGGTGGGGCCGAACTGGTGGGGGTTTGGTGATGGCTGAGCTGGACGCGGAGGTGTTGCTGGCCGGGGTGGTCGGGGCGGTGGCGCCGATCGGACTGGCGGAGGTGCCGGAGTTGATGAGCCGGGTGGACAACAAATACCTCGTGACGGCCTCGACGATGGCGCGTCTCGCGAGGGAGCTGGGGGATCGGTTCGACGTATTGGAGATCGAGGGGCGGCGGCAGTTCCGCTATAGCTCGACCTACTTCGACACGCCCGAGCTGCTCACCTTTCACCAGCATCGGCAGGATCGGCGGCGCAGGTTCAAGTTGCGTAGCCGTACCTATCTGGACAGCGGTGGGCGGTGGTTAGAGCTGAAGCTCAACGGGGCGCGTGGCCACACTGACAAACACCGCATCCCATACGACGACGCACCGGCACAGACCCTCACCCGGGAGGCCCTGGACTTCGTGCGCGACACCCTGCTCAGCGAGCTGCGCCTGATCGCGCCGGAGACGCTGGGGCCGGTGTTGTCCACCGACTACAAACGGGTGACGCTCATCGACAGGTCCGGCATGGCCCGGCTCACCTGCGACACCGGGCTGCTCTGCCGTGATGGCCTGCGTACTGCGCCGGCCCGCCGTGATCTGGTGCTGCTGGAGTCGAAGTCGGCGGACGGGAAGGCCGTGGTCGACAAGGTTCTGCGTGGGCTGGGGGTGCGGCCGGTGACCGTGAGCAAATACTGCCTGGCGGTCGCCGCGCTCCGGGAGCTCCGGGCTAACCGCTGGCATCCGGTGTTGCAGCGTTATCTCGCCCCGAGGCCGGTCCCGGGTCACCGCCGGCCGCCATCTGGACGGTCGAGATGCTGGTGGTTGCAGGCATAGTGCTGAGCCACGCACGACGGCGAGCCCGGTCACTTATGGGGGAGCGCGGTGGCGACAACGGGCGGTGCCACCATTCCCACCTGCTCGCACCCGCCGGCCGCTCCAGGGCGGCGGAACTGCGTCCTGTGCTTCATGCATGTTGACGCCTATTTGCGGTGAAACCAGTAAATGAGCGTCGTA
This sequence comes from Nonomuraea marmarensis, assembly GCF_043197025.1. Classification (NCBI taxonomy): domain Bacteria; kingdom Bacillati; phylum Actinomycetota; class Actinomycetes; order Streptosporangiales; family Streptosporangiaceae; genus Nonomuraea; species Nonomuraea marmarensis. The sequence goes on from NZ_JBICRM010000003.1 coordinate 129,082, forward strand.
CGAGGGGAAGGCGCAAAACAGACTTTATTCAGCCAAAAGGGATATTCCTAATGCTTGACAGGATAAATGAGATATCGGGTGTCAAGCTGGGTGCGGACGGATATCTTGACGATTTCTGGCCCAACTTCCGGAAGATCGATGACGTGTTCTGGAAACTCGAACGCGTCCAGAGTTTCCGTGAGGCCGGAGAGCCCAGCTGGGACGTGATGCTGGAGGGCGACTGGGATCGTTCGCTCAAGCTGATCGATGATAGGCGTGCGCACGAGGGGACCGCGAGCGTAGCCCGCAGGCGCCTGCGCATCGTCGAACACCCTGTTACCCCATACCTGCGATGGGAGATGCATGTTCTGGCGCTGCGGGTCGCGACCGCGGAGCACGTCCGGGTGCTCGATGCCCAGGAGGTGGCCGATCTCGAGGTCGGCCGGCGCCTGCCTGAGCTGGTGCTGCTCGGCACTTCGGTGATGTACGAGGTGACGTACGACTCCTCGGGGACCCACAGCGGCGCCCGGCGGATCGACGACCCTGAGGTGATCGCGGCCTGCCGCGGCGAACTGGACAAACTGTTCACCGCCGGCGAGGAGTTCCGGGCCTACTATGAGCGCGAGATCGTCCCGCTGCCTGTTCCTCAGGTGACTATCTGAAGAGCCAGGTGTGCCCAGCCGTCTCATATCCCGATGAGTCGCACCGGATCTCCGCAGAGTTTCTTCATGTCGTCGATGTCTGAGGTCAGCATGACAACAGGCCGTTGCTGTCGTACTGCCATTTCGGCGATCGCAGCGTCGATCGCGTACTTGTGTCCGTGCAGTCCGGCGCCGATCAGCAGTGTGGACGCCGCCTTGGCCTCCTTGTCGCTGATCGGGGAGATGCGCAGGCCGGAAAGGAGCCAAGCCAACCGCGTCTGATCGGTGCGGCGGTGGGCGGCTTCAACGATCGCCAGCGCGTTGATCAACACGTCCATGCCCCGCCCACGCGCCTCGGCGACCAGTGCGACCGTGGGTTGATGGTCTTCGAGCAGCTTCGTGAGACCCTCGCGATCCAGTACGAGGTTCCCCGCGTGGCTCAGCTTGTGGCGGGCCACTTGAAAAATACCCGGCCGTTCACAGGGGCAGGCCGCCGGTGGCTGCGTTGGTGGAGCCGGTGGCCTGGTAGGCGGCGATGGTGCGTTCGGCGATGCGCATCTGGTGGATCTCGTCGGCGCCGTCGGCGAAGCGGGCCCAGCGGGCGTGCTGGAACATGTTCGCCAGCGGCGTGTCCGTCGAATAGCCCAGGGCCCCGTGCACCTGGATCGCCCGGTCCACGATGCGGTTGAGGCTGTTGGCCACGAAATGTTTGGCCATCGACACCTCCGTACGGAAGTCCTCGCCTTTGTCGATCTTGGAGGCGGCGTGCAGGACCATCAGCTTGCACTGGTAGAGCTCCATGGCCGAGTCGGCGATCAGCCACTGGATGCCCTGCTTCTCGGCCAGCAGGGAGCCGTGGCTGTAGCGGTTGAGCGCGCGGTCGACCATCATGTCCAGGGCCGTCTCCGCCTGCGAGATCCAGCGCATGCAGTGGGCGAGGCGGGCGGGGCCCAGGCGGTACTGGCCGAGGCGGTGGCCGTTGCCCCTGCCGCCGAGGATCTGGGTGTCGGATAGGCGCAGGTCCTCGATGACGATCTCGCTGTGGCCCGTGGAGCCGTGCATCGTCTCGACCTCGCGCACGTCGTTCCAGCCTTGTTGCGGGAGGTCCACGAGGAAAGCGGTGTTGGCGCCGCGTGAGCCCTCCGGGACGTCCTGCTCTGTCCTGGCGATAAGGATGGCGAAGTTGGCGCGGCGGGCGTTGGAGATGAACCACTTGTGGCCGTTGACGACCCACTCGTCCCCGTCGCGTACGGCCTCCGTGCGGATCAGGGTGGGGTCGGAGCCGGCCACTTCCGGCTCCGTCATGGCGAAGCAGGACATCTGGACACCGTCCAGGAGCGGGCGCAGATACTTCTCCTTCTGCTCGTCCGTCGCCCAGTGCAGGAGGGTGTGCATGTTGCCCTCGTCCGGGGCCATGCAGTTCAGCACCCACGGGCCGATGCGGGTCTTGGCCGCCTCCGACTGCACCATGGCCAGCTCCACGTGGCCCAGTCCCATGCCGCCCCACTCCTTCGGCATGTGCGGCAGCCACAGGCTTTCCGCCTTGGCCTGAGAACGGAGGCGGAAGATCGTCCGGAGATATTCGTCGCGGTCGTCCGCCTTCACCTCCTCCATCGCGGGGATGACGGTGCCCTGGATGAACGCGCGGACCCGCTTGCGGATCTCCTCATGCTCAGGGGCGAGGGTGAAATCGATGGCCATATTTCTCCTTATCACGATGATGCGGGGTAGTGGCAGGCGAGCCAGTGGTCCTCGCCGATCCGCCTGATCTGGGGCTCCTCCTCCGCGCACTTCGCCGCCGCACGAGGGCAGCGCGTACGGAAGCGGCACCCCGTGGGCGGGCTGACCGGGGACGGCGGTTCGCCGCTGATCAGCTTGTCGGCCGGCGGGAGGGCCAGGTCGCCGCCCGGGATCGAGGCGATCAACGCCCGGGTGTACGGATGCGCCGGTGTGCTGATCAGGTCGGCGCTCGGCGCGAGCTCGCACACCTTCCCCAGGTACATCACCATGATCCGGTCACTGACGTTCTTCACCACGGCCAGATCGTGGGCGATGAAGACGAGGGTGAGCCGGTACCGATCCTTCAGGTCCTCCAGCAGGCCGAGGATCTGCGCCTGTACGGAGACGTCCAGCGCCGAGACGGGCTCGTCGCAGATGACCACCTCCGGGTCGAGGATCAGGGCCCTGGCGATGGAGATGCGCTGGCACTGCCCGCCCGAGAACTCGTGCGGCCGCCGTATCGCCGCCGTCGCCGGATCGAGCCCGACCGCCTCCAGCACCTCGTCCACCCGGTCGCCGGGGAGGTTCCACACGCGGGGGCCCTCTCCGACGATGTCGCGGACGCGGCGGCGCGGGTTCAGGGAGGAGATCGGGTCCTGGAAGATCATCTGGAGGCGGCGGCGGGTTTTGCGCAGCGACTCGCCGCGCAGGCCGGTCAGTTCCAGGCCGTCCAGCTGGACCGAGCCCGAGCGGGGCGGCGGGAGCTGGACGAGCGCCCTGGCGGCGCTCGACTTGCCGCAGCCGGACTCCCCGACGATGCCGAGCGTCTCGCCCCGGGCCAGGTCGAAGCTCACCCCGGAGACCGCCCGCACGGTACGGCCGCGGCCCGCGGGGAACTCCACGACCAGATCCTGCACCCGCAGCAGCACCTCGTCACGGGGACGGAGGTGAGCACTCCCGCTACCGGCCACTGCTCTCAGCCTCCTCCGTGAAGTCGGCCGCCGGCTGTTGGGTTCCCGCCAACGGGCCGGTCGCCGGTGGCGGGGAGATGGCGGGTGTCAGGGGGAGCGGGTACCAGCAGGCGTAGTGGTGGCCGTCCTCGAAGAGCGGCGGCGCCTCACGCCCGCACCGCTCCTGCGCGTAAGCGCACCGAGGCTGGAACGCGCACCCCGCGGGCAGGTCCACGAGGTCCGGCGGCCGGCCGGGGATGACCCGCAGCCGATGGTGCACAGGATCGGTCAGCCGGGGCGCGGCCTGCAGCAACGCCTCCGTGTACGGCATCCGCGCCCGTGAGAACACCGACTCGGCGGGCCCCCGCTCCACCACCTTCCCCGCATACATCACGATCACCTCGTCGGCCCACCGAGCCACCACGGACAGGTCATGGCTGACCAGCACCACCGCCATGTCGCGCTCCTCACGCAGCCGGTGCAACAATCGCAGCACCTGATCCTGGATCGTCACGTCGAGCGCGGTCGTGGGTTCGTCGGCGAACAACACGTCAGGCCCGCACGACAACGCCATCGCGATCGTCACCCGCTGCCGCATCCCGCCCGACAACTGGTGCGGATACCGGCGCAACATCCGTTCGGGGTCGGGGATGCCGACCGAGGCGAGCAGGCGCACGGCCTCGGCACGGGCCTGCCTGCGCCCCATCCCCAGGTGCACCCGCAACGGCTCCATCACCTGGGTGCCGATCCTGCGCACCGGGTTCAAAGCGGTCATCGGGTCCTGGAACACGGTCCCGAGCTTGGGCCCGAGGACTGACCGCATCTCCGATGGGCTGTAGGTGGTCAGGTCGTCGCCGGACAGGTACACGTTCCCGCCCCGGACGGAGGTGCCCGGCAGCAGTCCCAGGATCGAGCGGATCAGCATGGACTTGCCCGACCCCGACTCGCCCACGATGGCCAGCGTCTTCCCGCGTTCCAGGGTGAAGGAGACGCCGTCCACGGCCTTGACGACGCCGCGCGGCGTGACGAAGTGCGTGCGCAGGTCCTCGACCTGCAGCAGGCAGTCGCGGATCGGGTGCGTCGCGGCGGGCAACGAGGAGGCGGGGGCGGCCTGGCGGACCGGCTCCAGGCCGCTCTCCCGCACGTCCGTCAGGGACCTGAGCCGGTCGCCGACCAGGTTGAACGACAACACCGTCAGGAACATGACCACCGAAGGCGCCAGCACCACGTGCGGCGCGGTCTCCATCAGCGTGCGGCCCTCGTTGATCAGCCCGCCCCAGGTGGGCGTGGGCGCCTGGACGGACAGCCCGAGGAAGGCGAGGCTGCCCTCGGCGACCACGACCACGGCCATCCCGATGAACGCGTACGACGCCGCGGGCACCGCCACGTTCGGCACGATCTCCCGCCACAGGATGCGCCGGTCCCGGGTGCCGAGCACGCGGGCGGCCAGCACGAATTCGCGTTCGGCGTAGGTGAGGGTGGAGCCGCGGATGAGCCGGGTCCAGGAGGGCACGCCGAGCACGCCCAGGACGATGAGCACGTTACGCAGGTTCGCCCCGGCGAAGGCCACCACGGCCAGCGCGAAGACGAGCGCGGGGAAGGCCTGCGCCACGTCGTTGACCGCCATGATGATCGCGTCCGTGGCCCGGCGGCGGTACCCGGCCAGGATGCCCAGCGGGGCGCCGATGCCCAGGCCGAGCAGCACGGCGCCGATGCCCACGCCCAGCGAGACGCGGGCCCCGTACACGACCCTGCTGAGCACGTCGCGGCCGAGGCCGTCGGTGCCGAACGGGTGAGCGAGGCTGGGCCCGGACCGCGGCGGCCCGGCCAGCGTCTCGTCGTAGCGGGGGAACGGTAGGAAATCTGCCAGCAAAGCGAGACAAATCACGATAAAAAGCCAGGCCACCGCGGCCCAGAAGCCGAACCCCAGCCGCCTACGCACGACGGATCCTGGGGTCGACGGCGGCGTACACGAGGTCCACCGCGAAGTTGACCGCAACGTAGCCGACCGAGATCAGCACGACGCCTCCCTGAACCGTCAGGTAGTCGCGGGAGAAGATGGAGTCGACGATGAGCCGCCCGACGCCGGGCAGGCCGAAGAGGGTCTCGATGATCACCGTGCCGCCGATGAGCGCGCCCAGGTTGAGCCCGACGGCGGTGATCAGGGTGATCGCGGAGGGCCGGAGCGCGTGCCGCCACAGGATGCGGCGCGGCGACAACCCCCGGGCGCGGGCCAGCGTGATGTAGTCCTCCTGGAGGGTCGCGATCAGGTCGGTACGCAGCAGCCGCGCGTACACGGCCAGTTGCCCGCAGCCGAGGGTGACGGCGGGCAGGATCACCGAGGTGAGGTTCCAGCCCAGGTCCACGGAGATGGGGGTCCACCCGGTCGCGGGCACCACCTGCCAGGTGACGGCGAAGACCAGGATCAGCAGCACCCCGAGCACGAAGACCGGGGTGGACAGCAGCGCGAAGCTGAGCGCGGTGAGGGCCTGGTCCAGGGCCTGGCCGGCGCGGCGGGCGGCGGCCAGGCCCACCGGGATCGCCAGGCCGAGCGCGATGAGCTGCGCCGCCACCAGCAGCTCCAGGGTGACGGGCAGCCGTTCGGCCAGCTCGGAGGCGACGGACACCCTGGTGATGTAGGAGTCGCCGAAGTCGCCGGTGACGAGCCCGCCGAGCCAGTCGAAATAGCGCACCAGCAGCGGCTGGTCCAGGCCGAGCTCCTGGCGGAGCTGCGCGCGGGCCTCCTCGGTCGCCGACAGGCCCAGGATCTGCGTGATCGGGTCGCCGGGCAGCAGGTTGAGCAGCACGTACGAGAGGAAGGTGACTGCGAGCAGGACCACCAGGAGCCGGACCAGCCGGTGGGCGACGATCACCGCTGGCTGACCCAGAGCTGCGCGAACGGGTGGTACGGGATGGGCGACCCGGTCAGCGGCAGCCCCTTCTCGCCGTCGGGCAGCGTGTATTCGCCGATGCCGCGCACCTTCGTCCTGGCCACGATGGCCCCGGTGTTGAGGTGGTCGATGAACACGAACGGCACCAGCTCCCGCAACCGCTCCTGCACCGTCCCGTACGCCTGCTTGCGCGCGGCCTCGTCCGGATTGCTCCGGCCGACGTCCAGGGCGGCGCTCAGCTTGTCGTCCTTGAGCCGGGCGAAGTTGAGCGAGACGGCGCCGACGGGCTGGGCGTAGGCCCGGTGCATCCAGATGTACTCGCCGTCGGGGTCGGGGGCGGAGAACTGCGTCCACACGGTGGCCGCGAAGTTGCCCACCACGGCGCGGTTGATCAGGTCGGCCTGGTCGGCCTGCTTGATCGAGACCTCGATGCCGGCCTTGCGCCACATGTCCTGGGCCAGCTCGACGCCCTGCATGGTGTTCGGGTCGGGGGTGGAGATCAGCTCGAAGCGGATCGGGCCCTTCTCCGCCTCCACCTCCTTGACCAGGGCGGCGGCCTTGGCCGGGTCGTAGTCGGGGTAGCCGCCCGCGGCGTACCACTTGGAGTCCTTCGACCACGGCCCGTCGGCCGGCTCCGTCAGCCCGCCGCGCAGGGTAGAGATGACCGTCTTGCGGTCGGTGGCGTAGGCGAGGGCCTTGCGCACGCGTACGTCGTCGAGCGGCGCCACGGTGGTGTTGAGCATGAAGAAGTATTCGGGCACGGCCATGCCCTGGGCCCGGTGCACCGTGTAGGCGTCCTTCAGCGCGCCGAACTTGGTCAGGTCCTCGTCGCGGGAGGTCCCCATGGCGTCGATCCCGCCGGACTCCAGCGTCTGCGCCCGCGTCTGGCTGTCGGGCAGGATCCGGAACTCGATCTCGTCCAGGTACGGCAGACCGGACCGCCAGTAGCGCGGGTTACGGGTGACCACCATGCGGTTGTCCGGCACGTACTCCTTGAAGATGAACGGCCCGGTGCCCACCGGCTTGAGGCTGGCCGACTTGGGGTCGTTGAGCGAGGCGGGCGGCACCACCATGCCGATCTGCGCCGCCAGATAGTACGGGAAGGCCACCCACGGCTGCTTCAGCTGCACCTTGACCGTCATCGGGTCGGCCAGCTCGAACGACTTGACCGGCACGAATACGGCCGCGTTCAGCGGCGAGGCCTTCTGCGCGTCGAGGTTGGCCTTGACGATGTCACCGGTCAGCGTGATGCCGTCGGAGAACGAGACGCCCGGCCTGACCTTGATCGTCCACTCGTCGTACGCCTTGTTCGGGGTGAGCGACTCGGCCAGGTACGGCTTCCAGTCGCCGTTGGCGTCCACGGCCACCAGCGGTTCGATGATCGCGCCCGCCATGCTGTAGCTCTGCGCCGCGAACTGGTCGGTGACCGGGTTGAACCCGTTGGCGTCCGCGCTGAGCCCGTACACCAGGCGCCCGCCCTGAGCGGGGCCCGACGACGACGGCGAGCCGGGTTGCGGTCCCGCGACCGGCCGCTGACCGCTGCACGCCAGCATCACCATCGAGGCCAGCAGCAGCGTGGCCGGCGTCCTCCAGCGTTTCATCCACGCCTCCTCCCGGTTCATCCCCCGAGAGCAATTTCACCGATAGTACTATCGGTGAAAAAGCGCACAAGTCCTGAAGGGGCTGCTGTGATGAAAACGCCGCTCACCAGGAGCGAGGCCAAGGACCTGACCAGGCGCAAGCTGATCCGCGCCGCCCTGGCCATCCTCGACGAGGAGGGCGAGGCCGGGCTGACCACGACCAAGGTCGCCAAGGCCGCCGGCATCGCGCAGTCGAGCTTCTACGTGCACTTCAAGGACCGGCAGGATCTGCTGCTGGTGCTCGCCGAGGAGGGCGGCGAGCGGCTGCGCGGGTCGATGCGGGAGGCCCGGCGCAAGGCCCGTGAGGCCCCCGGCGACCTCGAACGCCACCGCGACACGTTCCGCATCCCCCTGGAGGCCATCTGCCGCCACCCCGAGTTGCTGCGCATCCAGCTCCGCGCCCGGCACGACCCCTCGTCCTCGCTGCGCGACTTCGCCCGGCAGACGGCGGCGGCCTACCGCGAGCACCACGCGGCGGACCTGGCCGCGCTCGGCTATACCGCCGACAACGAGCACGACCGGCGCCGGCTGGAGATGATCGCCGAGGGGATCGACGCGGCCACCAACGCCCTGGCCATGGGGCACCTCGAAGGCCGCTATCCCGATCTGGCGGAGTGCGCCGACATCCTGACGGCGTTGTCGAGAGGCGCGCTGCGGGTGCTCAGAGCCACCTCAGGCGGGCCTGCGCAGCGGGGTGAAGGCCCAGGACATGCGGGGCTCGACCGCCCAGTGGAGGAGCTTGCGGACCGGCGGCGTGCACAGGACGGTGGCCGCCACCAGGCCGAGGACGGTCGAGAGGAGCAGGCCCAGCTCGAGCCGTTCGGCGATCTTGACCACGAAGCCGTGGAGTAGGTAGGCGTACATGGTGGCCGCGCCCAGCCCGCTGAACCAGGTGTGCCGCGCCGGCGTGATCGCCAGGAACGCCGCCACCAGCACCGCCCCCGCGACCAGCAGCCCCAGCCGGATGGCGGTGCCGGTGAGGTCGTCCACGCCGATCTCCGAGTTGGACAACCGCCACCTGATCCACTCCGTCGGCACGGCGGCGTGCACGAGCAGCGCCGCCGCCAGCCCCACGCCGAGCGTGAGCGCTCCGGCCAGCCTCATGTACGGGCGGCGCAACAGCTGGAAGTGCTCCGGCCGCAACATCAGCCCCAGCACGTAGAACGGCAGCAGGCCGAACGTCCTGTTCATGGCCAGCTCGTCCGGCAGCTTGCTCATCCCGGTCAGCAACGACAACCCGAGCGCGACCGCCAGCGGCCACCTGAGCTGCTGCCACACCGGCGTCGACAACCGCCACAGGAACAACGACAACAGGAACCAGGTCAGGAAGTACGGCTCCAGCAGTGTCAGATTGAACTTCCCGTACAGGATGAGCCCCGGCAGCGAGTACGCCGTCTCGAAGATCAGGTACGGCACCGCCAGCGTGGAGATGAGCTTGCGCGCCTTACCGGCCGAGAACGTGAACTGCCGTGACAGATAGCCGCTGAGCACGATGAACAGCGGCATGTGGAACAGGTAGACGTAGAAGTAGAGCGCGTGCACGATGGCCGCGTCCCGGTGGGCCTCGATGAGGTGACCGGTCACCACCAGCACGATGGCCAGGTATTTGGCGTTGTCGAAGAACGGATCCCTGGCGGTAACGGGCTTGGCGGTAACAAGGGAACTCACAGATCAGGCACCCTAGCCAACGGATCCGTAACCGCCAGGAAACCGAAGGTGAGGGGTTACTGAAGGGTAGGTGTCACGTTGGCCGCCAGCGCGGCCGCCGCCGCGCCGTCCAGCCTCCCGTCCACCACCGCCGTGACGACCCGCCTGGTCAGCGTGGACTCGACGACCAGCGGCCGATCCCAGGCCAGCGCCTGACCCACCCCCGGATACTCCTCCACCCGAACGAACCAGGGGTCGTCGGCCGCCTGGACGAAGACGAGCGTCCACTCCCGCCCGCCGGGCGTGCTCCCGGACATGGCGATCCAGGGGCCCCGGCTGCCGTGCGTGTCTCCCGGAAGGGTCGTCCTGGCGGTGGAGGTCCCGGGAGCACGCCAGAAGAAGCCGCCATAGCCCGCGCCCGCCCGGCCCTTGGTGGCCGAGCTCTGGATCTCCAGGGGAGCGCCGGTGAGGTTGGTGAGCGAGAACGTGAAGTCCAGCAGCCAAGCCTCGCCGTACGGCCGCGCGGCGACCGTACGCTCCTCGCGGGCCACCGACCCCCGGGGCCCTACCCACTCCAGGTGCTCCACGAAGCCGTCGTCGGAGAGCCGCGAGAATGCCAGGTGGCGCTGCGTGCCGTGATCGTCCAGCCAGGTGGGCCCCTGGTCCTTGACGTAGGTGCGGCCGCCCCAGAAGTTCGCGCCGCCCAGGTCGGCGATCGCCACGCCGACCCCGAGGTGGTGCACGTGATCCTCGGGGCGGAACTCGGTGACCTCGACGCCGCCGAGCGTCCGCACCGGGTGCAGGTAGGGCCGGGGCGAGTCGGTGACGGGCAGGTCGGGCCGCCACTCGTACGAGGCCACCGCCTGGCCCGCGACCTGCAGCTCCACCCGCGTCCACGGCACGTCCAGCTCGGAGTAGAGCGCCAGCTCCTGAGCGCTGCGGGCGGTCAGGCCGGCGACGCCGGGCAGGAACCGGTGCGTGACCTCGCCGGAATCGTCCTTTTCCACGATCTGGTGCCGCTCGGGGATCGGCAGCGGCTCCGGCGCCAGCCGCACCGCGTCCAGCACCCGCGTGAACGACTCCGTGCGCGAGAGCGGCACCAGCAGGCCGGCCCCCTCGCGGACGTGCGCGATGAGGTTCTCCAGCAGGCCGGTACGCGAGTGCACGGTCGTCTCGACCGAGCCGTCCGCGTGCTCGACCCTGAGCCGGTCCTGCGTGTAGACGAAGGTGGCCCGGCCCGCGTCGCCGTGCACGACCAGGTACGGCTCGTCCCGCTCCGGCGCGCACAACGTGACCGCGATCGTGATCACGAGCCCGTCGTCCATCCGGATGCGCACGCAGGACGTGTCGTCGGCCTCGATCGGATGGGCGCGGTAGAGTTCGGTCTCGATCTCCGCGATCGGCCCGTCGACCAGGGCTAACGCGGTGGCCACGGCATGCGCGAACGGATTGGTCAAAGCCCCGTCCACGACGTCGACGCCGTCCAGCCGCCGCCGCCCCGACCAGGCGGACCGGGTGAAGTAGGACGAAGGGCGTTCCCAGGAGCCGGCGCCGCCGATGCCGCGGACCCGGCCGATGGCGCCGCTCGCGATCAGCTCGCGCAGCGCGGGGATCGCCGCCGAGCCGAGTGACTGGAACCCGACCTGGCAGGCCAGCCCGGTCTCCGCCACCGCCGCGGCGATCCGCCGGTGCTCCTCGGGGCTGGGCGCGGGCGGCTTCTCCAGCAGCACGTGCGACCCGGCGTGCAGCGCGGTCACCGCCAGGTCCGCGTGTGTGTGGATCGGCGTGCAGATGATCGTGATCTCCGCGCCGGTCTTCTCGATCAGCTCGCGCAGGTCCGGCGACTGCGACGGCGAGCCGAACTCCACCTCCACTGGGCGCACGTCGCAGATCCCGGCCAGCTCGATCACGCCCAGGTTGGCGAGCCTGCGCAGGTTGCCCAGGTGGTGGCGGCCGTGCCCGTGGGCGCCGGCCAGAACGACCTTCATCACGACCACCTCAGCCCGAGGCCGGCATGGTCGCCCGCGCGCAGCACGCCGCCGGAGATCGCCACGGGATATGGCTCCGCCAGCAACCCCAGGGCGGCGAACGAGGCGTCCTCCACGTCCTCCACCATGACCGGCAGCGGCAGGGCCAGCGCGAGTTGCCCGGACATCTCGCTCAGCAGGTGCGGGTAGACCGGCACGTCGTACGTCCTGGCCAGGTCTGCGATCCGGCGGAACGGCGTGATCCCGCCGACCCGCACCACGTTCGGCTGGACGACGTCGCAGGCGCCCGCCGCGAGCAGGTCGCGGAAGCCGTAAGTCGTGTAGACGTTCTCGCCGACCGCGACCGGCACGTCGATGGAGCGGCGCAGCTCGACGTGCGCGGCCACGTCGTCGGCCGGCAGCGGCTCCTCGATCCAGTGCAGCCCGAACTCCCGCAGCGCGGCAAGAGCCCGCCGCGCGCGGTGCAGGTCCCAGCGCTGGTTCGCGTCGATCATCAGCAGCCGGTCGGGCCCGATCACCTCGCGGACCGCGGCCACCCGCGCCACGTCCTCCGCCAGGTCGGGCCGGCCCACCTTGATCTTGACGCCCCGGTATCCGGCCGCCACCCAGCGCCCGGCCTGTTCGACCAGCTCGTCCAGGGGGTAGTGCAGGTTGACACCGCTGCCGTAGACCGGGACCTCGTCGCGCCGCCGCCCCAGCACGTCGGCCAGGCCGCTGCCGCCGCAGCGCAGGTCCCACAGCGCCAGGTCGATCCCGGCCAGCGCGATCGTGGTGATCCCGCCGGGGCCCGCCTCGCGCAGGTGCCGCCACAGCCGGTCCCACACCACCTCGGGGTGCGCGGGCAGCCCGATCAGCGCCTCGCGCAGGTCGTACTCGAGCAGCGCCTGTACGGCCCGCGCCCCGATCTGCGGCGTCCACGAGAACCCGGTCCCTGTGCGCCCGTCCTTGAGCGTGACGTGGGTGACGATCACGTGGTTGGCGGGCACGTCCGCGCCCCAAGGACGGGGGAGAGGGGCGCTGCGCAACTCGGTACGCAGGTCCGCGATCGTCATGTTCAGGATTCCTTGAGTTCGGTGCGCCAGCTCCGCTTGGGCTGCCAGCCGAGCAGGCGCTCTGCCTTGGAGATCGAGAAGGCCGGGGTGGTGCCGGTGAGCCCGGCCGCGAACGGCTCGGTGCCCGGCACGACCTGGGGCAGCAGGTCGGCGAGCGGCTTCCTGGCCAGCGCGTCCGCGGCGCCGGCGAAGAACACCTCGCCGTTCGGCAACTCGGGCAGCGCTTCGCTCAGCACGGCGATCATCTCGGCGGCGTCGCGGGCGTCGATGTAGTTGAACAGCGAGACCCCGCCGAGCTCGGGCCGGTCCAGCCGCTCGCGCACGGTGTGCCCCGACTGCGTGGGCGCGCCCGCCCACTCCTCCGGGGGAATGACGAAGCACGGCCGGACCGCCGCCAGCTTCGTCGCCCCCGCCACGGCGAACGTCTTCATGGTCTGCTCGGCCGCCACCTTGGACAGGTTGTACGCGTTCCACGGGCGTACCGGGTGCTCCTCGTCGATCGGCAGGTACGCCGGCGCCCAGCCGCCGGGAGCGCCGTACCCGATCACGGTGGGGCTGCTGGCCACCACCACGCCCCGCACTCCCAGGGCCGCCGAGGCCTCGCAGACGTTGAACGCGAGCCGGGTGTTGACCTTGTAGATCACCGACTCGGGGAAGCTGAACGGGGTCGCGATCGCGGCCAGATGGATCACCGACTCGGGCCGGAACCTGGCGATCACCTCGAACGCCTCGCCCGTGTCCGTGAGGTCGGCCGGTAAGGCGGCGGCCGCCTCCCCCGGCGTGCCCGGGGCGCGATCCACGCCGATGACCTCGTGCCCGGCCGCCGCGAGCGTGCTGACCACGCTGCGGCCGAGGCGTCCTGCGCTTCCGGTGACGAGGACTTTGCTCACCTTGAGGGGCTCCTTCAAGACTGCAAACAGTTGCACTAAACCTTTGTGTCCCTGAGGCCGAAGCGTCAAGGGGTGATTTCGTTGCCCGCGCGCTAGCTGGGGATTCCCGGTGAGGGGCGGGATTGGGTGGGTGGGCAAGCGCTTTCATCGTACTCAGGGGTTCTGCAAGCGGTTGCGTTAGGGTGGGCGACTGTGACAGTGACGATTCGTGATGTGGCCCGAGCCTCCGGTGTGCATGTGTCGACCGTGTCGCGGGCGTTCTCCGCGCCGCACATGGTGAACGCCGTCACCCGCACGAGGGTGCTGTCGGTGGCCGAGGAGCTGGGATACCGCCCCAACCGGGCGGCTCGGGCCCTCACGACCGGCCGCACCCACAATCTCGGGCTGATCGTGGCCGACATCGCCAACCCGTTCTTCCCGCCGCTGATCAAGGCCGCCCACGCGGCCGCCAGGCAGCGTGACTACCACCTGTTCGTGGCCGACACCGACGAGGAGGCCGCCGCCGAGGAGGAGCTGGTGCAGGCGTTCTCCAAGCAGGTGGACGGCGTGGTGCTGTGCAGCCCGCGCTCCTCCAACAAGGCGCTCGAACGGCTGGCGGAGCGGGTGCCGTTCGTGGTCATCAACCGGCGGTTGCGCGGCGCCGCCACGGTGCTCATGGACGTCGGCCACGGGGCCAAGCTGGCGGTCGAGCACCTGGCCGGGCTCGGGCACCGCCGCGTGGCGCTGGTGTCGGGTCCGGCCGGCTCCTGGACGAGCGCGGAGATCCGGACGGCCGCCGAACGGGTGGAGGGCGTCGAGCTCGTCGTCATCGGTCCCAACGCGCCCACCGAGCGGGGCGGGTTCGCCGCGGCGGGCCTGGTGCGCGACTGCGGGGTGACCGGCGTGCTCGCCTACAACGACCTGGTGGCGATCGGGCTCATCGAGGGGCTCGGCGACTTCGGCCTGAGCGTGCCGGAGGACGTCAGCATCGTGGGGATCGACGATATCGTTTCCGGACGGCTGAACCGTCCCAAGCTCACCACCGTCGCCATGCCCACCGCCGCCGCCGGGCGGCTGGCCGTCGATCTGCTCATCCAGGAGGTGACCGCCACCACCTCGTTGGAGACCCGCCTCGTCATCAGGGACTCCACCGCCCCGCCACGATAACCCTGGTCCTGCAAACGGTTGTACTAATCGAGAGCCAAATTCATCTGACTTATCGGACGGGCACGCTTGCTAGCTGGGGAAACGCTGCAGCGATATATCGGTAACGGCTATGTAACGCCTGCAAAGGGTTGACGTAACTTTCCCGCCAGCTATAGGAAAGCGCTATCCATTCACTTCTCGCCGGAAGGTCCGTGATGACTGAAGTTTCGGTGGCGGTGAAACCCCGGGGCGCGGCGACCGAACCCGTACGCGGCGGCCACCGCTCCACGAAACGCTCCCGCCGCGAGGCACGGGCCGCCTACCTGTTCCTGGCGCCCTGGTTCGCCGGCCTGCTCCTCATCACGGTCGGCCCGATCGTCGCCTCCCTCTACCTGTCGTTCACGGACTACAACCTCCTGGAGGAGGCCAAGTGGGTCGGGTTCGACAACTACGTCAAGATGTTCACCGAGGACCCGAGGTTCCTGAACTCGCTGAAGGTGACCACGATCTACGTGGTCGTCTCGGTCCCGCTGCAACTGGCCTTCGCGCTCGCGCTGGCCCTGGTGCTCGACCGTGGCCTGCGCGGCCTGTCGTTCTACCGCTCGATCTTCTACCTCCCGTCGCTGCTGGGCGGCAGCGTCGCGATCGCGATCCTGTGGCGCAAGGTCTTCGGCTCCGACGGCCTGGTCAACGCGGTGCTCGCGGTCTTCGGCATCCAGGGGCCCGGCTGGGTCGGCGACCCCGACTACGCGCTCAGTACGTTGATCCTGCTGCACGTGTGGACCTTCGGCGCGCCGATGATCATCTTCCTGGCCGGGCTGCGCCAGATCCCCAGGAGCTACTACGAGGCGGCGGCGGTGGACGGCGCGGGCGTGCTGCGCCAGTTCAGGTCGATCACGGTGCCCCTGCTGACGCCGATCATCTTCTTCAACCTGGTCCTCGAGATCATCAAGTCGTTCCAGTCGTTCACGCAGTCGTTCATCGTGAGCAGCGGCAGCGGCGGGCCTGCCGACTCCACCCTCTTCTACACGCTCTACCTCTACCTGAAGGGGTTCAAGAGCTACGACATGGGCTACGCCGCCGCGATGGCCTGGGTCCTGCTGCTCATCATCGCCGGGCTGACCGGGGTGAACTTCCTCGCTTCCAAGTATTGGGTCTTCTATGGCGACACGAAGTAGGCCGATCCCGGTCCTGTTCCGCCCGTTCAGGGGCGGGCGGCTGGCCAGGCACGTGCTGCTGATCGGGTTCGGCCTGGTCATGCTCTATCCGCTGTTCTGGATGATCTCCAGCTCGCTCAAGCCGGAGGAGCTGATCTTCCGGCAGCCCGGACTGTGGCCGAGCGAGGTCACGCTGGAGAACTACACCGAGGGCTGGTACGCGCTGAAGCACCCCTTCGGTTACTACCTGTGGAACTCGGCGGTCGTCACAGGGCTGTCGGTGGTGGCGAACCTGGTGGCCTGCTCGCTGGCCGCCTACGCCTTCGCCCGGCTGAACTTCCCGCTGAAGAGGTTCTGGTTCGCGATCATGCTGGGCACGATCATGTTGCCGTACCACGTGACGATCGTGCCGCAGTACATCATGTTCTCGAAGCTCGACCTGATCAACACGATCTGGCCGCTGGTCATGCCCAAGATCCTGGCCACGGACGCGTTCTTCGTCTTCCTCATGGTGCAGTTCATCCGCACGCTGCCACGGGAGCTGGACGAGGCGGCCGAGATCGACGGCGCGGGCTACTGGCGCATCTTCATCCGGGTCGTCATGCCGCTCTGCCTGCCCGCGCTGGCCACGACCGCCATCTTCACGTTCATCTGGACGTGGAACGACTTCCTCAGCCAGCTCCTGTATCTCAACAACCCCGACAACTTCACCGTACCGGTAGCGTTGCGCACGTTCCTCGACGCCAGCAGCGACTCGTCGTGGGGCCCGATGTTCGCCATGTCGATCATCGCGCTCGGCCCTATCTTCGGGTTCTTCCTGGCCGGCCAGAAATACCTGATCCGTGGTGTCGCCACCACGGGACTGAAGTAAGTTCCTCAACCCCCCAACAGAGGACCCCCTAGGAGGTAGAGCCGTGAGCTCTGGCAAGAAGATGTGGTCGGCGGCCTTACTCGCCACCGCTGTGCTGGCGGTGACCGCGGCCTGCGGCAGCGGCGGCGGCGGCGAAAGCGCCGACGGCAAGATCAAGCTGCGCTTCTCCTACTGGGGCAGCGACGCCCGGCAGAAGATGACCGAAGAGGTGATCAAGAAGTTCGAGGCGAAGAACCCGACCCTCGACGTCGAGGGCGAGTTCTCCGACTTCGACAGCTACTATGAGACCCTCTCCACGAAGGTCGCGGGCGGCGACGCGCCCGACATCATCACCATAGAGATCCGCGGCCTGCGCGAATACGCCGACCGCGGCACGCTGGCCGACCTGGCCAGCAAGGTCAACACCGCCGACATCGACGCCAAGGTGCTGGGCACCGGTTCCGTCGACGGCAAGCAGTTCGCCATCCCCACCGGCGTCAACGCCTTCTCCCTGGTCGTCAACCCGGGCCTGGTCGAGCAGGCAGGGGTCAAGCTGCCCGACGACACCAAGTGGACCTGGGAGGAGTACGTCGACCTGGCCTCCAAGGTCAGCACTGAGAGCGGCGGCAAGATCACCGGTACCCAGCTGAGCTGGAACCCGGCCTACCTGCAGATCTTCGCCGCGCAGCGGGGCGAGCCCTTCTACCAGGGCAACAAGCTCGGCCTCACGCCCGACACCATCAAGGCGTGGTGGGCCGTCATGCAGAACCTGATCAAGACCAAGGGCTCCCCCGACGCCGCCAAGAGCTCCGAGATCGGCGCGACCAGCGTGGACCAGTCGCTGCTGGCCACCAACACCGGCTCGATGGGCATGTGGTGGAGCAACCAGCTCGGCGCGATCAACAAGGCGTCGGGCCAGGACGTGAGCCTGCTGCGGATGCCGAAGGCGCAGGGCGCCACCTCCAGCGGCATGTTCCTGCAGCCCGCGATGTTCCTGACCGCCTCGGCCAAGTCCGAGCACGCCGCCGAGGCCGCCAAGTTCATCGACTTCATGGTCAATGACCCCGAGGCGGGCCAGATCATCCTCAGCGACCGCGGCCTGCCGGCCAGCTCCAAGGTGCTGGCGGCGGTCAAGGACAAACTGCCGCCCACGGACGTCAAGACGCTGGACTTCATCGACAAGGTCAAGAGCGAGCTGGCCGACCCGCCCGCCGCCCCCCCGAAGGGTGCCAGCGCCATGGAGGACATCCTCACGCGGTACTCGCAGGAGGTCATGTTCGGCCGGATGACCCCCGACGACGCCGCACAGAAGTTCATCACCGAGGCGAACGCCTCAATCGCCGGCTAAAAGGAGAGTCATGAAGTACGCGTTCGTCGGGCTCGGGCACCGCGCGCAGATGTACGTCGACGCGCTGCTCGGAGAGTGGCGCGACGCCGGCACCATCGTCGCCCTGTGCGACAAGAACCGGACCCGCATGGACTACTACGCCGAGCGGATCGGTCACGAGGTGCCGCGCTTCGCGCCCGCGGAGTTCGACAAGATGCTCGAGCTCGCCGACGCGGTCATCGTCACCACCGTCGACGCCACCCACGCCCGCTACGTGTGCGCGGCGCTCGACGCGGGTCGTGACGTCATCGTGGAGAAGCCGCTCACCGTGGACGCCGACGGCTGCGCGGCCATTGCCGCGGCCGCCGAGCGCAGCACCGGCAGACTGATCGTCACCTTCAACTACCGGTACGCGCCCCGCAACTCCGCCGTGCGCCGGCTGCTGATGGAGGGCGCCGTCGGCGAGGTGACCTCCGTGCACTTCGAGTGGACCCTCGACACCATCCACGGCGCCGACTACTTCCGCCGCTGGCACCGCGACCGGGCCAACTCCGGCAGCCTGCTCGTGCACAAGTCCACCCACCACTTCGACCTGGTCAACTGGTGGCTCGGATCGGCGCCCGAGACCGTCTTCGCCCAGACCGACCTGCGCTTCTACGGCGCCGAGAACGCCAGGAAGCGCGGCCTCGGGGAGCGCCCCGAGCGCGGGCAGGGTGCTCCCGGGCTGGGCACCGACCCGTTCATCCTGGACATCTCCGCCGACCCCCGGCTCAAGCGGCTCTACCTGGACGCCGAGCACGAGGACGGCTACATCCGCGACCAGGACGTCTTCGGCCCGGGCATCACCATCGACGACAACATGTCCGTGCTGGTGCGCTATGCCAACCGCGCCGTCATGACGTACTCGCTGCACGCCCACGCGCCGTGGGAGGGCTACCGGGTGGCGTTCAACGGCACGGCGGGGCGGCTGGAGCTGGACGTGGTCGAGCGGGAGTGGACGCCGCCGCACGCCGCCATCGACCCGGGCGCCCAGGGCAAGGAGCGCGCCGGCTCCTGGGAGCGGCTCACGCTGCACCGCCACTGGAGCCGGCCGGAGGAGGTGCCCATCGAGACCGGGACCGGCGGGCACGGCGGCGGTGACCGGCTGCTGCTGAACGACGTCTTCCGCGGGCCCGGCGACGATCCGCTGGCGCGCCAGGCCGGCTACCGCGACGGGATCCGCAGCGTGCTGACGGGTGTCGCGGCCACCACCTCGGCCCGCACCGGCGCCGCCGTGCGCCTGGAGGCCGACGGCACGCGGATCCGCGGCTTGAACCACTAGTGGCATCCCCATGGTCAGTTGCCCTGCTTCCAGGTGGCGATGAGCTTGTCGTAGTCCAGCGTCTCCGGCTTGCCCCGCTCGTCGGCCAGCTTCGGCGCGGGCGCGCCCGGCTGGTCGTACCAGTACTGGGCGGGGCGCTCCGCGTTCAGCTTCGGCGCGCAGTTGCCGCCGCGCCGCTCCAGCCGGGACAGGATGTCGTCCTGCTGCTTGGCCAGGTTGTCCATCGACTGCTGGGCCGTCGTCTCGCCGGTCACGGCGGTGGCCACGTTCTGCCACCAGAGCTGGGCGAGCCTCGGGTAGTCGGGCACGTTCGTGCCGGTCGGCGTCCACTGCTTGCGCGCCGGCGAGCCGTAGAACTCGATCAGCCCGCCGTACTTCTTGGAGTTCTCGGCGAAGTAGTCGCTCCTGATGTCGGAGTCGCGGATGAACGTCAATCCCCTGATCGACTTCTTCAGCGAGACCGTCTTCGACGTGACGAACTGCGCATAGAGCCAGGCCGCGGCCCTGCGGTCCTGCGGCGTGTTCTTCAGCAGCGTCCACGAGCCGGCGTCCTGGTAGCCGAGCTTGTTGCCCTGCTTCCAGTACGCGCCGTGCGGGCTAGGCGCGATGCGCCACTTGGGCGTGCCGTCGCTGTTGACGACCGGCAGCCCTTCCTTGGTCATGTCGGCGGTGAACGACGTGTACCAGAAGATCTGCTGGGCGATGTTGCCCTGGGCGGGCACCGGGCCGGCCTCGCTGAAGTTCATGCCCGCGGCCTCGCGAGGGGCGTACTTCTTGAGCCAGTCCACGTACTTGGTGAGCGCGTAGACCGAGGCCGGGCCGTTGGTGTCGCCGCCGCGGGTGACCGACGAGCCGACCGGGCGGCAGTTCTCCACCCTGATGCCCCAGTCGTCCACCGGCAGGCCGTTGGGGATGCCGGGGTCGCCGTTGCCGGCCATGGACAACCAGGCGTCGGTGAAGCGCCAGCCCAGCGACGGGTCCTTACGGCCGTAGTCCATGTGGCCGTAGACCTTCTTGCCGTCGATGGTGCCGTTGCCGTTGACCTTGTTGGTGAAGAAGTCGGCGATGTCCTCATAGGCCGCCCAGTTGACCGGGACGCCCAGGTCGTACCCGTAGGCGTCCTTGAACTGCTTCTTGATGTCCGGGTCGGTGAACCAGTCGTAGCGGAACCAGTAGAGGTTCGCGAACTGCTGGTCGGGGAGCTGGTAGATCTTCCTGTCCGGGCCGGTGGTGAAGCTGATGCCGATGAAGTCGTTCAGGTCCAGCGTGGGCAGGGTGATGTTCTTGCCCTCCCCGGCCATGTAGTCGGACAGCGGGAACACGTAGTCGCCGCGCGAGTGGGTGCCGATGAGGTCGGAGTCGTTGACGTACGCGTCGTAGATGTTCTGGTTGCCCTGGATCTGGGTCTGGAGCTTCTCGATGACGTCACCCTCCTGGATCAGGTCGTGCTTGATCTTGATCCCGGTGATCTCGGTGAACGCCTTGGCCAGTTGTTGCGACTCGTACTCGTGCGTGGTGATCGTCTCGGAGACCACGTTGATCTGCATGCCCCGGTACGGGGCCGCGGCCTTGGTGAACCAGTCCATCTCCGCGAGTTGCTGGTCCTTCGAGAGCGTGCTGGGGGTGAACTCCTCCGACACCCATCTCTGTGCGGCGGCCTTGCCGTCGGACTCCTTGAAGTCGCTCGTGGGTTTCTCGGCGCTCTGCGTGCAGCCTGCTGCTATCAGGACGACCGCGGCCAGACCCACGGCCGCGGGCCTGCGTGCCCTATGCCTCATCGCTTGGCTCCTCTTCTGTTAGCCCCATATCCCGATCACGACCGCCACCAGCAGCGCGCAGCCGAGCGCGAGCCACATGGACAGGTCGGTGATGGCGATCCAGCCGGCCAGCACGACGGCGGCGCTGATCAGGCCGATGTACAGCCGGTCGCCCCGATCGGTCTCGATGCGCAGGAAACCTCGCCTGGCCACGGGGGGAGAGATGCGGGCCCAGACCGCCATGACGACCAGCAGCAGGGCGAGCCCGGTGAACACCAGGGCCGTGGGGGCGGTCCAGACCATCCATTCGAGCATGGCTAGACCCTTCCTAAGGCGAATCCCTTGGCAATGTAGTTACGGACGAACCAAATGACGATCGCGCCCGGGACGATGGTCAGAACTCCCGCCGTCGCCAATAGGCCCCAGTCCACGCCCGCCGCGCTCACTGTTCGGGTCATGGTCGCGGCTATCGGCTTCGCGTTCACCGAGGTGATCGTCCTGGCTATCAGCAGCTCGACCCAGCTGAACATGAAGCAGAAGAACGCCGTGACGCCTATCGCGGAGCGGATCATCGGCAGGAAGATCTTGATGAAGAAACGGGGGAGTGAATAGCCGTCGATCGCGGCGGTCTCATCTATTTCCCGGGGAATTCCCGACATGAAGCCTTCGAGAATCCAGACGGCGAGAGGGACGTTGAAGAGCATGTGCGCGATGGCCACGCCGAGGTGGGTGTCGAAGAGCCCCACGCTCTGATAAATCTGGAAAAATGGCAGCAAGAACACCGCTGGTGGTGCCATGCGGTTGGTCAGCAGCCAGAAGAAGAGGTGTTTGTCCCCGGCGAAGCGGAAGCGGGAGAAGGCATAGGCCGCGGGCAACGCCACGATGAGCGACATCACGGCGTTCATCGAGGTGTAGATGATGGAGTTCAGGTAGCTCGAATACCAGGCGGAGTCCGCGAAGAAGGTGGCGTAGTTGTCGAACGTCACGCGCTGCGGGATGAGCGCGAAACTGCCGAGGATGTCCTCGTTCGGCCGGATCGACATGCCGAACATCCACAACAGCGGCAACATGAGCGTGGCCACGTAGAGCCAGAAGACCGTGCGCGCCCACGGGAGCCGCCGGCCGGAGGTCCTGTTGGATCGCGGGAGGGCCATCACCTCACCTCCCCGACCTGGTCAGCACGGTGAAGAAGACGTAGCAGAGGATCTGTACGATCAGGAAGTAGAGCAGCGAGAACGCGCCAGCGGGCCCCAGGTCGAACTGGCCGACCGCGATCTTCGACAGCAGGATGCTCAGGAACGAGGTGGCGTTGCCGGGCCCGCCGCCCGTCACCACGAACGGCTCGGTGTAGATCATGAAGCTGTCCATGAACCTGAGCAGGATCGCGATCGTCAGCACCCCGCGCAGCCTGGGCAGCTGGATGTGCCGGAACGTGGCCCACGCCGAGGCGCCGTCGATCTGCGCGGCCTGGAAATACGGCTCGGGAATCGAGCGCAGCCCCGCGTACGCCAGCAGCGCCACCAGCGGCGTCCAGTGCCACACGTCCATGACCAGGACTGTGATCCAGGCGTCCGTGGAGTCCAGCGTGTAGTTGAAGTTGATGCCGAGCACGTTGTTGATCGTCCAGCCGCCCAGGCCGATGTCGCCGCGGGCGAAGATCTGCCAGATCGTGCCCACCACGTTCCACGGGATGAGCAGCGGCAACGCGACCAGCACCAGGGCCACCGACACCCAGAAGCCGCGGCGCGGCATCGACACCGCGATCGCCACTCCCAGGGGGATCTCCACCAGCAGCACCTGCGCCGAGAACAGCAGCGTGCGTACGAACGCCGAGCGCACCTCCGGGTCGCGGGCGATCATGCGGAACCACTCCAGGCCGACGAAGAGGCGGTCGCTGGGGCTGAAGACGTCCTGCACGGAGAAGTTGACCACGGTCATCAGCGGGATCACCGCCGTGAACGCCACCGACACGACCACCGGCAGCACCAGCCACCAGGCCCGGTTGTTCTTCCGCTTCGGGTTGGCGCGCGTCTCCTCCGGGGGCTCCGCGGGCGCGTCCGGCGCGACGACCTCGCCGCTCACCACGACGGCGGTCTTCTCGGTCATTCCGGGCCCCTTCCGTTCAGGGGCGCGAGGGAGCCGCACCTGACCTCGTCACGGAACAGGAACGTCCGGTCCGCGGGGAAATGCAGGAACTCGACCGTGTCCGGCTCGTAGGCGGAGCCCGCTTCGGTCTTGGCGATCACCGGATGGCCGCCGACCTGGGCGTGCACGAGGTCGTACGCGCCCATGCGGTCGATCCCGGTCACCCGGGCCGCCACGCCAGGAGAGGTGGCCGCGCCGGTGATCCGCACGAACTCGGGCCGCACCCCGATCCGCACCGGCCCCGGCGGCAGGTCGTCCACGACCGAGCCCACCTCCGCCTGCCCGACGCGTACGACGTGGCCGGCGATCTCGGCGGGCAACATGTTCATGCCGGGCGAGCCGATGAAGTGCCCGACGAACTCGTGCGCCGGCGACAGGAACAACTCGGCCGGCTCGCCCGCCTGCACGATCGCCCCCTCGTTGAGCACCACCACCTCGTCGGCGAACGTCAGCGCCTCCGTCTGGTCGTGGGTGACGTAGATCAGCGTGTGGCCCGTGTCGCGGTGGATCTCCTTGAGCTTGCTGCGCAGCGTCCACTTCAGCGCCGGGTCTACCACGGTGAGCGGCTCGTCCAACAGCACCGCCGCCACCTGGGAGCGCACGAGCCCGCGGCCCAGGCTGACGATCTGCTGGCGGCCCGGGTCCAGTCGGCGTGACCTGCGGCGGAGGAGGTGGTCGAGGCCGAGGAGTTGGGAGACCTGGCGGACGCGCTGGTCTATCTCCTTTTTCGGATATTTCCGGTTTCGGAGGGGGAAGGCCAGGTTGTCGTATACCGACATTTCCTCGTACAGGACCGGGAACTGGAAGACCTGCGCGATGTTGCGGCCCGCGGTGGGCACGTCGGTCACCTCGCGGTCGTCGAACCAGATCCGGCCCACCGTGGGGGTGAGCAGCCCGGAGATGATGTTCAGGAGGGTCGTCTTGCCGCAGCCGCTCGGCCCCAGCAGCGCGTACGCCCTGGCGCTCTGCCAGGTCCACGTCATCGGCTTGAGCGCCCAGGTCTCGCCCCCGTCGTAGCTGTGGCCCACGCCTTCCAGCCGGATGTCAGCCATGCAGGTCGACCTCCGCTGCGCTGGTGGCGAGCAGGCGTCCCCCAGCCTGGTCGAAGACGAAGATGTGGGCGGGGTCCACGTACGCGACCGTGGACTCGCCCGGGGTGAAGAGCTGGGTGCCCGGCAGGTGGGCGACCAGGTGGCGCTGCCCCTGGAGCAGCAGGTGCAGGAAGGTCGCGCTGCCGGTCACCTCGGCGAGCCTGATCTCGGCGGGCAACTCCAGCGCGCCGGGGCCGTCGCGGGCGATGCTCACCTGGTGGGGGCGTACGGCGAGCATGACGTTGGTGCCGGAGCTCGCGGACGCGTGCGCTCGGGGCGCCGGGAAGGACGTGCCGAGGCACTCGATCCGGCCGTCGCGGACGACGCCGGGCAGCAGGTTGAGCGGCGGGTCGCTGAGCGTGGCGGCCACGGCCAGCGTCGGCGGGTGGGCGTACATGTCCGCGACCTCGCCGACGTGCTGGATCCTGCCCTCGCCCAGGACCACGGTCGGCGCGGCGAACGTCAGCGCCTCGTTCGGGTCGGCGGTGGAGTAGAGGACCACGCTCTTCGACCGGGTGAACATGGTCTTCAGGTCCGCCCGCAGTTGCTCGCGGAGCTTGAAGTCCAGGTTGGCCAGCGGCTCGTCGAGCAGCAGCACGTCCACGGGGCGGGCCAGCGCGCGGGCGATGGCGGTGCGCTGCTGCTGGCCGCCCGACAACTCGGCGGGCCGGCGATTCAGCAACCCTGCGATGCCCATGAGCTCGGCCACCTCGCGGACCCGCCGGTCGATCCCGGCGTGGTGGAACTTCGGGTCCAGGCGGAGCGGCGAGGCGATGTTCTGGTAGACCGTCAGGGACGGGTAATTAATGAATTGCTGATAGACGAAGGCGACCGAGCGTTTCCGTACCGAAATAGCGGTGACGTCTTTTCCGTTGACCACGACCCGGCCCGAGTCCGGCGTCAGCAATCCGGCGGCGACGCGCATCAATGTCGTCTTTCCCGCGGTCATGGGGCCGACGAGCGTGGTCATTCCATCCGGTAATTCCAGGCGAATGTCGTCGAGCCAGGTCTCCCCGCGCTGCCGTACGAAGACGCCATCGAGAATCAGCGTCATTGTGCCGGTCCTCTCTGCTTCCCCCCACATCTAACATGATCTGCAACTGTGTGCAAAGGGCATGTGTTGCTCAAGTGAATGATGGGACGGTCACGATTTGAGGTCGAGATAGCGGTGAATGGTCGGGCCTATCGCCGTGACGACTTCTTCCCTGGTCATGGTGGCCAGCGGTGGAAATGCCAGGACATATCGGCATAGGGCCATCCCGAGCATCTGACTCGCCACCAACCCCGCCCGCCTCGGGGCCTCGGCCGGGTTCCGCGACAGCGCGGTCATGACGGGGACGAGTTGCGCGGCGAAGATCGAGCGCAGGCGTTCGGCCGCCGCCGGGTTGGTGACCCCCGTGCGCAGCAGGATCTGGAGGGTCTCGTCGGCCTCCCAGCGCTCCAGGAAGTGGCGGACGAGAGTGGCGGCGATCTCCTCGCGCGGGGTGTCCCGCACGTCCGGCAACCTCAGGTCGAACTCGCAGGCCGCCGCGAACAGGCGCTCCTTGCTGCCGAAATACCGCATGACCATGGCCGGGTCGATGTTCGCGTCGGCGGCGATGGACCTGATCGTGGCCCGCTCGTAGCCGTCGGCGGCGAACCGCTCGCGAGCCGCGGCCAGGATGATCGCCTTCGTCTCCCCGGAAGATCTCCTCATGCCCACAACTGTAGGCCAACAAGTGTTGACATCCCAAGCGGACAGTTCTAACGTCAACAGTTGTTGGCCTACGAGCGTTGACTTTAGGAGGAGACATGATCAGCACTGAGGTGCTCGTCGTCGGCGCCGGCCCCGCGGGGCTCACCGCCGCCGTCGTCCTGACCCAGCTCGGCCACGACGTCGTCATCGTGGACGGCCAGGCCGAGGGCGCGAACACCTCCAGGGCCGCCGTGGTGCACTCGCGTACCGTGGAGCTGCTGGAGCCGTACGGCGTCTCGGAGGCGCTCACCGCGCGCGGGGTGCACACGCCGCGCTTCACGATCCGCGACCGCGACCGGCTGCTGGTGCGGGTGCCCTTCGACGGGCTGCCGACGCGGTACCCGTACACGCTGATGGTGTCGCAGGCGGACACGGAGGCGTTCCTGCTGGCCAGGCTGCAGGAGCTGGGCGCCAAGGTGCTGCGTCCCGCGCTGGTGACCGCGGTCGAGCAGGACGCCTCCGGCGTCACGGCCACCCTCGACGACGGGCGCTCGCTGCGGGCGGCCTACCTGGTGGGGGCGGACGGCATGCACAGTGTGGTACGCGAGCAGGCCGGGATCGGGTTCGGCGGCGGCACGTACGCGGAGTCGTTCACCCTGGCCGACGTGCGGCTGAGCGGCGGGGTGCCGCTCGACGAGGTCATCCTGTACTTCTCGCCCGACGGCCTGGTGGTCCTCGCGCCGCTGCCCGACGGGCTGTACCGGATCGTGGCCACCGTGGACGAGGCGCCGCACGACCCCGACGTGGCGTTCGTGCAGAGGCTGCTCGACACGCGCGGCCCCCAGGCTGTACCCGCTGTGGTGAAGGAGGTCGTCTGGGGATCGCGCTTCCGCGTGCACCACCGCATCGCCGACACCTACCGGAAGGGGCGCGTCCTGCTCGCCGGTGACGCGGCGCACGTGCACTCGCCCGCCGGCGGGCAGGGCATGAACCTCGGCATCGAGGACGCCGTCCTGCTGGGCGAGACGCTCGCGAAGGTGCTCGGCGACGCCTCGCCCGACCTGCTGGACACCTACGCGGCCGGCCGCCGCCCGGTCGCCGAGAAGGTCGTCGGGCTGGCCTCCCGGCTGACGGCGCTGGCCACGGCCCGCGCCGCCCTCCGCCCGCTGCGCAACCTCGCGCTGGAGCTGGCGGGTCGCCTCCCGGCCGTCCGCCGCCGGCTGGCCTGGCAGCTGTCCGGCCTGGACCGCCGCTGAGCTCAGGGGAGGATGGCGTCCACGTACCCGCCGTCCACCCGCACCGCGCCGCCCGTCGTCGCGGAGGCGAGGGGCGAGCTGAGGTAGACGACCATGTTCGCGATCTCTTCAGGCTCGATCAGGCGCTGGAGCAGCGACTGCGGACGGTGCTCGCGCATGAACGCCCGCTGCGCCTCCTCCCACGGCAGGTCGTTGTCCACGAGCTGGTAGACGAAGTCCTCGACGCCGCCGGTGTGCGTCGGCCCCGCGATCACCGAGTTGACCGTCACCCCGCTCCCGGCCGCCGCCTTGGCGAACCCCCGGGAGACGGCCAGCAACGCGGTCTTCGTCATGCCGTAGTGGATCATCTCGATGGGGACGGCGACGGCGGAGTCGCTGGCGATGTACTGGATCCGGCCCCAGCCCCGCTCGATCATGCCCGGCAGGTAGGCACGGGTGAGGCGGACCGCGGCCAGCACGTTGACCTCGAAATAACGCCGCCACTCGTCGTCCGTGATCTCCAGCGCGGGCGTGGCCCCGAAGATCCCGAGGTTGTTGACCAGGATGTCCACGTGTGGGAGCGCGCTCAGCACCCGCTCGCAACCCTCGTCCGTGGAGACGTCGCCGGGCGCCGCGACGACCTCGCCCTCCATCAGCCGGCCGCCTATTCGCTCGGCGTCCATCCGCTCGATGGCCATCGCGACGGAGCCTTCGCCGCGGCCGTTGATCCCGACGCGGGCCCCGGCCCTGGCCAGTCCGGCGGCGATGGCCGCCCCGATTCCCTGAGTCGACCCGGTGACGAGCGCGGTCTTACCGATGAGATCGATGCGCACGATGTTCTCCCCCTTGCCTGTCATTCTCCGCGATCAGGTCGCGGCGGGTTGCGGCGGGGGTACGTAGGCTGGGAGGGGCGTGGAAGGGGCGTGGGTGCACCGGATCATCCTGTGGCTGGTCGTGGCGGTCGCCTTCGTGGTGGGTCTGGTGGTGGTGCCGGACGACCCCGAGGTGGAGCAGTGCCCGGTTCGGGACGCCCGGGTGGCGGCGCCGTACCCGATCAGTGGTTATTGGGTCATGCCCAGGGCCGATCCGTGCGTGAGCAGGCGCATGGTCGAGGCGATCCACGCGATCGGCGGGGACACGCTCATCACGTTCGGGCCGCGGTTCAACGCCGGCCCGGACCCCGACTTCGACGACTGCCTCGTGGACGGGCGGCCGTGCGCCGACGTCCCCGGGGTCCGCCACGTCTACACCTATGCGACCAGCGAGGAGTTCGGGCCGGGCATGTTGCGGTGCCCGGGGCTGGATCGGCGGATCGAGAGCCGGGGGCGGATCTTCTACCGGATCTCGCTGGCGGTGTCCTGTGCCGATCCCGTACGTGATCTCGTGCTCGTCTCCACGGACGGCGACGGGCTGGGGAACCTCATGACCGAGGCGGCGGCGTACGGGATGACGGTGTTCCCTGGGTTGCCCGCGGCGCCGCAGCGGGAGGGTAAGACGTGGGAGCCCGATCCCGCGCACACCGGCGCGCTGAACGCCTTCACCGCGCGGGTGCTGGCCGACTACCGGACGCGGTTCGGGGGGTCGGCGGCGTTCGGCGGGATTTACCAGTCGTTCGAGCTGGCCGTGCGGGACCGTTCGGACAAGGATCCGGTGATCGAGCTGTACGCGGCCCAGCACGCGGTGGTCGCCGCCACCCTGCCGGGGAAGAAGATCCTGGTCAGCCCGTACATCGATGCTCGGAGGGGGCGCGGGTTCCCGCCCGAGCAGGTGGAGGCCGGGATGGCGGACATCGCGGGGACGCGGGCGGGCGCGCCCATGGCCATCGCCATCCAGGACGGGCGGGGGACGGGGAAGGTGCCGGTGTACG
Organism: Nonomuraea marmarensis; assembly: GCF_043197025.1. Taxonomy (NCBI): domain Bacteria; kingdom Bacillati; phylum Actinomycetota; class Actinomycetes; order Streptosporangiales; family Streptosporangiaceae; genus Nonomuraea; species Nonomuraea marmarensis. Next base: position 158,029 of record NZ_JBICRM010000003.1, read on the forward strand.
GGGTTCATGAGGGGGATGCGAAGGTCGTTCCGCGGTTGGCGCCGGTGGTGGGGGATGTGAGTAACGGGCAGGCGTACTACGGGGCTACGCGGGACTACATCGAGGCGGCGGCGCGCCGGGTGCCTGCCGGGGTGGAGCTCTGGGTGAACGTGGAGGGCTTCGAACCGACCCCGGCGGACGGGGAGTGCGGGAGGGTGGAGCCGTTGCCGTTGCGCGGTCGTACCACGAAGGAGCGGCTGGATCAGCAGGTGATGGCGGCGGGGACCCATGCCGGAAAAATCATCTCTTATGGGTGGGATCCGTTCTTCACGTGCCAGGCCCGTTACGACACGCCCTCGCTGGCGGACGACATCGTGAGCGAGTGGCAGCAGCCGATCATCGTCGGCGCGTCCCGGAAGGAGATGAACGGGCGGGCGGGCATCCTCGTCGAGGGCTACAACCTGCGCGGCGGCACACTCCGCTTCGACCCGCCGGGGACGGTCGTCAAGCAGGAGTGGTACGCGCGGGGCCGGCTCGAGTCGGCCTGGGCCCCGTACGCGCCATCGGGTCCGTGGACCTCCATCACCGCCACGAACGCGGCGGGCCACAGCAGCACGAGTGCCTACGTGATCCGTTAGCTAACGGAGCAGCAGGTCGATCACCCCGGTGGTGCCCTCATCGCCGTGCCCATCAGCGAGGCGGCGTTCCATCAGCGTCATGAACGGGCTGAGCAGTTCCGGGCTGACGCCCTGTTCCTCGGCGGTGCGCAGCAGTGTCCCGTTGGCCTCCACCATCATCTCGAGGTTTGACGTCACACCCAGGGTGTAGTCGCCGGTCTCCAGATGCGCGGCGACCCCGTTCGCGTAGGGTGCCATGGCGGTGAGCCACTCGATGAGCAGGGCAGCGAACTCCTTCGGCGCGACCTCAGTCCCGCGCATGAGCGCGAAGGCGTGCGATACCCCGGCGAACATGCCGGTCATCGCGCTCAGCAGCGCCACGTCGTGCAGGGCGGCCGAGCCGGAGTCCTCGCCGACATACCGGGTGGCCGCCGGGACGGCCAGCGCGTCTCGGTGAGCCGCGAACAGCTCCGGCGACCCGCTGTAGAAGACGTAAGCGCCGGAATCCAGATCACCGATCATCGGCGGAACGGCCATGATCCCGCCGTCCAGGTAGCGGGCGCCGCGACCGGCCGCCCATTCGGCGCGGTCACCGGCCTTACCGGGGGTGCTGGTGGTGATGTTGACCAGGTCCTTGCCCATCAGGTCGGCGTCGGCAAGGACCTCGCCGACCGAGGCGTCATCGAGCAGGCAGGCGACCACCAGGTCGCTCGCGGCCACCGCGTCGAAGGCCGTCGCCGCGATCTTGGCACCCTCGGTGGTGAGCGGCTCGGCACGGCTCACGGTGCGGTTCCAAACGGTCAGCTCGTACCCGGCGGAGAGCCACGCGCGAGCGATCGCGGTGCCCATCGCGCCAAGGCCGAGCACAGTGATCTTCTTAGTGTTGTGTCCCATGCCGTCCAGGTTCGTCGCCGGACGCCGAGATGCTCAAGTACGCACTTTGAAGTGGGTGGTTACCCTGGTGTCAGTGACGAGGTGGGAGGGGTTGCGCGATGCGGACCATGCGGCGGCCAGGATCGTATGTGTGCGGGATCGACGCGGCGATGGACGTGATCGGCGGCAAGTGGAAGGTGCTGATCCTCTGGGCGCTCCACGAGCGGCCGCACCGCTTCGGCGCGCTGCGCAGGGAACTGCCCGGGGTGACTGAGAAGGTCCTCACCGCTCAGCTACGGGAGCTGGAGCTGGACGGCATCGTGAATCGCGAGGTGCACGACGAGGTGCCGCCCCGCGTCGAATACTCGTTGACGCCGCTCGGCGTCTCACTCAACGAGGCACTGGCCTCACTCGGCGCCTGGGGACGGGAGAACATCCTCGGCCACGTTCCCCACCACTGACCCCGCCCCATGCAACGCAGTCAGGTCAGTGCCGACACGAGGATGTCGGCCGGCAGGGCGGCCTGGCTGCCGTCCTCGTCCAGGTCGGGATCCAGGATCGTCACCTCCAGCCCCGACGGCTCCCGGCAGCCCGGCGAGCTCTCGGAGCAGGTCGGTGAGCTGGGCGGCGTCGAGCCCGCCCGGAGTCGGGGAATCGACGGCGGGCAGCACGGACGGGTCGAGGACGTCGGCGTCCACGTGGATCCAGAACCCCCTCGAGCTCATCGCGTATCAGGACCGGAGCCGCCCGGGAAGGTGCCAGTTCTGCTCGACCCGCTGCGCCAACCGCGCCCACGCCGCCGCCTCCCGCGCCCGCCACCGCTGACAAACCAGCTTCGAACTGCATTCCGTACGTCGCTTCAGCCGAAGTCCGGGATGCCTGATCTATACAGCGGTACGTTGGCGCCGTGACCTGTTTCGCTGCCCGCGCGCTGGCCATGGTGGCTCGCCGCAACAGTGCTCTCGCGGCGAAAGCCCTTGCGAATGAGTTCCCCTGGCTCGCCTGGTTGCCCGACATCGAGCGCCATCAGTGCGTACGCGAACTGCTCACCCATCTGATCGCGGGAGCGGACACAGGAGAGCTGATGCCGTTCGAGCGATCGCTGATTTCCTGGCGATCCACTGCGGTGATCTGGAGCGATCCGCAACTCGCCCGCGAGCTGCAAGGTCCCTTCTCCGGTGACGGACCAGAAGTCGCCCCTCCGAAAAGCGCTTCCTGATCGTGTACCGGGGGAGGTGACGTTCCCTTCGCTGTCCGTGGCACCTCAGTGCGAACGAGGAACTGCTCCCATGGGTTGAATGAGCCGTTCGCAGACGGCGAGCGGTCTGGGGGTTGCGCTCTCGCATCGCTGCGCCGCCAGGGCGCATAGCGGCCCCCTGTCCCCTCGGGAGGGAAGGGGACCGCTCCTTCGTCGTGTCCGGGTTCAGATCGCGCTGACGCTTCCCGCGAGGCGGGGAGTGGGCAGATCGCTCGGGCTGCGCCAGGCGAATGCGGTGACCTCTTCATCCTGCAGGGTGATCTGCGTTTCCTTTGACCAGAAGGCGAAGCGGAAGTCGGCGTGCAGGTGCGCGGGCTCGCCCTTGGCGGGGTTGGCGGGGATCTTGTGGACGTCGATGTCCACGGGGATGACGTCGTGTGCGGGCGGGGAGACGGTGTGTTGCCAGGGGATGCCGGTCTCCTCCTCCAGTTCTCGCAGGGCCGCGCCGTAGAGGCTGTGGTCTTTGGGCTCGATGTGGCCGCCGGGCAGCAGCCAGCGCTCCAGCGCCCGGTGATGGATCATCAGCACGCGGCCGGTGTCGTCGATGGCGGCGGCGCTCGCGGTGACGTGCAAGGGCAGGGTCTTGCGGGAGGCGAGGTCTTGGTCGGCGTCAAAGGCCTGCGCCAGTGCGACGACATCGGCAGCGCGGTCGGGGTGGGCGTCGAGATAGCGGGCCAGGACGGCGGCGATCTCCTCGCGGGTCACGGTCATGACACTCCATGGAAGTAGCTCAGCCAGGTGGCCGCAATCGACTGCCGGACTTCGGAAGGAACCTCCCACATGCCCCCCATATCGCCGTTCCCCGTCCGGTGGCATCCGGCGACAGCCCAGGGCGAACGTTGTGTTCGCGGGCCTTATCCATGACCACCGGTTGATCACATCTCCCGCGCGCGGGTCGGCGCATCCAGCACATTGGTTGTCGGGCCGTCGGTCGTGGAGCACTCGGCCCAGACGACGTTGCCGCCCAAGGTGTCGCGGTAGATCCCCCATCGCGCCGCCGTCTGCTGGACCAGCCACAGGCCGCGTCCGTGGCAGGCGTCCTCGGTGGTCACGCGAGGGTGGGGGATAGTGCCCGCCCCTTCATCCATCACCTCGATACGGGCCAGTGTGTCACCGATCTCCGCAATCTCGACGACGATCACCCCGCCTGGCCGCGCCGAGCGCGAATGCAAGAATGCGTTGCTGACCAACTCGCTCACCACGAGCTGTGCGTTGTCCACGTTCCGGTGCCCCGCCGCCGTCAGCGTGCGCCCGATGCAGTGCCGGACGACCGGCACCGCCCAATCCACCCCCGGAACGACCAATTCGGCCAGGAACCGTTTCCGCACTGCGCCACCTCCTAGATTTGTTGGAAATCGGAATTGCTGAAGTCCGACCTTTGTCGCCGTCCGCTACCTCGGGCGGAGATTCTGGGTTGCCTAACGGCAGGCGCGTGCTTCTTGGAAAGTTCTCCTTACCGATGATTCGACGCCCCTGCACTGCAACGCTCATCTCGCCACATCCTCTTCGCGACCGCTCCGCACTTCCAGGAAGGGTTTCGCTGGTTCCCGTAATGCCGGACTTGTTCATCGGCGGCTTTTCCGGCTACCACTGTCAACCATGCCGTCAACGAGTTACGGTGTCCGTAGAATTCGTCCCAGAGCTATCCCAGACTTTTCCTGGCAGATGCCAGGGATTTCTGGCACAGCACCGGCCCCCCACTGCATCGGAGGACGCGATGCCTGCCGCCAAGGAGCTTGATCCGACCGCCGGTCCAGCGGCGCGCTTCGGCGTGGATCTCCGCAAATACCGGTTGGCCGCTGGTATGAATCAGACAAATCTCGGCAAAGTAGCCGGATACAGCAAATCGAGAATCGGGAATGTTGAACGTGGGGATGAGAAACCCACCCACGAGATGATCATCAAATGCGAAGAGGCGCTGGGTCTCAGCGGAGAGTTGCTCCTGCACTGGCCCAACATCCACGGCAGCGGGAGTCCGGAGTGGTTCCGTGAGTGGCCGCCGATCGAGCGTCGCGCCGAGACGATCATGACCTTCGCGGCGATGAACTTCCCAGGTCTGGTGCAGACGGAAGAGTACGCACGCGCCGTCTTCGAGGGGGAGCCGAACGCTATGCCAGAGCAGGTAGAGGAGTCCGTCAAGTCGCGCCTGGAGAGGCAGAAGATCTTCCAGCGGTCCAAGCCGCTCAAATACCTGGCTGTGCTGGACGAGGGACTGCTGAATCGTCCGCTGGGAGCCGCCGGTGTGCTTCTCCGTCAGCTGGAACATCTGATCAGGATGGTCGAGCAGCGCCTGGTCTCTGTTCAGCTCCTGCCTTACGAGGCAAGGTGTGCGGCGGCGACCGCAGGCATGATGGTCTTGGCAATGGAAGACGGAGTGCCGATCGCTGGATCTGTCGAGTCTGCCCTTCGCGGTAGCGTCGTACATGACCCCAAAGAGATTGCGGCGCTGGTGGACCGACTCGACACGATACGCAGGTCGGCGCTCCCCGAGCACCTGTCGATCCGGCGCATCAAGGAAAGAGCGGAACGTGGAGTTGAGCCCTGAACTGAGAGCAGAGGTCGAGGACTTCGACGGCTACATCACCGCGTCGAGCGGCCAAGGCGGTGAGTGCATCTACGCCAAGCGGCTGTCCAACGGGATGGTCGCGATCCGCGACAGCGAGCAGCCTGAGGTGTATCCGACGGTGGTGCGCGGGGCCGTCTGGGCGAAGTTCGCCGAGGGAGTCAAGACCGGAGTCTTCGACAATCTGTAGACCGCACGCGATCCCCCAACGCACACAGCCCCCGGTCCTCGATCGGGGGCTGTTCCGTGGCGCTGTTCGCCGGACATTCGAGTGTCGTTGACCTCGACGACTTGCCCATTGGCGGCTCGTCTCACCCGGACTCTCGCCCCCATCGTTGATTCAGATGCGGCTGGCCGCGTGCTCGCGAACCTGAGCCGTCAACGCATTAGTCTGATTCCGGGACGACTCGGACGGAGGCGCGGGCGCAGATGAGCGAGACCGATCCGCACATCCACGTCGAGCAGAAGGTGATGCAGGCCGGTGCCGCCTACCGCAATATGATCGCGTCGACGTTGGGCGCCGTGCCCGACGCACCGAGTGTCGTCGCCACCGGTTGCGGACTCCAGGTGCCCTATGCGATGACCTCCCCTCGTCCGGAAAGCGTCACTTGCCTCGCTTGCCGGGAACACGCCCACCGGGAGCACCTGCGCTTCGCCGAGCAGGTGGAGCGCCTGAGCCGGATGCCTGGCGCGCCCGTCACGGGCGACCAGGCGGCCAAGGCCGCGCAATGGGCCCGGGACCTCGCGAAGAGGTTCTCCGGATAGGGCCTGTTCGGCGCACAGAGCCTGGAGACGACGAAGCCGCCGCCCACGCCGATCGACGGCGGCTGCTCCGGCGGCGCCGCGAGGGCGAGAGCGGACCGCCGAGGCGGGGAGGGAGTTCCCTCCCCGCCGGGCAAGCGCGCCGGTCAGGCGCAGTTCCAGCGGATGCCCTGCCACTGGCCGCCCCAGCGCGTCCACTGCCAGGTGTAGGACCGGCCGTTGGCGAGGACCGTGCAACGCGGGTCGGGCCCGCGCCGCTTGACCTGGTAGGAGATCGTGCGGCCGCATCTGTTGGTGACCCTGACGCTCTGCGTGACCCGGCCGGTCCAGTGCTCGACCTTGGCGCATCCCGCGGCGGTGCCGGCGGCGGTCGCGCCGGTGGTGGCCGCCTGCACGGGGGCCGCGCTGAGGGCGCCGAGCGAAAGGGCTCCGGCCGCGATGGCGGTGCTGAGCTTGATCATGGTGTTCATGTCTTCCTCCCCGTTGGATCGGTACGAGAGGAAGGTAGGCCGGGGCGTGTTGAGGATCTGCTGAGGATCTGTCAGGCCAACTTCATGGTGTTGCAGATCATCCCGGCCGGCCCGGAACGGACTCGCGAGATCTGGGACTTCTATCAGGAGACCGCGGAGCCCGACGAGACCGAGGTGGACAGCATCCGGTACATCGACGAGGTTCTCCAGGTGGAGGACATCGCCTTGGTGGAGAGCGTCCAGCGCAGGATGCGCACCCCTGCGTTCACCCAGGGAAAGATCGTTTACGACCCCGACGGGTCCGGGTTGTCGGAGCACGCGGTCCATCATTTTCACGGCCTCGTCCTGGACGCGTACCGACACTACTACTCGAAGAGGGTGCGGCCCCAGTAGTCGCCCGCGTCCCGGACGCCCGGTGGGCAGGCGAACAAGCCGCTGGAGACGTGTTTGATGTACTCGTTTAGCTGGTCGTTCTTGGCCAGGCTGAGCTGCACGGGCACGAACTGCTTGCGCGGGTCGCGTTGGTAGGCGATGAAGAACAGGCCCGCGTCCAGGCGGCCGAGCCCGTCGGAGCCGTCCACGAAGTTGTAGCCCCTGCGCAGCAGGTGCGCGTTGCCGTTTGCGCTCGGGTGGGCCAGGCGCACGTGGGCGTCGACCTTGATGTACGGCTGCCCGTCCGGCCCCTTGGCCGCGAAGTCCAGCGGGTCGAACTCGGCCTTCTTGCCCAGCGGGGCGCCCTCGCCCTTGTTCCGGCCGAAGATCTGCTCCTGCTCGGCGAGTGACGTGCGGTCCCAGGTTTCGACGGTCATCCTGATCTTCCTGGTGACCACGTAGCTGCCGCCCGCCATCCAGGCGCTGCCGTCCTGCGCAGCGGCCCACAACTGCTGTTGCAGCAGGTCGGCGTCCTCCAGCTTGAGGTTGTTCGTGCCGTCCTTGAAGCCCATCAGGTTGCGGGGTGTGGCCTGGGCCCGGGAAGTTGAGGACGTACGGCCGAAGCCGAGTTGCGACCAGCGTACGGAGACCTTGCCGAAGCCGATCCTGGCCAGGTTGCGGATGGCGTGTACGGCGACCTGGGGGTCGTGGGCGCACGCCTGCACGCAGATGTCGCCGCCGGAAATTTCCGGAATCAGCTGCTCTCCCGGAAATTTCGGCAAATCGGCGAGAGCCGCTGGGCGTTTGCCCTCCAACCCGAACCGCTTGTCGAATAGCGAGGCCCCGAAGCCGATCGTCAGCGTCAGCCCCGAGGCGGGCAGCCCGAGGGCCTCACCCGTGTCGTCGGGCGGGGCCTCCGGGGGCACGCCCACCGCGCCGAACGCCCCCGCCTCCTTGCCCTGCGTCAGCCGTGCCGCCGCGGCCGTCCACTCCTGCAGCAGCTCGACCAAGTCGGCTCGCTTGTCCGTGGTGACGTCGAACGACACGAAGTGCAGCCGGTCCTGGGCGGGCGTGACGATGCCCGCCTGGTGCTCGCCGTAGAAGGGGAACGGGTCGGAGGTGGAGGCGGCGTGCGCGACCGGCGGCTCGTCGAGCAGCGCGTTCGCGCCCACGACCCCGGCCCCGACCACGGCCGCACCCGCCGCGCCCAGCCCGAACAGCCCTCTACGGCTCATCCGCTCGCCCATGACCACACCTCCGCTACTTCGCGACGACCGGGGCGATCTTGCTGATCGGCTCGCCCAGCGCGTTGATCGCGTCCGACAACGTCTTCAGCTCGGCCTTGGACAGCTCGTTGTGCAGCTGCCAGCCGTCGCCCTTCTGGTGCGCCGCGAGCGCCGCCTCGGCCGCCGCGAACTTCTCGTCCAGCGTCTTGACCAGGTCAGGCGCGCGCTCTTCGAGCACGGGCCGGAGCGACTGCACGGCGGCCTTGGACCCTTCGAGGTTGGCGTCGAAGTCCCACAGGTCGGTGTGCGACCAGATGTCCTCCTCGCCGGTGATCTTACCGGTCGCGACCTCGTCGAGCAGCTCCTTGGCGCCGTTGGCCAGGTTCAGCGGGGTGAGCTCGGCGGCGTTCGACTTCGCCACGATGGTCTTGACGTCGGCGATCAGCTTGTCGGCCAGCGGGCCGGCCTTGCTGATGTCCTTGGTGATCCACAGATCCTTCTCGATCTTGTGGAAGCCGGTCCACTCCTCGCCCTCGGCCAGGTCGGCCTCGCGGGCGTCGATGGCCGGGTCGAGGTCGCCGAAGATCTCCGCCACGGGCTCGATGCGCTCCCAGTACGTACGCGAGATCGGGAACAACTCCTTGGCCTCGTCGATCTTGCCCGCCTTGACCGCGTCCACGAACTCCTGCGTCTTGACCAGCAACGTATCGCTCTGCGACTTGACGTACCGCTTGTAGCTGGCCACCGCCTCGGCCAGTTTGGCGTCCGCGCTGAGCGCCTTGTGCTCGCCGGTCACCTTGAGCGCGTTCCGGATGCCCTTGCCGATCATGCCGGGCTTGCACACGGTCTCGTACGCGCCGGCCGGCAGCTCGGCGATGAGCTCCCTGGTCAGCCCGGGCACGATGTTCTCGACCTCGGCCATGACGCGGTCGCCGGGGGCGTACACGTAGAACTCGGTGACCTTGTTGCCGCCGTTCGTGATCGTGAACGTGGTGGTGCCCGCCGCGACCTCGGCGGCGGCGACCTTGCACTCGGTGTCGGATGCCGCCACCGTGATCTTTCCGGGGCCGGAGGACGCGGCCGGGGCGTTCCCCGAGCCGCAGGCGGTCAGCCCCGCCAGGGCGAGCGCGCCGAAGGACAGGCGGATTGCGGTACGCATGATGCTCCTGTTCAGGCCGCGGAGGACGCGGGCGCCGGGGTGGTCTTCACCCGCGGCGGGCGCAGGAAGAAGAAGAGGGTGGGCACGAGGTAGACGGCCCAGGCCACGACCTCGGCCACGCTGGGCTGCGGTGTGATGTTGAGCATGCCCGACAACAACGCTCCGTACCACGAGTCGGCGGGCAGGACGGCGCTGATGTCGAAGGCGAAGGTGTTCAAACCGGGCAGGACGCCGGCCTCCTGGAGGTCGTGCACGCCGTACTTGAAGATCCCGGCGGCCACGAGGATCAGCAGCAGCCCCGTCCAGGTGAAGAACTTGGTCAGGTTGATCTTCACGGCGCTGCGGTAGATGCCCCAGCCGATGAGCACGGAGGTGAGCAGCCCCAGGCTGATCCCGATCAGCGGCGCCGCCGTGGTGGTGGCGCCCTGCACGGAGGCGAAGAACAGCAGCGCGGTCTCCAGCCCTTCGCGGGCGACGGCCAGGAACGCCATCACGACCACCGCGAGCGAGCCGAGCTGGAGCGCGTCGGAGAGCTTGCCGCGCAGCTCGCCGGAAAGCGCGCGGGCCGCCCGCCGCATCCAGAAGATCATCCAGGTGACGAACACGACGGCGAGCAGCGAGGTGATCGCGTCGAACAGCTCCTGGCTGGTGTATTCCAGATGCGCCGCGGTGAAGGTCAGCAGCGCCCCGAACGCCACGGACAGCGCGACGGCCGCGCCGACGCCGGTCCAGACCTGGGAGAGCTTGTCCTTTCGGTCACTCTTGACCAGGAAGGCGATGAGGACGGAGACGACGAGAGCCGCCTCCAGACCTTCGCGCAATCCAATGAGGTAACTGGCGAACACCGTCAACTCCGCACGCTGAGGAAAGGCTTGCCTAAATTAGGGCAGGCTGAGCATACCTAGCGCAAGCGTCGGAAGCGAGAGTGTGCCGACCGTGGCGTGAAGCACACTTTCAAGGCATTCGTCCTAATCGATGCGGCGCCGTCGGGGTTGCCGTCAGCGGGGCACCACCTGAGCCCGCACGCCAGGGAGGTCGTCGCATGCGGCTGACGAGTCCATCGTGATGATGGTCCTTGCTGTAGTCGCGGCCGTGGCGGCGATCAGCAGATCGTACGCGCCCCTCTTCTTGCCCTCTCTCCGGATATGCGCCATGAGACGAGCATGGACTCTGGCGACGTCCGTGGTGTACTCCTCGACCGGGATCAAAGCGAGGACCTCATCCACGAAAGCCTGCCGGTTGGCGCGACGCGCATCGTCTGCCATCTCCACCCCGGCAAGCAACTCCGCCACGGTGATCGCAGCGATGGCCACATCATCAGCATCCCCGATCACCGTGTCCACAGACGCCTTGCCCCGCTCCGTAGCGATGAGCACACCGGTGTCCAAGATCAGACGTCGGGCCACGTGCTCCTCATCTCGTCGTCGACCGTCTCCCGAGCCGCCGCTATATCGGCCCCGAAATCGTTGTCCACCGTGCCCGCACTCCTGGCGAGGAACGCCTTGACCATACGTCCGGGCGCCGCGGGCGCAGGGCCGATCACCGCGATCCGCTTCCCACCACGCGTAACCATGATGGTCTCCCCACGCTCGGCCTCGTCGAGAACCGTCGCGAAGCTTCGTGACGCCTCAGTGGCAGTCATCACCTTCATGGAATCAGATTATCTGATCCTGCGGATCCGCGAGCGCTCCGTGGCGCCACCGAGGTTGTCTGCCAGCAGGTCGAGGAGGGGTTCGCGGCGTACGCACCGATCGAGGAGGAACGAGTCGGCCAGGGCGGTCAGCTCGTCGTCGCCGAGCCCGCGGAACAGCTCGGCGTACTCGGGCAGCAGCGCCTGCGCGATCAGGATGTGCCTGATGAGGTCGTCGCTCTGGTATCTGGCTCCCCACGGGTACGGCCGCCAGGCCGGGAACTCCGTCTCGATCAGCGCGTGCAGCGGGGCGAGCACGTCCGCCGACTCCTCCATGGTGGAGCCCCACCGGTCCGCGCCGAGCCGCTGCTTCTTGGCGATGAACCCCCCGAACCGCCGCAGGTGCGGCCCGGACGCGTGCACCAGCCCCTGCAGGCCCACATCCTTGTACGTCCACAACGACCAGCCCACGCCCTGGCCGTCGTAGATAGCCAGCTGGTCGCGCAGGATCTGGTACCGCTGCGTGTCCACCGCCGGGTCCCCGCTGTAGACGGGCCCGAACTCGCCCACCCACAAGGGCGTGCCCGTCTCGCGCTGGAAGCGGGAACGCTTGGCGAAGGTACGCTCCAGCTCGCTGCGGTCGCACCACTCGCCGCGGGTGTACCCGGGGTAGGGGCCACCGTGGGCGAAACCGGCCAGGGCGTAGTCGTGGAGAACAAAGACCGTGTTCTCATACACCTCACGAAATATCGAGAAATCGGTGGAGTAGGTGTTGCCGTCCAGGAACAGGATGTGCCGCGGGTCCGCCGCCCGTACCGCCTTCACCAGCCGGTCGTAGAACGGGCCGATCACCTTGCCCGTGAGGTCGCCCGGCTCGTTGACCGGGTTGTAGCCCGCCACCCACGGGTGGTCGCGGTAGTGGTCGGCGATGACCTCCCACAGGTGCACCGCCCGGTCCTGGAAGTGGCGGTGCTGCCAGAGCCCGGCCACGTGCGTGGGGTTGTCGGAGTGCCAGTGCTGGTTCTGGGCCCCGGGCAGGGCGTGCAGGTCGATCACGCTGTAGACGCCGTGCTCGCCGAGCAGCCCGATCACCCGGTCCAGGTGCCGGAAGCCGCGCTGGTCGATCTCGAACGGCCGGTCGTCGGACTCCCAGTGGCGGTAGTTGATCGGGATGCGCACGCAGTTCATGCCGAGCCCGGCCAGCAGCGCCGCGTCCTCCTCGGTGAAGAACGAGGTCAGCAGCCGGTCGAAGAACAGCTCCGCCCGCTCCTCGCCCAGCACGCCGCGCACGGCGTACCGCATGGAGCTCTCGTTGGCGGGGTAGCCGGTGATGAAGTTCTCCATGTTCAGCCAGCCGCCGAGGCCCACTCCGCGGAGTCGTACCGGTGTGTCGTCGTCCGTGACGAGCTGGGTTCCGGACACGTGGAGCATGGTCACCCCTTCGTCGCACCCGCGGTGAGACCACCGATCAGGTGCCGTTCGGCTATGGCGTAGAAACCGAGCGCGGGCACCATGGCCAGGACGAGATAGGCCAGGATGCGGGCGGTGTCGGAGGCGTACTGGCCCTGGAACTGCTGGATGCCCAGCGGCAGCGTCCAGCTCGCCTCGTCGCTGAAGACCACGAGCGGCAACATGAAGTTGTTCCAGCTGCCCACGATGGCCAGCACCGAGACGGTGGCGATCGCGGGGCGGGCCATCGGCAGCAGGATCCGCCAGAAGAACCCGAACGGGCCGCAGCCGTCGATGATGGCCGCCTCCTCGATCTCGCCGGGGATGCTGCGGAAGAAGCCGCGCAGAATGATGATCGTCAGCGGCAGGCCGAAGGCGGCCTGCGTCAGGATGACGCCGAGCGGGTTGTCCAGCAGCCCGAACGTGCGCAGCAACACGAAGATCGGCAGGATGGCCACCGCGAACGGGAACATCAGCCCCGCGGTGAACAACGTGAAGTACAGCTCCCTGCCCCGGAAGGCGAACCTGGCGAAGACGAACGCCGCCAGCGCCGCCAGCGCCACCGTCAGCACGGTCGTGATGACCGCGATGAACGTGCTGTTCCACAGCTGCAACCAGAACGAGCCCGACCCGAGCACGTCGGTGTAGTTGGCCGTCACCCAGGTCTCCGGCAGGCCGAAGGGGTTGGTGGACAGCTCGCTGTTCTCCTTGAACCCGCCGAGCAGCGCGTACACCACCGGGATGAGGATGAACGCGCCGACGATCCACGCGATCACGTGCAGGGGCAGCGTGTTGTTTCTGGCCGCGGGCTTCTTCCGATGGATCATCGGCGGCCTCCCAAGTTGGTGGTCGCGCCCGCCAGGTCGCGGCGCATCACGAAACGCTGGTAGACGAGGGCGAAGACGAGGCTGAGCGCGAACATCACGACGCTGATCGCGCTGGCGTACCCGACCTGGGAGCGCTTGAAGCCCCAGTCCATCATCGTGACGGCCATCGTCTCCGAGGAGTGCGACGGCCCGCCCTGGGTGAGGATCCAGACCAGGTCGAAGAGCTGGATGGTGTAGATGACGGACAGGAAGACGCTGATCCGGATCGTCGGGCCGAGCAGCGGCAGCGTGATGTGCCGGAACGTCTTCCAGCTCGTCGCGCCGTCGATCTGGGCGGCCTCGATGAGCTCGTTGGGGATGTTCTGGCGCCCGGCCAGGTAGATCATCATGTGGAAGCCGAAGTACTTCCAGGTCATGACCAGGAAGAGCGACGGCATCACGGTGGCCGGGTCGGCCAGCCACTCCGAGTCGATCCCGAACACCGACAGCAGCTGGTTCGCCATGCCCGCGTCAGGCGCGAGGATCAGCGAGAACAGCACGCCGGTGATCACCTCGGAGAGCACGTACGGCGCGAAGAACACCACCCGGTAGAGCGCCCGCCCGCGCATGCGCTGGTTCAGCAGCATGGCGATGGCCAGCGAGAACGGCAGCTGGATCACGACCGAGAACACGACGAGGACCAGCAGGTGCCACATGTCCTGGACGAAGATCTCGGTGCTGAACAACCGGGTGAAGTTGGCCAGCCCGATGAAGTTGGTCGGCAGCCCGCCGAACCCGTTCCACCTGAACACGCTGGAATATGCCGCCACCAGGATGGGGGCCACGACCAGCAGCAGGAAGAGGACCAGCGCGGGCAGCAGGAACAGCATGATGGTCACCCAGCGGCCGCGCCGCCGGGCGGCAGGGGCGGGGGCCGGAAGCTTGACCGCCTCCGGCCCTCTCGTGAGTGTCGTCATTCTTCGCTCTTGGCCACTTCGGAGATGTCCTGGCCGACTTCCTGCGGCGTCTTCGTACCGCCGATGAGCTCGGCCACGCTGTCGTTGACCTGCTGGCCGACCGCGGGCGGGTAGGCCTGGTCCAGGTAGAGCTGGTAGCCGCCGGCCGCGGCGAGCAGGGTCGCCACCTGCTTGAGGTTGGCGTCCTTCACCGCGCTCTCCTCGCCCTTGAGCACCGGCAGCACGCCGCCGGACGCCACGGCCTTGGAGTGGTTGTCCATCTCGGTCATGAACTTCACGAACTCCACCGCCTGCGGCGGGGCGTCCGCGCCCACGGCCAGCCCGCCGCCGCCGCCGAACGCGTCCGAGATCGAGCCCTTGCCGCCCTCGACCGCGGGGAAGGGGAAGAATCCCAGGTCGTCGCCGAGACCCTTGCCCGCGTCGGCCTGCACGCTCGGCGCCCACTGGCCCATCAGCTCCATGGCCGCCTTGCCGTTGCCCATCGTGGCCGCCTGCCCGTCAGGGGTGGAGTAGGCCGCGCCCAGGAAGCCCTTCTGGAACGGCTGCAGGTCCGCCAGGGCCTTGACCTGCTGTCCCGCGGCCACGAAGTCGGGCTTGGTGAAGTCGTGGTCGACGCCCGCCTGCTGGAGCGCCGGCAGTCCGGCGATGCGCATGGCGAGGTAGGCCCAGTAGTAGTGGCCCGGCCACTTCTCCTTGCCGGCCAGGGCGATCGGGGTGACGCCCGCGGCCTTGAGCTTCTTGACGTCCTCGAGGAACGCCGACCAGGTGGCCGGCGGCTCCGTGATGCTCGCCTTCTCGAAGAGCTTCTTGTTGTACCAGAAGCCGACCAGGCCGATGTCGGTCGGCAACCCGTACGTCTTGCCGTCGACCTGGTACGCGCTCAGCGCGGCCGGCGTGAAGTTGCCGAGCACGGAGGAGACGTCGCCGGAGATGTCCTTGACCAGGCCCGCGTCGATCTGCTGCTTGAGCACACCGCCGCCCCACGTGGCGAACAGGTCGGGCGCCTTGCCCGACTGCGTGATCGTGGTGAGCTTGGCCTTGTAGGCGTCGTTCTCGAGGACGGTGGCTTTGATGGTGACGTTCGGGTTCTTGGCCTCGAACTCCTTGGCCCGCTGCGCCCACAGCGACTTGAGCGGCTCGGCGGTCGACAGGTGCCACCACTCGAGCGTGACCTTGGCCGACGAGCCCTGCTGAGGCGTAGCGGGTGCCCCACCGCCGCCACCACCACAGCCGGCCACGAGCACGGCGGTCGCGATCAACACCAGACTTCGTTTCATTAGGGGTCCCTTCCTCGGCGTTGGCGAAAGTTTCGTGAACCCCCCGATAGTTTCGTTGCCCGGATCGTAAGTAAACGGCAGGTAAAGCGTCAACACCTAGGATGGGAGCGATCCCAAACCGAAACTTTCGGCTACACTCCCGATTTGTGTCAGCGAAGAGGCGGGTGACGATCGCACTGATCGCGGAGGAGGCCGGAGTCTCCATCCCGACGGTCTCGAAGGTCATCAACGGGCGTCCAGAAGTCGCTCCGGCGACCCGCCACCGGGTCGAGCGGCTGCTGCAGGAGCACGGCTACCAGCGGCGCATCAGCCAGGACGACACCCCGGCCGGCCTGGTCGACCTGGTCTTCGCCGAGATCGAGTCGCCGTGGGCCATGGAGATCGTCCGCGGGGCGGAGAGCGCGGCCCACGAGGGCGGGGCGAGCGTGGTCATCTCCGTCCTGCACACGCATGCGGGTCCGGGCCGCGACTGGCTGGAACGGCTGGCCGCCCGCAGGACCGACGGCGTGGTGATCGTCGCGTCCCGGCTCTCCACCGGGATCCAGGCCCAGCTGAGCGCGCGCTCGCTGCCGTTCGCGGTGGTGGACCCGGAGGGCGAGCCCGCGCCGGGGGTCGTCTCGGTGGGGGCGACCAACTGGAACGGCGGTCTGGCCGCCACCCGGCACCTGCTGGAGCTGGGCCACCGCCGGATCGCCACGATCAGCGGCCCGGCAGACATGTTGTGCAGCCAGGCGCGCGTGGACGGCTACCGTGCGGCGCTGGAGACGGCCGGGGTGCCGATCGCGCCCGAACTGATCCGGCGTGGCACATTCCTGGTGGACTCGGGCCACGACGAGGGGCACGCACTGCTCTCGCTGGACAAGCGGCCGACGGCGATCTTCGCCGGCAGTGATCTGATGGCGTTCGGGGTGTTCGAGGCGGCCCGGCAGCGGGGGCTACGCGTTCCCGAGGATCTGAGCGTGGTGGGCTTCGACGACCTGCCCCTGGCCAAGTCGGCCTGGCCACCGCTGACGACGGTGCGGCAGCCGCTGCAGGAGATGGCGGCGTTGGCGACTCGTACGGTGCTGGCGATGGGGCGGGGCGAGGTCCCGGAGACCAAGCGGGTGGAACTGGCCACGGAGCTGATCGTCCGGGAAAGCACGGCGGCGTACGGATAGGTGGTATGCGAGGCGCCGGCGGCCTCTTCCGGGCCTCAGAGCGCCAGGGCGTGCCGCAATCCTTGGCCGATGCGCATCATCGTTTGGAGACTCAAGCCGCCCAGTTCGCGACGGAGGTCTTCGGCAAAAAGGATCACGATGTCATCGCACAGGGCGCGGCCGACCACGGGATCCTCTTTAGTGAGTTCGATGATGCTCGGCAATGGGGGTTTGGTGGATGTGGTGATCCGTACACCGAGGTAACTAGGCAGGGCACGGTTGCGGGCGTTGTTACTGACGATGACGTACGGCTTCTCGCCGTATTCCTCGCCGAGGTCGGCCATATAGACGCGACCACGGAGGGGGAATCCGCTGCTGGAGGGCATCAGTCGACGGAGACCTTGGCGGTGCGGCGGCGTGCGGCGCGGCTGAAGGCACGATCCTCGTCATCCTGCGCGGCAGCGAGAGCCGCGTATCCAGTGACCATGACCTCTTCCAAGACTGCCTTACGTGCTACGTCGACCAGCGCGTGCAGGGCTGCGGCAGCGGATGTCTCGGGGCCTAGCGCCTGACCCGCCAGATGTTGGACAGCCGCATTCTCCGGAGTTCCGGGCGTACGGATCGCTTCCAGAAGCTCTTTGTCCTCCTCGGTCAGGGGGACGGGCGTACGGCTGGCACTCATGTCTCCATGTTGCACTATCAGGAGCACTACATGCAACACAGGCTGCAGCGACCTCGCGCTCGGGGCTTCAGATCGCTATGACGACCTTCCCCGAGGCGTGGCCCTCTTCCTGATATCTGATGGCAGCCGGGATCTCCTCGAAGGGGTAGCTCCGGTCGATTACCGGAGCAACCTCGCCTTCTTCGATGAGCTCGGTCAGCGTCATCAGGTTCTGCTTGTTCTCTTTGCATCCGACCACGTCCGCTAAGACCACCCTCTGCGACACGAACAGCCCCGCCACGAGCGTCGCGAACGTGTGGCCGGCGGGTTCTAACCAGCGGCCGGCCCGCCCCCCGACGACGACGCAGGCCCCCTTGCGAGTAAGCACCCGCCGGTACGCCGAGCCGGAATGGCTGCCCGCGATGTCCAGCAGGAGGTCGTACCGTTGTCCGTTCCGCGTGAAATCCTCTTTGGTGTAGTCGATGACCTCGTCCGCGCCGATCGATCGGATCAGGTCCATGTTGCGCGTGCTGCAGACGCCGGTGACCTTCGCGCCGAACGCTTTGGCGAGCTGGACGGCGAATGTGCCCACGCCTCCCGAAGCGCCGTTGACGAGAACTTTCTGGCCCGGCTGAATGCGTCCCTGCTCGCGCAGGGCGAGCAGGGCGGTGTTGGCTGCGAGCGGGACCGCCGCCGCTTCCTCGAACGACAGGTTCTTCGGTTTCGGCGCCAGTTCGCTTTCTGGAACGCAGACGTATTCGGCGAAGCCGCCCTGTTTGGACATGGCGAACACCTCGTCGCCGGGGCGGAACTCCGTCACGTCCTTCCCGACCGCCTCGACCTGACCGGCTATGTCGGCGCCCAAGATGCTGATGCTCGGCTTGCGCAGCCCCGGGCCGCCGCCCATCAGGCGGGCGATGTACGGCTCGCCTCTCATGAAGTGCCAGTCGTAGGGCTGGACGGAGGTGGCGCGCACCCGTACCAGGACCTCGTCGTCGCCCGGTACGGGCGTGTCGATCTCCGTGAGATCGAGGACGTCGGGTGAGCCGTACGAGCGCAAGATGAACGCCTTCATCGCATTCTCCTCATCCATTTGCGGGTGGGGGCTGGATACCACCACGAAGCCTCAGTGTGTCCAAGACCCGCGCAGCGGCTCAACGGCCGAAAGTACGACTTTGCCGGTGGCCTATCGGGTGACTCGGATCGGGCCTTTCCGCGGATGAGCCGGCACCGCCCCAGCCGTCACGATCGGGTCATGACCTCCTCCAGGGCGCAATGGCTCGTACCCATCGGACTGATCGCACTCAGCGTCGTTCCGGTGGCCGCCGGCGCTATCCGTCTCACCGAACTGACCTCCGGCGCGGAAATCACGCCAGGCAACGCGCGGTTCTTCGCGGCGCCCGTCCCTGTCGTGCTGCACATTTTCGGCGTCAGCCTGTACAGCTTTCTGGGAGCCTTTCAATTCGCGCGCGGGTTTCGACGCCGGAGGGCCGGGTGGCATCGCGCCGTCGGGCGGTTACTGGTCCCGTGTGGGCTCGTCGCCGCGCTTTCCGGGTTGTGGATGACGCTGTTCTACCCCGGGCCCGAGAACGACCGCCTGCTCCTTGTCGCCTTTCGGCTCGTGTTCGGATCGGCCATGGTCGGGTCCATTGTCCTGGGATTCGTGGCGATTCGGCGCCGGGACATCGGGCGGCACCGTGCCTGGATGATTCGCGGTTATGCGATCGGTCTCGGGGCGGGGACGCAGGCGTTCACGCAGTTGCCGTGGTTCCTGATTGCCGGAGCGCCTGGTGGGGTCAGCAAGGCGCTGCTGATGGGCGCGGGGTGGGCGATCAATCTGGCCGTGGCCGAATGGGTGATCCGGGCCTCAGTTTCTGACGCGGTTGGTCGCGTACGCCCACATCGCGATCTCGACGCGGTTGCGGACGCCGAGCTTGGTCATCAGGCTCGCGATGTGGCTCTTGACGGTGCTGAGAGAGATGTGCAGCTCGTCGGCGATCTCGCTGTTGGTCCGCCCACGCGCGACGGTGGCGAGGATCTGCTCCTCCCGGCCCGTGAGCGCCTCGATGGGTTGCACCGGCGCTGAGGTCTGCCCGGCGTCGGCGAAGGCCTCGAGGAGGCGGGCGGTGATGCTCGGGGCGATGAGTGCGTCGCCGTTGGCCGCCGCGCGTACGGCCTGGGAGAGCAGGTCGGGCCCGGCGTCTTTGAGCAGGAAGCCCCGGGCGCCGGCGCGGAGGGCGGCGTAGACGTATTCGTCGAGGTCGAACGTGGTGATGACGACGACGGCGATGGGGTCGTCGACGTCCGGTCCGGCGAGGGAGCGGGTGGCTTCGATGCCGTCGAGGCGCGGCATGCGAATGTCGAACAGGCACACGTCGGGACGCAGACGCAGCGCGAGCTCGACGGCGCGGCGCCCGTCGGCGGCCTCGCCGATGACGTCGATGCCCGGCTGGGCGTCGAGGATCATTCTGAGCCCGGTGCGGGCGATCTCCTGGTCGTCGGCGACGATCACTCGAATGCTCACGTGGTCGCTCCGGTTCGGGGTAATACGGCGGTGACGGTCCAGCCTCGACCGGGGTTCGGGCCCGCTTCGCAGGTGCCGCCGAGCAGGCCGGCGCGTTCGATCATGCCGATGAGGCCGTATCCGGGCGCCGCGACCGTGCGTACGGAGCTGATGTCGCCATCGTCGCTCACGCGCAGACGCACCGCAGTGTCGTCGGCGGCGACGCGTACCTCGATGCAGGTGGCGTGACGGGCGTGTCGCCGGGCGTTGGTGACCGACTCCTGAGCGATGCGGTAGATCGCGGCCCCAACGGAAGGGGGCAGGTCGTCGAGATCGCCGGAGATCTCCACGTCCACGTACGGGCCGACGCGGGCTCGGCCGGCGAGCTGTTCGAGATCGGTGATGTGCCAGCCCGGGGACAGCTCCGCCGGTTCGTTCCGCCGGAGGAGACGGACCATGGCGCGCATCTCGGCGAGGGTGCGCGACGCCTCGGCCTCGATCACGCGGAGCGCCTCGGTCGCGGCGTTCGGGTGTGAGGCCGACGTCGCCAGGCCCGCCTGGGCGCGGATCGCCATGGCCGAGACATGATGGGCGACGGTGTCGTGCAGGTCGCGAGCCAGTTGTTCGCGTTCGAGCAGCTTGACCTGATCGAGCTCACGCATCCTCGCTCTGGACCGATACCGGAACGCCGTGCCCATGGCGATCGCCGAGAACATGACGACGAATGCGCCGACGGCGTCAGGAGGGACGAGATCGTAGAAGGCCATCGAGAGGCCGACCGCGGCGAGCATGATCATCAACCCGATCACGGCCTCGCGCCCGGACCCCCACCGGAACAACGCGTACACCAGGAGCAGCAGAAACGCCATCGTGTACGTCTCCGAACGATGGCCGCCCGTGAACAGCGGGGCCAGGCTCGTGGTGCCGAAGACGATCACCACCATCAACAGCGGTCTGGTACGGCGCCACAACATCGTGGGCACCAGCCCGACAGTGATGATCACTGAGAGGGCCCGCCACGGAAGATCCGGCCGCAGCACCCCTTCGAGCACCGCGATCGGCACCAGCACCCCCACGAGCGCCCAGTCCCGCCACACCCGCGGCGAGGCGTCGGGGGGACGGGGCTCGTTCCACACGGAGCGAAGAAGGCCCTGCACACAATCATGGTACGAGAGCCGGTGCCACTCGACCGGGCTCAGCGGAAGAAGGATCGGCGCGGTTCCTGGCCTGTCAGGCTCGCGATACAGCCTTCCTGCACAATGTCGAGATAATGCGCCTGGCCCAAGCGCAACTTACCGGCGCATGTCGGTAGGGTCGTGTGACGTGACGACGGAGTTGGAGCGCCTTGCCGTACGCCTGCGGGAGTTCGCGCGGGTCAGGGAGTGGGAGCAGTTCCACACGCCGAAGAACCTGGTGATGGCGCTGGCGGGCGAGGTCGGGGAGCTGGTGGCGGAGTTCCAGTGGCTCACGGCCGACGAGTCCAGCAGCCCCGACCCCGACACGCTCGCCAGAATGCGTACCGAACTGGGCGACGTGACCCTCTATCTGGTCCGGCTGGCGGACGTCCTGGGCGTCGACCTGGTGGAGGCCGCGCAGGCCAAGCTCGACGACAACGACCGCCGCTACGACGCCGACCTCTACCGCGGCTCAGCCAAGAAGGCGCCGCGCGCCACATGACCCGCCCCCGCGCATAAGGTGACGAACATGCGTTTTGGGGTGCTGGGACCGCTGGCCGTGTGGACCGACGCCGGGGACGCCGTCACGATCCCAGGGCTCAAGGTACGCGCGCTCCTCGTGGACCTGCTCGTCCACGAGGGCCATCCGGTGTCCGTCGATCGGCTGGTCGACGACCTGTGGGGCGAGGAACCCCCGGGTAATCCCGCGGGCGCGCTCCAGGTACGCGTCTCGCAGTTGCGCAAGGCGCTCGAAGACGCCGAACCCGGGGGCAAGAACCTCGTCGTCTCCCGCGCGCCCGGCTACCTGCTGCGCCCCGACGACGGGGCCGTGGACGCCGCCCGGTTCGCCGGTCTGCTGTCGCGGGCCGAGGCCGCCGACAGCCTCCGGACCAGGGCGGGGTTCCTGGCCGACGCGCTGGCGTTGTGGCGGGGTCCGGCGTTCGCGGACTTCGCGGACGAGGAGTACACCAGATCGGTCATCGTCCGGCTCGAGGAGCAGCGGTTGTCTGCCCTGGAGCAGCAGGCCGAGTCGCGGCTGGAGCTGGGGGAACACGGGCTGCTCGTGGGGGAGCTGGGCGATCTCGTGGCCAGGCATCCGCTCAGGGAGCGGCTGCGGGCCGTACACATGCGGGCCCTTTACCGGGCCGGACGTCAGAGCGAGGCCCTGGCATCGTACGGGGAGCTGCGCGAACGGCTGGCCGACGAGCTCGGGCTCGACCCCGGACCCGAGCTGGTCGCGCTCCACCAGGCCGTACTCGGGCAGGATCCGGCGCTGAGCGTGCCCGCCGAGCGTCCCCTGACGAACCTGCCCGCCTCCGTCAGCAAGCTGATCGGCCGGGACGACGCCCTGGCCGAGGTGTGCGCGCTGGTCGGGGACGAGCGGCTGGTGACGCTCACGGGCAGCGGCGGGGTCGGCAAGACCCGGCTGGCGCTGGAGGCCGCGAACCGGCTGGTGGCCGGGTTCGCGGACGGGGCGTGGCTGGTCGCGCTGGACCAGGCGTCCCGCTCCCCGGCCGAAGCCGTCATGGCGGCCCTGGACATCAGGGAGGACGCCGCCCCCAAACCCTCACCCGCCCCCGAGGCTCCCGGCGCCAAAGGCGGCCCTCCATCCGACGGCCGCCCGGGCGGTGGGGAGAGGCGCGCGTCCGGCGCGCCTGATGTCGGTCAGGGGATCGCATCCCGCGCGCCGGATGTCGGACAAGAGGCGTTGGCGCGGCAGTTGACGGCCGCGCTCAGGCCTCGTCGCACGTTGCTGGTCCTGGACAACTGCGAGCACGTAGTCGAGCAGGTCGCCGAGCTGGCCGAGTTGCTCCTGCGGGCCTGTCCAGACCTGCGGATCCTGGCCACGAGCAGGGAGCCGCTGGCCGTGGAGGGCGAGGTGTTGTGGAGCGTGCCGCCGCTCGACGTGCCCGTCGCCACCGACCTGGCGACCATGGCCCGCTCCGACGCCGTCAGGTTGTTCGTGATCCGCGCCGCCGCCTCCGCCCGCGGCTTCAAGCTCGACGCGGGCAACGCGCAGGCCGTCGCGCAGCTCTGCAGGCGGCTCGACGGCATCCCGCTGGCGCTGGAGCTGGCCGCGACCCGGGTACGGGCGCTCGGCGTGCAGGGTGTGGTGGCCAGGCTGGACGACAGGTTCCGGTTGCTGGCCTCCGGGCAGCGCGGCGCCCCGGCCCGCCAGCAGACGCTGACGGCGGTGATCGACTGGAGCTGGGACCTGCTGTCCGACGAGGAACGCCGCGTCCTGCGCCGCCTGGCCGTACACGCCGACGGGTGCACGCTGGAGGCCGCCGAGTCCCTCTGCGCCGAACCAGACGGGGCCGGGACGGATGGGGCCGGAACGGACCTGGACGTGCTCGACCTGCTGGTCCGCCTCGTCGACCGTTCCCTGGTGGTCGTCGCCGACGGCCCCGCGGGCGTCAGGTACCGGCTGCTCGAATCGGTGTCCGAGTACTGCGTCGCCCGGCTGGCCGACGCCGGTGAGCTCGATCGGGTACGTCTCGCGCACCTGCGCCACTACCTGGCCCTGGCCGTACAGGCTGGGCCGGGCCTGCACGGGCACGAGCAGCGCGACTGGCTGCTGCGCCTGGACGCGGAGGCCGCGAACATGCGCGCGGCCCTCGACACGGCGGTCGCCCGGCGGGACGGTGACAGCGCGGCGCGGCTGGTGGACGCACTGGCCTGGTACTGGTTCCTGCGCGGCAGGCTGGCCGAGGGCAGGCGAGCGCTGGCGACCGCACTGGCCATCGAAGGGGAGACCGGTCGCGCCAGGGCCAGGGCGGTCGCGTGGGAGGCCGGGTTCGCGCTCATGCTGGGTGAGGACGTCCCATGGGAGGCCTCGCTCGAAGGGCTCGACGACCCGGGCGAGCGGGCCAGGGCCGAGCTGTTCGTCTCCATGCACATGAAGGACATGCCTACCGATCAGGAGCTGGTGGGCAAGGCGCTGGCCACGTTCAGGGCGGTCGGCGACAAGTGGGGCGTCGCGGCCGCGCTCAGCAGGCAGGCCAGAACCGCGTTCACGCAGCGGGACCTCGAGGCGCTGGAGCGGGCCGGCGAGGAGAGCGCGGGGTTGTTCACCGAGCTGGGCGACCGCTGGGGGCTGCTGCAGGCCACCGAGTGGCTGGCGTCGCTGGCCTGGATGGCGATCGACTACGAGCGGGCCAACCGGCTGTTCGGGGAGGGGCTGCGGATGGCCGAGGACCTGGGGTTGTGGCCGGCGGTCGCCACGCGTACCGCCTGGCTGGGCTGGGTCGCGTTGGAGAACGGCGAGTACGAGCGCGCCATCGAGCTCTGCGGGCACGCCATGAAGCTGGCCGCCGGCCAGGGCTTCAAGGAGGGCGAGATGATGGGCGAGATGGGCCTGGCCTTCGCCGCGCGCCGGGCAGGCCGGTTCGACCTGGCCGAGGGGCACCTGAGCCGCCTCCTGGAAGGGGTGCCGCGCGATCCGGACGTCGAGCCCTCGCTGCACCTGCCCACCACGCTCATCGAGCTGGGCTACCTCACCGAGCTGCGCGGCGACCCGGAGGCCGCCCTGGACCTGCATGAGGAGGCGCTGGCCGCGGGGGAGAAGATCGGCGACCCGAGCACGATGGCGCTGGCCGTGGCGGCCGCCGCCGCGGCCGTCGCCGCCTCGGGGGCCGCCGAGCGGGCCGCCGTCCTGCTCGGGCTGGCCGCCGCGGCCCGGGAGCACATCCAGGTTCCCGCGGGTCCGTCGGAGCTGGCCGAGATCGAGCGCGTCGCGGTGAGGGCGCGCGAAGCGCTCGGGGAGGAGGCGTTCGAGGCGGCGTACCGGCAGGGCGCCACCCACAAGCTCGAAGACGCGCGCGACCTGCTCCGGCACGTGCCCGGCCCGCGCTGACGCCGCTACCCCACCTGCTCGGCCAGGCGGTCGAAGAACTCGATCCACCCCGCCTTGGCCTGCTCGGCGTGCTGCTGGTCGGTGTTGACGCCGTACTGGTGGAAGCGCATCCGCGTCTTGCCGTCCACCGCCGCGAACTCGACCGTCACCACCGAATCGCCGGTGGTGAAGACCAGCCGCCTGGGCTTGATCACTTCCCGGTACGTGCCGTCGAGCGTCGCCTCGAACCCTTCGTCCCCCGCCAGCGTGGCCCGCCAGACCCCGCCGGGCCAGGCGTCCAGGGTGATCCGGCCCACCGGCGTGGCCAGCATCCTGGGCCCGAACCACCGGGAGAAGCGCTCGGGCTCGGTCCAGGCGGCCCACACCAGCTCGCGAGGGGCGTTGAAGATCCGGATGATGTCGTACTCAGCCATGGTTCCACGGTGCCGGGCGGTGCTTACGATCCCCTTCTCGCGGCCTTAAGGCGCATGGCAGGCTGTGCTCATGAGGATCATTCGCGCCGCCAAGGTGCTCACGGGGCGTCCCGGAGAGGTGATCGAGGAAGGCGAGGTTCTCATCGACGGCTCGAAGATCGTCTCGGTCGGCCCGCCGGGCAGCGCGGGCGGCGAAGGCGAGGTCGTCGAGCTGCCCGGTCACACGGTGCTGCCCGGGCTGGTCGACGCGCACGTACACCTGGGGTTCGACGCCAAGGTGGACCCCGTGACGCGGCGGAGCGCCGAGAGCGACCGGCACCTGCTGCTGCGGATGGCCGAGAACGCGCGCAAGCTCCTGTCCGCGGGCGTGACCACCGCCCGCGACCTCGGCGGGCGCGGCTTCCTCGACCTGGCGTTACGCGACGCGATCGAGGAGGGCTTGACCGTCGGCCCGCACCTCGTGGCCGCGACCAGGCCCATCACCGTCACCGGCGGCCACTGCTGGTACATGGGCGGCGAGGCCGACGACGAGCCCGCCATCCGCCGCGTGGCCAGGGAGAACCTCCGGGCGGGCGCCGACTGCCTGAAGGTGATGGCCTCCGGCGGCCAGATGACGCCGGGCGCGCCGCCGAGCTGGGTGCCGCAATACTCCACCGAGCAGCTCCGGGTGGTCGTGGAGGAGGCCGCGACCCGGGGCAAGGGCGTCGCGGCGCACGCCCACGCGTCCGCGTCGATCCGCAGCTCCGTCGAGGCCGGGGTCACCACCATCGAGCACTGCACGTTCTTCACCCCTTCCGGACATCAGTACGACGCCAAGCTCGCCGACCTGGTAGCGGACAGCGGCACGTATGTCTGCCCCACCGTGCACGGCGTGTTCTGGCGGATGCGCGAGGTGCACGGACCCGAGATGCTCGACAAGTGGCTGCATGGAGTCGCGTCCATGCGGGAGGTGGGGGTGCGGTTGATCGCGGGGACCGACGCCGGGTTCGGGCTGGCCGGGATCGACAACCGTACCGACGGGTTCGTGGGCGGGCTGGAGGTGTTCGCGATGGCCGGACACACCAACGCGGAGATCATCGAGCTGGCCACCGTGCGGGCCGCCGACGCCTGCGGAGTGGGTACGCTCACGGGCAGCCTGGAGGCGGGCAAGCGGGCCGATCTGATCGCGGTCGCCGGCGATCCGCTCAAACGGCTGTCCGACCTGCGCAACCTCGCGCTCGTCCTGGTCTCGGGGCGTTCCGTCACGCAGGCGGGCGTGGACACCGTGACCTCGTCCGTCGGCTGAACTCGAAGAGGGAGATCCCATGTTGCCCTGGTCCGCCGAGCTGGCCGGCCGCCTGGACCACAACGTCATCGACAGCGCACTGCTGCGCGGCAACCCCCTCGGCGACCCGCACGAGCGGCCGCTGCTGGTGTATGTCCCGCCGGGGTACGACGACACGCCCGAACGCCGCTACCCCTCGATCTACGTGCTGCTCGGCTACACCGGCCACGTCACGATGTGGCTGAACAGGGCGCCGTTCCGCCGGCCGTACCCCGAGCTGGCCGACGAGGTGTTCGCCGGCGGGGACGTGCCGCCCGCGATCGTGGTGTACGTGGACGCGTGGACCGCGCTCGGCGGCAGCCAGTACCTCGACTCGCCCGGCACCGGCCGCTACCACTCCTACCTGCGTGACGAGGTCGTGCCGTGGGTCGACGCGCACTACCGCACGATCGCCGACCGCGACCACCGCGCGGTCACCGGCAAGTCGAGCGGCGGCTACGGGGCCATGGTGACCGCCATGCTGGCGCCCGACGTGTTCGGGGCGCTGGCCACGCATGCCGGTGACGCGTTGTTCGAGGTCAGCGCCCGGGTGTCGTTCCCCGGGCTGGCGCGCAGGCTGCGTGACATGTACGACGGCTCGTACGACAAGTTCCTCGCCGACTTCCGCGGCCGGCTGGCGGGCACCAAGGAAGGCGATCTGGAGCTGCTGGAGATGTACGCCTACGCGGCCGCCTACTCCGCCGACGACGACGGCACCGTGCACCTGCCGTTCGACGACACCGGCGCCGTCGTGCCCGAGGTGTGGCAGCGGTGGCTGGCCCGCGATCCCGTCGTGATGGCCGCCGAGCCGCGCCACGCCGAGGCGCTGCGCTCGATGCGGGCCATCTGGGTGGACGCCGGCAACAAGGACGAGTACTTCCTGGACTTCGGCGCGGTCGCGTTCCACCGGGCGCTGGAGGCGGCGGGCGTACCCGACGAGAGGGTCTATTTCCAGCTTTTCGACGCCGGCCACGGCGCCATCGAATACCGCTATCCGCTCGCCCTCGCCTGGCTGGCGCAGCGTCTGGACTAGGCTGCACCGGTGGACACTGCGGAATTGAAGGACCGGGTACGCGAGCTGCGCCTCCAGGGCCGGTCTCCGAAGGAGATCGCCCGCGCGCTCAAAGTCTCGCCGTCGGTGGTGGCGCCGCTGGTGCGGGCCATCGCCGCGGAGACCGTCGACACCGGGGAGCCGGAGGTCGTCGGCTGCTGGATCAACGTCGGCTGGAGCGCCGGGCTCGGCGTCGATCCCGCCCGGGGCTGGGTGGACGAGTCGCCGGAGGCGGGCGCGGACGGCATGGTGTGCGTGCTCGTCGCCCGCCGGCACAACTGGGACCGGATGACGGTCTGCGGCTACCTGGCCGACGTCTACTGCCTCGGGGTGAAGAACGCGATCGGCCCCGACGTGGTCGACGACCGGGATCTGCGGCGCTTCCGCGAATACTTCTTCGGCGAGTACGCGGGGTGGCAGGAGGCACCGATCGAGCTGGCCCGGCATCTGGTGCTCGGGTCCATCGACTACGCGCGCACGCTCGGTTTCGAGCCGCACGAGGACTTCGCGCCCGCGGCCGACGTGCTGGGCAAGTGGGAGGGGGACTCGGCGATCACCTTCGGGCGCAACGGCAAGCCCTTCTACATGGAGGGGCCGCACGACGATCCCGCCAAGGTGCTGCGGATCCTGCGGCGCACGCTGGCCGACGACGAGTTCGACTACCTCATCGGCGGCCGGTGACGCGCATCGTGAGGTCGAGGCGGTCGTCGGCGCCCACCAGCGGGTACGTCACTTGGCGTCGTGGAAGACCAGGCCGAGCGTGTGCCGCAGCCCGGACCGTACGGTGCTCACCCCGTGCCGCACGGGCGAGGCCGACCAGCCCCGCGACGACCGCACCGGCCGGTCGCGCGTGGTGAAGATCAGCCCGTGCCCCTGCTCCAGCATGGTCACCGTCCCCCGCGACTGCGCCCGAGGCCGCTGCTCCACCAGCAGGAACTCGCCTCCGGTGTAGTCCTCGCCCGGCCGGTCGAGCCCGATCACGACCTGCAGCGGGAACACCAGGTCCCCGTACAGGTCGCGGTGCAGAGCGTTCCAGTCGTTCTCCTGGTAGCGCAGGAGGATGGGCGTGGGCTTGGTCTGCCCTGCCTGGTGGCACATGTCCAGCCACTCGCCGAAGTCGTCCGGCCAGGGCGCGGGCCGGCCCAGCTTGGCCGCCCAGTCACGGGCGATCGGCAGCAGGTGCGGGTAGAACGCGGCGCGCAGCCGCTCGACCAGGGGCGGGAACGGGCGATCGAAGTACCGGTACTGCCCGGCGCCGAACCGGTACCGCTCCATGTCGATGGTCGACCGGAAGAAGCCCACCTCCCCGTACAGGCCGGAGATTTCCTGACATTCCGCAGACGTGAGGAGCTGCGGCGTGAGCGCGCACCCGTGGGCGTTGACCTCGTCGGCGAGCTTCACCCAGTCGCACGCGCCGACGACATCGGGCATGCGGTCGTCGACCACTTCGGCCGGCTTCATGAGACGCCCCAGAGTTGCGGCTGCAGCGCACCCTCAAGGGTGAGCAGGTGGTGTTTGCGCTCGATGCCGCCCGCGTACCCGGTCAGCGCTCCGTCGGCGCCGACGACGCGATGGCAGGGCCGGACGACGAGCAGCGGGTTCGCGCCGACGGCCGCGCCGACCGCGCGGATCCGGTCGCGCGCCGCGCCGATGCGCGCGGCGATGGCGCCGTAGCTGGTCGTGGTCCCGTACGGGACTGCCGCCACCTCGGCCCACACCCGCTCCTGGAACGTGGTGCCGGGTGCGGCGAAAGGCAGCTCGAAGGAGGTGCGCTCACCGGCGAAGTACTCGCCGAACTGCCGCTCGGCCTCCGTGAACGCGTGCGGCTCACGCCGCCACTCCGCCCGCACGCCCACGTCGAACGACACGCGGGTCAGCGCCGAGCCGTCGCCGACGAGCAGGATCTCGCCCAGTGGGCTGTCGATCGTGGTGTAGATGTCCATACTCTCTACAACACCGCCGAGCCCGCGAAAGTCAGCGGTTTCCGGACGTCGTGGCGACCTTCTCGCGGCAGGTCAGGTGGACTCCCGGAGGACCGCGGCGTACGCTCACCGCAATTTCGAGCGAGGAGTGAACATGGCCGAGTCGCGAGAGCACACCTTCACCGGCGCGAGGGGCGCCAACACCGTCCGCGAATGGCCCCTTGACCTGCCTCGATACATCGCCATCCTGGTCCACGGGTACGGCGAGCACATCGGCCGCTACGAGTACGTGGCGGACCGGCTCGTACGGCACGGCGCCGCCGTCTACGGCCTCGACCACATGGGCCATGGCAAGTCGGAGGGCGACCGGGCGCTCGTCGAAGACTTCGAGGACGTGGTCACGGACGTGCACGCGGTGGAGGAACGCGCCAGAGCCGGCCATCCCGGCGTGCCGGTCGTGGTGATCGGCCACTCGATGGGCGGCATGATCGCGGCCCGCTACGCCCAGCGATACGGCGACGGCCTCGCCGCCCTGGTGCTGTCGGGCCCGGTGATCGGCGAATGGGAGATCGTGCCCGCGTTGCTGGCGTACGAGGAGCCGCCGGACACGCCCATCGACCCGGCCACCTTGTCCCGCGACCTCTCGGTGGGGGCCGCGTACGCGGAGGATCCGCTGGTGTGGCACGGCCCGTTCAAGCGGGCCACCCTGGAGGCGTTCGCCACGACGCTCGCGGAGATCACCAAGAGCGGCCCGCTCGGACCGCTCCCCACCCTGTGGGTGCACGGCGACGACGACGAACTCGTCCCACTCGCCGGCAGCCGCCCCGGAATCGAGGCCATCAGGGGCACGGACCTGACGGAGCGCATCTACCCGGGGGCCAGGCACGAGGTCTTCAACGAGACCAACAAGGACGAGGTCCTGGACGACGTGACGACCTTCATCGACCGCACCCTGCCCCGTTAGCGAACGGAAAGCCAGACATAGCCGGAGCCGCGCGTGCGGGTGAGCTCGACCTTCCAGCACCCGGGCTTCGGAAACACGAAGCCCGTGCCCCACTCGTCACCGGGCCGCCGCCAGCTCGACCCGGAGTGCTCCTCGGGCCCCCAGGCTCGCTTGGCGGAGGTCCCGTCCGGGAGCGTGGCCTTGACTTCCAACGGCCCGTCACCCGTCATCCGCCACACGATCTTGACCTCGTCGCCCCGGTCGAGCGGCAGCGCCTTGGCGAAGATCAGTCCCCACAACTCGGCATCCCGAGCCGTCCCCCGCACCTCTGGAAACCCTCCACCCAGAAACACCGCCGTGCCATTGCACCCCACCCCGGTAGCAGCTGGACTCGGTACGGACCCAGCCGCGGGAACCTCACCCGCACACCCGGCCGCCAGCAGGGACACAATCGCCAAACCCATCGATACCTTCACGCCATGACTACTCCAGATCGGGGCGGGAGGTTCCACCGAGAACAGGCAGAGTCACCGACGACGGATGCTCGGCGTCAAGGAAGACCTCGAACCGCGTGGACCGCGTCCGCACGGCCCGCTCCACCGGCTCCCCGGTCCCGTGCTTACGCGCGAACCGCGGGAACGCCCCGCCCGCCACCTGCACCCGCAGCCGATGCCCCAAGCGTACGGCTGCCCCTGCCGGGCGAGCCGGACCCGGACTCGCATTTCTCCCAGCGTGCGAAGAACTCACCGGGAGGGCGATGATTTTTCACTCGCGGGCATGTCTTCATCCATGAGGAGGCGATATGGGCGAGCAGGGACAGGCACTGGCTGCAGGGGTGGCGCTGCTGGAGCGGGCGATCGACTACACGCTCGGCAGCCTGCGCATCGTGACCCCGGCCGCCCTCTGCCGCCCGACGCCATGCGCGGCCTGGAACCTGCAGGCGCTGCTGGAGCACGTGAACGACTCCTTCCAGGCCCTCAACGAGGCCGCCTCGGGCCACATCCCGCGCCAACCGACCCCCCGCACCCCGCGACTGCAACTCCCACACCCCCGCATGCCCGACCGCCGCACCTGCGGCCAAAACCCGGCCCTGCTCCTCCGGGACGGCGCGACCGAGGTGCTCGGCCGCTGGGCAGGCACGATCACGAACGACCTGATCTCCATCGACGACCGGCACCTGACCAGCCCGATGGTGGCCGCGGTCGGCGCGATCGAGATCGCCGTACACGGCTGGGACGTGGCCAGATCCTGCGGCGAACACCGCCCGATCCCCCCGCTCATGGCTGAGGAACTGCTCGACCTGGCCCACCTGTTCATCACGAGGGACGATCGGCCGGACAGGTTCGCATCGCCGGTGACCGTGCCCGCGTACGCGCTCGCGCAGGACCACCTCCTCGCCTACCTCGGCCGCGACCCGGACTGGCTCCCGCACCCCTGACCAGCAGAATTCCCGAACCTCACGGACACAACAGCGGGGCCCACCCCGCATTTCCCGCCCAGACGCCGTACGATCATCCTGTAGGACCAGCCAGACCACTCACCCGGACACGGCTCTCCGGCAGAACCCACGATGGCTCGGCCAACGCGCCGAGAAGATCGTAAGTGTCCACCCCCACACCCCACCGTGCCAGGGGGACGAAACCGTCCGGCCCGGGTCAGCGGCTCGCCGAAGCTGACCGCCGCGACCAGGCCGACCAACGTGGTGGCGACGACCGTTCTTCGTGCGGCCGTCGCCACCACCCACGTCAGGTCACGCGACCATGCGTACGCAGCTCCAGGTGGGCAATCCTTCGCCAGTCGCCCACGCTGGTCACCGCGGCGGTGCTCAGGTTCGTCCCGCGGTGCTGGCGTTCCTGGGGACAGGCCGTCGAGGGCGGTGCCCGGCTCGCATCCATCGCGGAGGTGCCACTGCACCCACCACCGCCGGCCTCAATCGTCCCCCTTCAGCGTCTCCAGCACCCCCTCCCCGTACTTCGCCAGCTTGTTCTCGCCCACCCCGTTCACCTGGCTCAGCTCCCCCAGCGAGGACGGCGACGTGGTCGCGATCTCCCGCAACGTCGCATCGTGGAAGATGACGTAAGCCGGAACCCCCTGCTCCTTCGCGACGGCCGCCCGCCACGCGCGCAACCGTTCGAAGACCGGGGCGGCCTCCGCGGACAGCTCCACCACCGCCTGGGCCTTGGCAGAGCTCGTCTTGGTGCGGGCTGGACGCAGCAGGGTGTCGCGGCGCAGCAGGACCTCGCGTTGCCCGCGGAGCACCGCCGCGCTGGCGTCCGTCAGCACCAGGGTCCCGTGGTTCGACTCGACCGCCAGCAGGCCCTGGGCCAGCAGTTGCCGCACCACCCCGTGCCACTCCGCGTTGCCCAGATCGGCCCCCACCCCGAACACGGTCAGCGTCTCGTGCCCGTGTTGCAGCACCTTGGCGGTCTTCTTGCCGACCAGGATGTCCACTATCTGCCCCACCCCGAACTTCTGCCGCCTCTCCCGCGCCAGCCGCAGCACGGTCGAGAGCACCTTCTGGGCGGGGATCGTGCCGTCCCACGACTCCGGGGGCGTCTGGCAGGAATCGCAGTTGCCGCAGGGCTCGGAGCCCTTCTGACCGAAGTAGTCGAGCAGCATCACCCGGCGGCAGCTCACGCTCTCGCAGAGCGCCAGCATCGCGTCCAGGTGGAGCACCTGGCGGCGGCGGTGCGCCTCGTCCCCCTCCATGGCCATCCGCCGGTGCTGCACCACGTCCTGCAGCCCGTACGCCATCCACGCCGTGGCCGGCAACCCGTCGCGCCCCGCCCGCCCGGTCTCCTGGTAGTAGCCCTCCACCGACTTGGGCAGGTCGAGATGGGCGACGAAACGCACGTCCGGCTTGTCGATGCCCATCCCGAACGCGATCGTGGCCACCACGATCAGCCCCTCCTCCCGCAGGAAACGGGCCTGGTGCGTGGCGCGGATGCGGGCGTCGAGCCCCGCGTGGTACGGCACCGCCGCGATCCCGTTGTCCACCAGGAACTCGGCGATCTTCTCGACCGAGGAACGCGACAGGCAGTAGACGATGCCGGACTCGTCCGGATGCTCGGTGCGCAGGAACTCCAGCAGTTGCCGCTTGGGCTCGCTCTTGGCCGTGATGCGGTAGTGGATGTTGGGCCGGTCGAAGCTGGCGACGAAGTGGCGGGCCTGGTCGAGGCCCAGCCTGGCGGAGATCTCCTCGTGGGTGGCCGGGGTGGCGGTGGCGGTCAGCGCGATGCGCGGCACCTCGGGCCAGCGTTCGCGCAGCTCGGAGAGCCCGAGGTAGTCGGGCCGGAAGTCGTGGCCCCACTGCGCCACGCAGTGCGCCTCGTCGATGGCGAACACCGAGATCTCGCCCTTGGCCAGCAGCCGCATCGTGGCCTCGACGCGCAACCGCTCGGGCGCCAGATAGAGCAGGTCGAGCTCGCCCGCCAGGAACTCGGCCTCCACCAGCTGGCGCTCGTCGAAGTCCTGGGTCGAGTTGAGGAACCCCGCCCGCACGCCGAGTGCCCGCAGCGCGTCGACCTGGTCCTGCATCAGCGCGATCAGGGGCGAGATGACCACCCCGACGCCGGGCCGCACCAGGGCGGGGATCTGGTAGCAGAGCGACTTGCCGCCGCCGGTGGGCATCAGGACGAGCGCGTCGCCGCCGGCCACGACATGATCGATGATCTCCTGCTGGCCCGCCCGGAACGAGTCGTAGCCGAACACGCGGTGCAGAGCCTCGGTGGGGGTATCCATGCGGCTACCTTACGTGTTCGGGAGGCGGCGTTTCGTCAGTTCGCCAACGGCGATCGGCGGGAGTCCCATGAGCGTCCCAGCAAACCCGCATATGCCGGTCAGGCGGCCTGTCCACGACGATCGTAGTGTGCTACCTGCGATAGGCCGCTGAACGCGACCTATCGTAAGCCACCAGGGAGAGCGCGCCGAGCGCGCACGCCGCCGCCACCGCCCCCATGACCGCCGGGTACCCGACGAGCTGCGCGACCCCGGCCGCCAGCAGCGGTGCGATCGCCTTGGCCGCCGTGATCGGCAGGGCGAGGGCCCCGCTCAACGACGCGTACGCGGCGGTCCCGTACCGGTCGGCCAGTAGCGCGGGACGCGCGATCGTCCCGACCCCGAACCCGATCCCGAACAGCACCACCGCCCCGACCGCCCCCGCCACACTCCGCCCGACCAGCGGCAGGAGCACCGCCGCCAGCCCCTGCAGCCCGAACATGACCGCCGTGATCAACGCCACCCGCCACCGCGCCTGCAACCCCGTGGTGACCAGCCGCCCGGTCACCGAGAGCACCCCGAGCAACCCCGCCACGCTCGCGGCGAACACCGGCGCGTGCCCGAGCACGATCAGGTACGTGACCAGCAGCACCCCCATGACCGCAACCGCACCCGTCTGGGTCAGGAAGGCGGCCGCCAGCAACCAGAAGGGCCGCTCGCGCACCGCGGTCCCCACGATCTCCCGCCGATCCGCATCACTCGGCGCCCCCCGGCTCCGCACGGCCAGCCCGTGCAGGGGCACGGTGGTCACCGCGTACCCGGCGGCCAGGACGATCAGCGCCTGCCGCCACCCGTACCGGTCGACGAGGAACCCCGTCAGCGGCAGGAAGATGCTCGACGCGAACCCCGCCACCACCGTCACCGCCAGCAGCGCCCGCGCCCGCCTGGCCGCGTCGAACCAGGCCACGATCACCGCGAACGCGGCCTCGTACAGCACCATCGCCGACGCCACGCCCAGCACCCCGCACACCAGGTACAGCTGCACCACGGACCGCACCTGGGACCAGGCCAGCACCGCCAGCGCGCCCAGCACGGAGCCCGCCGTCATCAGCCCGCGCCCGCCGTGCCGGTCCAGCCAGCGCCCGATGAGCGGCGCCGCCACCCCGGACACCAGCACGGCCAGCGTGATCGCCCCGGTGAGCTGGGCTACCCCGGCGTTCAGGTCCCTGGACATCGGCGGAATGAACACCGAGAACGCGTAATAAAGCACGCCATATCCGACGGTCTGTGTGATCGCGAGTGCGCCGATCAGCCATGCGGGAGACTTCAACTCGGCGTTGGCGATCACGCCAGATTTGTTCCCGTTCATCTGCTGGAAATACGGTGATAAATGTCACTTCAATGGGCAGTGGGAATGCCAGGCAATAGCGTTCTGTCATGAGTCTTTCCTATGTGGTGACGGGCGGCGGACGTGGCATCGGAAAGGCCGTGGTCGAACGGCTACTCGGCGAGAAGAACACCGTCGTCGCCCTCGAACGCGACCCCGACGCCCTGGCCTGGGCGGGTCCCAGGGTGGTCCCGCTGATCGGCGACGCGGCCGACGAGGAGGTCGCCGCGTGGGCCGCCGACCTGGCCCAGGAAGCGGGCACCCTGGCAGGCTGGGTCAACAACGCCGCCGTGTTCCGGGACGCCTCCGTCCACACGGCTCCGATCGCCGAGGTCAGAGCGCTCATCGCGGCCAACCTGGACCTGGCCGTCGTCGGCTGCGCCACCGCCGTACGCCACTTCCTCGAAGCCGGTACGCCCGGCGCCATCGTCAACATCACCTCCCACCAGGCCACCCGGGCGGTGCCGGGAAGCCTCCCCTACTCCACCTCCAAGGCCGCCATCGAGGGCCTGACCAGGGCGTTGGCCGTCGAGTACGGCAGGCGCGGCATCAGGGTCAACGCCGTGGCCCCGGGATCGGTGGCCACGGAGCGCTACGAGTCGTTCCTGAGCGCGCAAAGCCCGGAGGCGGCCGAGGCCGTCGAGGAGCAGCTGGCCAGGCTGCACCCCCTGGGCCGGGTCGCCACGCCGGCCGAGGTGGCCTCCGTCGTGGCCCACCTGCTGTCGGACGAGGCCGCCTTCGTCAACGGTGCCACCATCCCCGTGGACGGCGGCCGTACGGTGCTCGGATTGGATCCAGAAGCCAGGGAATGAAAACCGTTGTCGCACGGTTTGAGGGGGCATGAAGCAGAACCTGCACCCCGCGTACCGTCCGGTCGTCTTCCGTGACCCGAGTGTCGGGTACGCCTTCCTCACCCGTTCGACCCTGACCAGCGCCAGGACGATCGAGTGGGAGGACGGCAAGACCTACCCGGTCATCGACGTGGACGTTTCGTCCGCCAGCCACCCCTTCTACACGGGCCGTGGCCGCATCGTCGACTCCGCCGGCCGCGTCGAGCGCTTCAACCAGCGCTATGGCAAGCGCTGAGCGCATCGCCCAGGGCCGTCGGCAAGATGTGACCCATGCTCGACTCGCTCCTGTCCGCCCGGCTCGAGGCCGCCAACCGCATCCTCGCCGCCGGCGCGGGCGGGGGCTTCGACGTGTACGCCGCCCTTCCCCGCGCTGACTCACTCTGAGCGGCGGGCATGCTCGGGCTACTCGTGGGTAAATGAGAGGCACCGGCGTGAGAGCAAGTGGTGATCGCGATGAGTCTCTCTGGAAGGGAACGCCGCATTCTCGCTGAGATCGAGCTGGCTCTCGAGCGAGACGACCCCGAACTGGTCGAGCGCGTGGCGGCGATCAACAGGATCGAGTCCGGCGAGGACGCTTTCCCGCGAGCGTACGGAGATCGGTTGCGCATGTGGGCGCTTGCCCACGTCTGGATGATCTTCTCGGTCGGCGGCCTGCTGATCGTGCTCCTCTTGGTCGCAGTCCTGACGACGTGAGCCGGTCAGACGTGCGCCGGGTCAGCGGCGGTGCCGTAGCACCAGCAGGTCGATGGCGGCGATGATGGCCACCACGGCCGCGATCGCGGCCTCCCAGCGCCAGACCTGCTCGCCCGTGTTCATGGCGAGCACGGCGAAGATCACCGCGAGTACGACGCCGAGCACCAGCGCCACCAGGGACAGGATCCGCCGGGCGCGCACCGGGCTGCGCGCGCTCAGTGGCTCCGTGCCCTCGCGGTTACGCAGCCACATGACAACCCCCTTCAGGCCAGGCACCTCAGGGCCGAGGCGATCCGCGGGTCCACCCCATGGGACCCCGGCAGGCGCCCCACCGTCGCCTCCACGAACTCCGGGTACGACAACGACGCGCTGACCCCGTTCACCGCCGCCCAGATCTCGTCCGCCGTCTGCTCGACCTGCACCTTGGCCTCCTGCTCCGCCAGCACGAACCGCCCCACCGCCACCCGCCACAACGTCCTGAAGTCGGCCTCCTCCTCGGACACGGGCGCTCCGACGTCGTCGGCGTGGGTGGCGTACTCGGAGTCGTAGTGGAAGGCCTGCCTGCCCGCGGGATAGGGCCCGGCCATCGTGTCGAGCAGGCCGTCGGGCCCCTTCGCCCGCATGCGCTCGCGGGTCTCGCCGTTCTGGGTCCGCCACTCCGCCAGCACCTGTTCGACCGGGGTGTCGCGGCGCTGGCGTACGGACCACTCGTTGAAGTCGTTGAACCCGCTCACCCCCGCGCGGGCCAGCCGGGTCAGCAGGTCCGCCACGTTCCCGTCGAGGCAGGCGTGGTTGTACAGCTCCTCCCCCGCCAGGTGCCCCAGCACGTCGCGGACCGACCAGCCCGCGCAACGGGACGGCCGCTGCCAGGCGGCCTCGTCGAGCCCCGAGAAGTACCGGTCGAGCCGGGCCGCTTCGGCGTCGAGGATGTCGAACGGGTTGAAGTCTCTGAGCAGGTCCTCAGCCATACCCGGACGCTACCCCTTATGTCCCGATTTTCACGGCTTTGGATCCAATGGTGGACTTGACCCGGTTGTACTCGTTGGTGCAGGAAGGGGCGCGTTCGGCGGGAACCCAGCCGCCCTGGGCGATCCGGGCGTACCTGGCGGGGTCGGCGCCGTACAGGAGGCAGGCGAACGTGGCGGACTCGGCGGTCCCCGAGAGGTGGTCGATGCCGGCGTGCCCGGCGGCGAGCAGGTGGCGGGCCTCGGCGGCGGGCACCACGCGCTTGGGCTTGTCGGCCGCGAGCGTCAGCGCCGCGAACTGGTCGGCCTGCTGGTCGCTGTCCGCCAGGCCGTTGAGCGTGCTCAGCGCGTGGCCGAGCTCGTGGTGGAACAGTACGGTGAGCGCGCCGTCCACGCGGGCGGCCGTGGTGCCGGCGTCGGCCTCCTCGGTCTCGGAGATCCCGGTCATCGTGTCGCTCACCTTGTCCACCAGTGAGTAGCAGATCGTGATCCGGCGCTCGTCGTGGTCCCAGGTGGCCGCGGGTGAGTCGCAGTCGCGGGCGACGACCTTGACCTTCTCGGGCAGCCGGATCCGGGTCTCCAGCGCGTCACTGTCCTTCAGGAGCTTCCTGGCCTGCTCGGCGCGCGGCGAGTCCGGGTGCTCGTAGCGTACGGACAGCTCGGATGCGGGCGCCGTCCCCAGTGTGCTCGTCATGCTCAGGACGAGGGCGATCACGGGGTACGGCATGCGAGGCTCCTTCGGGGGTCGATCATCGCAATGGGAATCACCATAGGGCGATCGAATGATCGATAAACCTGGGAACCCTAAAAAGCCAGAGGCCCGGCCCCCCGAGGGCCATGGACCGCGCAGCGATCATGGTTTTCGGGGGGCCGGGCCTCAGGGGTGTGGCCTAGCGGCGCCACCAGGAGCCGTAGACCCGCACGTAGTCGGTGCGGCTCGTAGCCCCCTCGAGCTTGCGGCTGCCGCTGTACACGGCCTTGAACGTGCCGCTCTTGGAAGCGCGCGTCTTGGTGGAGAACTTGCCGCCCCACGAGGTCCAGTCGGAGGCGACCCACTTCCAGCCGCTGGAACCGTTGGCGCGGAAGTAGATGTTCACCTTCTGGCCGCGAACGCCCTTCCAGCCGTCGTCATCGACCTGGAGACGACCGGAGAAGTAGATCGACTTGCCCTTGCGAACCTTGGACGGGTCGGCGCTGAAGCGCGAGATCCGCGTGTCCGCCTTGCCCTTCTGGATCTCGACCGAGAAGAACGCCGAGTCCTTGGCGAGCTCCTTGCCGGCACCGTCGAACGCCACCGCGGTGGCCTTCCACTTGCCGGCGGGGTCGTTCTCGTCGAAGCCGATCGCGAAGCGCCAGCTCTCGAGGCTCTTGACGTCCTTGGCGCGCAGCGTGTGGAAGCCCTCGGCGGGCGCCACGCTGAGCTCGACCTTCTTGACGTCGGAGCTGGCCCCGATGTCGAAGTACGCCGTGGTCTCGCTGCCGGCCTTGACCACGACCGGGTTCGGCGAAATGTCACGGATCTTGAGCTGCGTGTCAAGCTTGGTGGCGGAGGCGGCTCCCGCGCCCGACACCAACATGGCCCCGCCCACAAGGGCGGAAATGATGCCTACTGCGAACTTTCTCATGAGGGTGCTGATTCCTCTCCCCGTATTGACGTGTGAGCCGGCCCGGGGTGGCCGACTCCCTTTACTACTTTGAGGCACCAGATGGGGAAAAGGTTGGCTAAAGTTACAGAAAATATTTGATCACGGTCTTAACCAGGACTTATGCGGAAAAATCCGTTTTGAGTTGACTTGACCCACTACAGTCTGGCTCATGACCGACGTCTACACCCTCGGCGAGCCCTTGGGGGTCGTCTCCAGCGGCCGGGTCCGCCACGAGAGCGAGGCCCGGCTGGACGTCTGCGGGCCTGAGTTCACCCTGGCCATCGCCCTGGCCAGGCTCGGGCACCGGTCGGCCTACCTGGGCAAGGTCGGAGACGACGAACTGGGCGCCAGAGCGCTCACCGTGCTCAGGGGCGAGGGCGTCGACGTCGCGGACATGCGGGTGGCCGAGGGGCTGCGCACGGGGCTGCTCCTGAGGGACTCCCCCGTGGGCAGAGACCTCAAGGTCACCCACTACCGCACCGGCTCGGCGGGCTCCCGCCTCACGCCGGGCAACGTCCCGATCGACCGGATCGCGGCGTCGAAGATGCTCCACGTCACGGGCCTGACGGCGGGCCTGGGCAGGGACGCGCTGGACGCCGTGCGCGCCGCCCTCGGCGCCGCGAAGAACGCCGAGGTGATGATCTCCTTCTCGGTCGAGTACGTCCCGGAGTTCTGGCCGTCGGTACGCGAGGCCGAGGACGTGCTGGGGGAGCTGGCCTGCGACTCCCACCTCCTCTTCCTCCGCCAGGACGAGCTCGACCTGGTCAAGCCCGCCCTGACGCCGGAGCGGGAGGTCGTGGTGGACCGCGGGGCGAAGGGCGCCAGCGTACGGGCCGACCGCATGCGCTACGACGTACCGGGCTGGCAGGTCCCGGTGGTGGACACGGCAGGCGCCGCGGAGGCCTTCGCGGCCGGCTACATCAGCGCGGCCCTCGACGGCCTCACCCCCCAGGAACGCCTGCACCGCGGGGCGCTCCTGAGCGCCGCCGCGGTGACCAGCGTGAGCGACTGGCAGGGGTTGCCCACCAGGGGCGATCTCTAGTTCACGGTCATCGTGAAGGTCGAGGTCGTGTTCTTGATGTTCTGCGCGTTGTTGCTGAAGCGCAGGTTGTTGAACGTGGCCGAACCGACCGCCGGGCCCTGGCCGGGCTCGGGCAGTTCGTTGACCCAGACGCCGAACCCGGATTTGGCGTCGAAGGCGTCACCGCTCTTCTGCGCCCCGCTGATCGACACGTTCGTGAAGACCGTGTCCGTGATCGGGTTCAGCGGCGTGCTGCCCGAATAGCCGGTCTGGAACATGATCCCGCTGTACGTCGGGTCCACGATGTCCAGGTTGCTGACCCGGATGCCCTGGAACACCTTCGATGAGGAGAACAGCCACATCGCCGGGAACGTCTGCTGTCCCCAGAAGTGCCCGCCCGACCTGACCAGCGAGATGTTGTCGAACGTCGTCGGCGGGCTGGCGCCGAACCCGTGCATCGGGATCCCGAAGTCCAGCGAGCTGATCGTGACGCCGGGGTACGTCAGCGTGTCGGCCACGTAGATGTTCCTGAAGGCGTTGTTGTAGCCGCCGTACACGGCCACGCCCGCGGCCCGCCAGGTGAGCAGCGAGGTCAGGTTCTCGAAGACGTTGCCGAACTGCTCGCCGGAGTTGTTGTCGATGGCCGAGAACAGCGCGAAGCTGTCGTCGCCCGTGGACCTGGTCTCGATGTTGGTGACGTGGTTGCCGGTGCTGCCGTTGGTCATGTTCAGGCCGTCGGCGAACACGTTCCTGATCCGCGAGTTCCTGATCGTCATGTTGTCGGTGTTGGTGCCCCACAACAGGCAGATCTGGTGCTCGGCCCAGATGTTGTCGATCGTGATGTTCGCCACGTTCGAGAGGTCGAACACCTTGCCGGGGCCGTCGATGCGGGAGGTGTAGTTGCCGAAGTAGGCGAAGTTCGCGAACGTCGAGCCGTTGGCCGTCGCGTCCGCGCGGAACCCGACGTCGGTGTTCTCCTGGCCCGAGGGCGAGAAGAACCTCGTGTACCAGGGGCCGGCGCCGACGATCCGGACGGACTTGCCGTACACCTGGAACTTGCTGGAGGCCTGGTAGTCGCCCGCGGGCAGGTAGACGCCGACCAGGTTGGCGTCCATGCGCGCTCTGTCGAGCGCGTTCTGCACGTCCTGCTGGGTGAATCCGGTCGGTACGGCGTACTTCGCCGGGTCCGGGTTGGCGATCGGGGTGACCTGCTCGAAGTCGACCAAGTCGATCGCGTACGTCTGGGAGTTGGCCGCGTCCTTCTGCAGCCTGATCTTGCTGCCCTCGGGGACGGTGGTGCCGAGCAGCACGTTCGCCTCGTCGTAGATGTGCCTGGGCGGTCCCGAGCCGGGGGAGTTGTTCGGGCTGGCCTCGGGGCCGTAGAGCCAGGCGTAGCGGGAGGTCAGGTTGATGGCCTTGAGGAAGGTGCCGTTGACGTAGACGTTCAGGGTGGAGTTGAGGCCGCCGCCGCCCGAGGCGTCGGGCATGGAGAAGCGGGTGACCAGGGTGTTCGTGGGCGCTCTGGTGGTGAACTCGACGTACGCGCCGTTCTGGTTCAGCGTCACCGCGCGCCGCCCGGAGGCCTCGCCGGCGATCGTGCCGATGTCCCGGCTCGGGCCGACGCGGGCCGCGCCGCCGCCGATCACGCCGTCTTCGGCCTCGTACGTGTCGTACGGCATGTTCGCGCCGCGGCCCACGAAGAGCGGCAGCTCGCTGGTGTTGTTGGCCCGCTTGACCGGCAGTTCATTGGCGTCGTCCGCGAGCACGGTCTTGATCGTGTACTTGCCGTTCGCCGCGGTCCACGTGCCCAGGCCGACCGGGCTGGTGGTGGCGCCGGGGGCGATCGCGCCGCTGGTCGAGCCGGTCAGCGTCCTGACGACGGTGCCGGAGTCGTTCGTGACGGTGAGCGTGATGCCGTGAGCCCCGGAGGACGACGCGACCGTGCCCTGGTTCTTGATCGCCACCGAGAACGTC
Organism: Nonomuraea marmarensis; assembly: GCF_043197025.1. Lineage (NCBI taxonomy): Bacteria > Bacillati > Actinomycetota > Actinomycetes > Streptosporangiales > Streptosporangiaceae > Nonomuraea > Nonomuraea marmarensis. Next base: position 200,664 of record NZ_JBICRM010000003.1, read on the forward strand.
ACCGTGTTGCCCGCGGCGGGGTTGCCCGGCGTCCAGGCGACGGGGGAGGCGATCAGGTCGGCCGTGTCGACCGGTCTCACGGTCAGTGTGCCGGTGGCGGTGTTGTTGGTCTCGTTCTGCTCGATGACCTGGTTGGCCTCGTCCACCTTGGCGGACAGCTGGTACGTGCCAGCATCCCTTGTCCCGATATTTGCTGACACGGTGGTCGACGCCCCTGCGGCCAGCGCGCCCACACTGGCGCTGCCGACCTTGGTGGTGCCCGCGTAGAAGTTGACGGACGTCGCGGCGGAGCCCGCGGTGCCGGCGTTCCGCACCGTGGCCGACAGCGTGACCGCGTCGGTCTCGATCGGCGAGGCGGGGGAGGAGGTCAGGTTCGACACGGTCAGGTCAGGGTTGGCCGCCGGGGTGCCGAAGATCTGGAATTCGGCGACCTGGCCGCCGGGGGCGCCGGTGTTGGCGGTGATCTGCAGGCGGACGTCGGCGGCCTTGGCGGTGACCGGGATGGTGACGGTGTTGCCGGTGGCCGGGTCGAAGGTGTAGGTGGCCGAGCTGACCAGGTTGGTGAAGGTGGTGGCGCTTTGTTCGCGGCCGAGGACCTGGATGGTCTGGGTGCGGCGGCTCCAGGCCGGGTCGGGGTTGAGTTTGAGGGTGAGGGAGGTGAGGTCGGCGTTGGCGCCGAGTTGCACGGTCAGGGTGTTGGGGTAGGCGGCGCCTTCCCAGTAGGTCTGCAGGTTGTTGTCGTTGGCGTTGGTGGCGATGTAGGTGTGGGTGTGGGAGGACTCGGTGATGGTTTTGCCCAGGGCCAGGTTGGTGCCGTCGCCTGGGGGGTTGTCCGGGGTGCTGCCCCAGATCTCGAGTTCGGAGAGTTGGCCTGCGGGCCAGCCGGTGTTGGCGGTGATGCTCAGGCGGACGTAGCGGGTGCTGGTGGCGGCGAAGGTGATCGTCGCGGTCGGGTTGAAGGTGTAGGTGGCCGAGCCTGCGAGGGTGGTGAAGCTGGAGCCGTTCGGGCTGGTCTGGACGGTCAGCGTCTGGGTGCGGCTGGGCCAGCCGGAAGGCAGCTTGAGGACCAGTTTGTTGATGTCGGCGGTGGCGCCGAGGTCGACCTGGATCCATTGCGGGAAGGCGTTATTGGCCGATTCCCAGTAGGTGGCCTGGTTGCCGTCGGTGACGTTGGCGGCGGTGTAGACGTCGGTGGAGCTGCTGGCGGCGGCGGGTTTGCCGGCGGCGAGGTTGGTGTCGGCGGCGGCGTGGGCGGCGGGGGCGGCCAGCAGTCCGATGGCTAACGTAAGGGCGGCTAAGAGTGCTCTCATGGGGGTGGCCCTTCGGGTAAGGCGGTTGGCCGAACCATAAGATGTCGAGCAGATAGCCGCAATATTTCGACTGGATTTCGCAAACAATTGACTGACTGAAGTCGTACGGTGCAGTCTTTCTGTGCTGGTCAGGAAGCTGGGAGCCCCAGGAAGGCCGTCGTGGACGCCGCGCAAGAGCCGACGTCCGATCTACGTAAGCCATTGCAAGCGCTTGCGCTCTAGGCCGTATAGTTTGCGCATGACACGACGACTCGCAGAGGTGGCCAAGAAGGTCGGAGTGAGCGAGGCGACCGTGAGCCGCGTGCTCAACGGCAAGCCCGGGGTGTCCGACGCGACCCGCGAGGCCGTGCTGACCGCGCTCGATGTGCTCGGCTACGAACGCCCCACCCAGTTGCGCGGCGACCGGGCCAGGTTGGTCGGCCTGGTGCTCCCGGAGCTGCAGAACCCGATCTTCCCCGCCTTCGCGGAAGTGGTCGGCGGAGCGCTGGCCCAGCAGGGGTTCACCTCGGTGTTGTGCACGCGCACGGTCGGCGGCGTCTCCGAGGCCGACTACGTGGACCTCCTGCTCCAGCAGCAGGTCAGCGGCGTCGTCTTCGCCGGCGGCCTGTACGCCCAGGCCGACGCCTCCCACGGCCACTACGAGCTGCTGCACGAGCGCAAGCTCCCCACGGTCCTGGTGAACGCGGCCGTCGAGCACCTCGATTTCCCCCAGGTCTCGTGCGACGACGTGGTGGCCGCCGAGATGGCCATCGCCCACCTGCGCGCGCTCGGGCACGAGCGGATCGGCATGGTGCTCGGGCCGAAGGACCACATGCCGTCGCGGCGCAAGCTGGAGACGTTCCAGACGGAGGGTGGTGACCCGGAGCTGGTCGAGCACACGATGTTCTCGCTCGAAGGCGGGCACGCGGCCGCCGCCAGGCTGGTCAAGCGCGGAGTGACCGGCGTGATCTGCGCCAGCGACCTGCTCGCGCTGGGCACGGTCAGGGCCGCCCGCCGGGCGGGGCTCGTCGTGCCGAAGGACATCTCGGTCATCGGCTTCGACGACTCCGCGTTGATGAACTGCACCGAGCCGCCGCTCACGACGGTCCGCCAGCCGATCGACGCCATGGGCCGGGCCGCGGTGGACCTCCTCGTCGCGCAGATCGACAAGGCGGTGGTGCCCGCGGATGAGCTGCTGTTCGAGCCGGAGCTGGTGGTCCGCGCCTCCACGGCGCGCGCTACACGCGGCCCGGCGTAGGTGCGAACCCCGCTACCTGCGCCGGACCGCTGAACGCGGCCCGGCGTAACACAGTCGTTATCTTGCAATAGTCCGTCGAAATATTGCGCACTTCGGCCTGCGATCCTATGGTGTGGGCACCTCGCATCAGAAGGGTCAGACCATGCGGAGATCCACCGGACTCTTGCTTGTAACCGTGCTCGGCGTCTCGGCCACAGCCTGTGGCTCCAGCGAACCCGCCACCCCAGCCGCAGGCGGCGCCAAGGCCGTGACGATCACGGTGGCCTGCCAGCCCGCGAAGTCCGCGCCCAAGGAGCGGCAGGCCTGGGACGACGACGTGGCCACGTTCACGAAGGCGCACCCCGGCGTGACGGTCAAGAGCACGGACCAGCAGCCGTGCTTCGACCCCAAGACGTTCGGCCCCAAGCTGGCGGGCGGCCAGATGGAGACCGCCTTCGTGGTGCCCGTGACGAACTACAACGACGTCATCGGCCAGGGCCAGGCGCTCGACATCACCGGGCTGACCAGCAGCATCAAGAACTGGGGCGACCTGCGCCCCGACGTCAAGGAGCTGGTCACCAAGGACGGCAAGGTGTACGGCGTACCGAACGTGCACTACGGCGTCGGCCTGGTCTACAACCGGGCCCTGTTCACCAAGGCCGGGCTCGACCCGGCCAACCCGCCGAAGACCTGGGCCGAGGTCCGCGACGCGGCCAAGAAGATCGCCGCGCTCGGCCAGGGCTACGTCGGCTACGGCGAGTACTCCGGCGGCAACACCGGCGGCTGGCACTTCACCCAGGCCATCTACGGCCGCGGCGGCAACATCCTGACCGACGACAACAAGAAGGCCGCGTTCAACTCGCCCGAGGGCAAGGCCGTGCTGCAGAACCTGCACGACATGCGCTGGGTCGACAACAGCATGGGCAACAAGCTCCTGGTCGGCTGGGAGTCGCTGATGGTGGCGATGGGCAGCGGCAAGGTCGGCATGATGCTGGGCGCGCCCGACGTGGTCACCGACGTGGTCAACAAGTTCAAGGGCAACGTCGCCGACTACGGCATCACCGGCTTCCCCGAGGCCAAGGCGTCGCTGAGCGGCGGCGAAGCTTTCATGATCAACCCGAAGGCTACCCCCGAGGAGGCCAAGGCGGCCCTGGAGTGGGTCGACTTCCGCTTCAACACCGTCGGCAAGGGCCGCTTCGACTTCGCCCGCGGCAAGGCCATCGGCAACCCGGTCGGCGTGCCCGACAACGCGGTCTACGGTGACTCGCCCACGGGCAAGGCGATCCAGGCCGACCGCGTGCAGAACGCCTCGCTGCCGGTCGAGAACTACGACCCGTACGTGCTGTCCTCCGGGGCCGTCCCGCCGAAGGCCGAGCCGGTGCACGCGCAGGAGCTGTACGCCATCCTCGACGTGGCCATGTCGGGCGTGCTGAGCCGCAAGGACGCCAGCGTCGACCAGCTGCTCACCGACGCCGAGACCAAGGCGAACTCGATGCTGGCGGCCAAGGGCTGACCTTGATGGGAATCTTGAGGCGCAATCTGACGGCCTACGGGTTCCTGTGCGCGGCGCTGATCTGCTTCACGGTGTTCGCCTGGTATCCGATGGTCAGGGAGTTCATTCTGAGCTTCCAGAAGACCGACCTGATCAACCCGCCCACCTGGGTGGGACTGGACAACTTCAAGTCGGCGGTCCAGGATCCGGCGTTCGGCGAGGCCTGGCTGAACACCGTGGAGTTCACGCTGCTCGCGCTGCTCTGCGGCTACGCCGTCCCGTTCGTCGTCGCGCTCGTGCTGAACGAATTGCGCCACGCCCGGGCCTACCTCAGGTTCGTGGTCTACCTGCCGGTCATGTTGCCGCCGATCGTCGCGGTGCTGCTGTTCAGGTGGTTCTACGATCCGGGGCCCGGGCTGTTCAACCAGGTGCTGGACTTCTTCCACCTGCCACCGCTGGCCTGGCTCGACTCGTCGTCGACCGCCCTGATCTCGTTGGTCCTCGTGTCCACGTGGATGAACATGGGCAGCGCGACGCTGATCTACCTGGCCGCGCTGCAGAACATCGCGCCCGAGCTGTACGAGGCCGCCGAGCTCGACGGGGCGGGGATCTTCAAGCGGATCAGGCACGTCACGATCCCGCAGACCCGGCTGATCCTGCTGCTCATGCTGATGTTGCAGATCGTGGCGACCATGCAGGTGTTCATCGAGCCGTACATGCTCACCGGCGGTGGGCCGGAGAACGCCACGGTGTCGGTCGCGTACCTGATGTACCAGTTCGCCTTCTCGCAGATGAACTACGGCCAGGCGGGCGCGCTCGGCATGATGCTCATGCTCGTGCTCCTCGTCTTCGCGGCCTTCCAGCTCAGGACGACCCGGGAGGACAAGGCATGACCTCCGTAGGCGCCACCGAGCGCAGGCGGGAGGCAGCGACCGAGCCGCCTCACCGAGCCGGGTCCAGGAAGTCGCGGGGCAGGCGGAGGTCGCCGAAGCCGATCCAGGTGCAGTTCCGCACGATCGTCTCACCGCACCAGCTCAACAGCAGGTGGGGGCGGCGCATCTACTGGCTGGTGCTCGTCGCGGTCATCGTGGTCTTCACGCTGGCCTTCGTCTTCCCGCTCTACTGGATGATCACCGGCGCCATGAAGACGCCGGAGGAGATCGCCGAGATGCCGCCGTCGCTCTTCCCGGCGGATCCGTCGATCAGCGCCTTCTTCGAGGCGTGGGACCTGTTCGACATCGGCACGCTGCTGGGGAACACGGCGTACTACGCCCTGGGCGCCTGGTTGTTCTCGATGGCCGTGGACGTGACGGCGGCGTACGCGCTGTCGAAGCTGCGGCCGATGTTCGGCAACGTGATCCTCGGCGCGATGCTCGCCACGCTGATGATCCCGCCGATGGTGATCCTCATCCCGCTCTACGTCACGATCGTCGACCTGAACCTGCTCAACAACGCCTGGGGCCTGTGGTTCCCGGCGGCGGCGAACGGCTTCAACATCTTCCTGCTCAAGCGGTTCTTCGACTCCATACCTCGGGAGCTGATCGAGGCGGCGCAGATCGACGGCGCGGGCCCCGTGCGGGTGTTGTGGTCGGTCGTGCTGCCGATCTCCAGGCCGATCCTGGGCGTGGTCTCCATCTTCACGATCGTCACCGCGTTCAAGGACTTCGTCCTGCCGCTGCTGGTCATGACCGACAGCGAGAAGATGACGATCAGCGTGGGCCTGTCGCAGACGGCCGGAGCGGTGACCCAGAACCAAGTCATGGGCGGCCTGGTCATCGCCAGCATCCCCATGATCATCGTTTTCTTCATCTTCCAACGGCACATCATGGCGGGACTCACCGCCGGAAGCATTAAGGGATAGCGCATGTCGCAAACGTGGTGGCGGGGGGCCGCGATCTACCAGGTCTACCTGCGTAGCTTCGCCGATGGGAACGGCGACGGCGTGGGCGACCTCGCCGGCCTGCGCTCCCGCCTGACGTACCTGAAGGATCTCGGGATCGACGCCATCTGGCTCAACCCGTGGTATCCGTCGCCGATGGCCGACGGCGGCTACGACGTGGCCGACTACCGGGACATCGAGCCGGTTTTCGGGACGCTGGACGAGGCGGAGAAGTTCATCGCGGAGGCGCATGAGCTGGACATCAAGGTCATCATCGACGTGGTGCCGAACCACAGCTCGACGGAGAGCGCCTGGTTCAAGGAGGCCCTGGCCAACCCGGCCGCGCGCGACCGCTTCTGGTTCGCCGACGAGCCGCTGAACGACTGGCAGTCCATCTTCGGCGGCTCGGCCTGGTCCCAGGTCCCCGACGGCCAGTGGTACCTGCACCTGTTCGCCCCTGAGCAGCCGGACTTCAACTGGACGAATCCGGAGGTGCACCAGGAGTTCGAGGGCGTGCTCCGGTTCTGGTTCGACCGCGGCGTGGACGGCGTACGCGTCGACTCCGCGGCCCTGCTCATCAAATCCGACACCAGTTACGAAGACCTCGACGAGGTCCACGACGTCTACCGCCGGTGGCGCGAGGTGGCCGACGAGTATGGCGAGCGCATCCTGATCGGGGAGGTATGGCTCCCCGACCAGGAGCGTTTCGCCCGCTACCTGCGTCCCGACGAGTTGCACACGGCTTTCAACTTCGACTTCCTGTCCTGCCCCTGGGACCCGGCGGAGCTGCGCCGGGTCATCGACCTGACCCTGACCACCCACACCCCCATCGGCGCCCCGCCGACGTGGGTCCTGTCGAACCACGACGTGACCAGGCCGGTCACCCGCTATGGCCGGGCGGACACCACGTTCGCCCACGGCGGCCGCCTCCACGGCACCCCCTCGGACCTGGAGCTCGGCTACCACCGCGCACGGGCGGCCGCGCTGCTGGCGATGGCGTTGCCCGGCTCGGTCTACGTCTACCAGGGGGAGGAGCTCGGCCTGCCGGAAGTGGAGGACCTCCCGAACGAGCTGCGCCAGGACCCGATGTACGCCAGATCGGGCGGCACGAACCCGGGCCGCGACGGTTGCCGCATCCCGCTGCCGTGGTCGGGGGAGGAACCCCCGTTCGGCTTCGGCGGGGACAGGCCCTGGCTCCCGCAGCCGGACGGCTGGCACAAGCTGACCGCGGAAGCCCAGCGTACGGACCTGGGCTCCATGCTCAACCTGTACCGCACGGCGCTGGGTCTCCGTAGGGAGTTGCTGGGAGACGGCACCATGACCTGGCTGCCGCTGGGTGAGAACGTCCTGGCCTTCACCCGCGACTCGGGCCTGACCTGCGTCACGAACCTCGGTCCAGAGCCGCTGCCTCTGCCTGCCGGCGAGGTCGCGCTGGCCAGCGGCCCGCTTGAGGACGGGGTCCTGCCCTCCGACACCACGGTCTGGCTGACCAGGTTCTAGCGTCCGCCACGGGGAGCCTGCGAGCTTCCCGTGGCGGGGCTTCCCGATGAGCCGCACAGGCACCGGACGGACGCCTCCACCAGCGCCCGGACCGCCTCCCGCCGGTCGTCCCGCCGCCAGACGATGGCCAGTCTGCTCGGCGGCAACCCCGCGACCGGCCGGCTGACCACGTCGTCGCGCCCGTAGAGCTCGGCGTTCCCGGCGGAGACCAGCACCACGGCCCGCCCCGAGGCGACCAGCTCGAACGCCTCCTCGGCCGTCTCCGCCTCCGCCCCCACGACGGCCGGAGCCGAGCGCTGGTCGCCGGCCAGCCAGAAGTCCCGCATGGGCCCGGCCGAAACCGGAAAGGCCACGAACGGCTCCTCGGCCAGCTCGGCGAACTCGACCTCGGCGCGGGAGGCCAGCCGGTGCGCGGCGGGCAACGCCACCCATCGCTCCTCCGTGCTCACCACCGTCCAGTCGTACTCACCGGTGTCGGGTAGGGGCAGCCAGGCGATGGCCACGTCCACATGCCGGTCCCCCAGCCCCACGGTCGGATCGCTCCACGCCACCTGCCGGAACCGGAGATCCCACTCGGGCAGCGTCTCCCTGATCGACGGCACGAGCCCGCGCCCGATCCGCGTCTGGAACCCGATGACCAGGATCCGGTCCGCCCGCGCCGCGGCCACCGCCCGCTGCGCGCCCTCCCACTGCTCGATGATCCGCCGGGCCTCCGGCAGCAGCGCCGCCCCGGCCGCGGTCAACGACACGGTACGCCGGTCCCGCTCGAACAGCGTGGCCCGCATGGACAACTCCAGCCGCCTGATCTGCCTGCTCAACGAGGGCTGCGCGATGTAGAGCCGCTCGGCGGCCGCCCGTGTGAAGCTCAGCTCCTCCGCCACCGCCACGAAATACCGCAAATCCCGGATATGGGCATCCATAGCAAGAAGCTATAACAGCCGGTCTTGGACGGGTACGCGAGCCGCACCCCACGATGAAGACATGAGAGATTTGTCGGGTAAGACAGCACTTGTGACCGGAGCCTCGCGCGGCATCGGACGAGCGATCGCCGAGCGCCTGGCCGCCGACGGAGCCCAGGTGATCGTCCACTACGCCAGGAACGACGACCTGGCCAAGGAGACGGTGGCCGCGATCGAGAACGCGGGCGGGCGGGCGTACGCGGTGCAGGCGGAGTTCGAGCAGGGCGTGGACGCGTTGTTCGAGGGGCTGCGGGAGGACCGCCTGGACATCGTGGTCAACAACGCCGCCATCCTGGGCGGGGTCCTCGGCACGGTGAACCAGGAGCAGTTCGACCGGGTGTTCGCCGTGAACGTGCGGGCACCGTACTTCGTGATCGAGCGTTCGCTGCCGCTGCTGAACGACGGCGGCAGGATCATCAACATCTCCTCGGCCGTGGTCCGCATCGCCCTGCCCGACCTCGTTTATTCAATGACCAAGGGCGCACTCGACACGCTCGGCTTCAGCCTGGCCCCCATCCTCGGCCCCAGGAACATCACCGTGAACACCGTCTCCCCGGGCGTCACGGACACGGACATGAACGCCTGGCTCCGCGACGACCCCACCGGCGGCGCCGCTGTCACGGACCTCACCGCGCTGGGCCGCATCGGCCGCCCGGAGGACATCGCCGCCGCCGTGGCCCTGCTGGCCAGCGAGGACTCCCGCTGGATCACCGGGCACGTGCTCGACGTGACCGGCGGCTACTTCCTCGGCCCGCAGGGAGGCGTGGTGCCCGTCTAGGGATACGATCACGGGATGTCACGGCTGCGCAGAACACCCCCGCAAGACCTGACCCCGCAAGCCCGCGCCCTCTACGAGAAGATCACCTCGGGCCCGCGCGGCCAGTTCATGGTCGACTCGGAGGGCGGGCTCACCGGCCCGTTCAACGCGATGCTCCTCAGCCCGCCCGTCGGCGATCCGCTGCAGGAGCTGGGGGCGGCCATCCGCTACCGCTCCTCGCTGACGGACCGGGCGCGGGAGCTGGCGATCCTGGCGGTCGCCAACCACCACGACAGCGCGTTCGAGCGAGCGGCCCACGAGCCCATCGCCCGCGACCTGGGCTTCACGGACGACCAACTGCAAGCCCTCCGCACCGGCGCGCCCCTGCGGCTCTCGGACGCCACGGAAACGGCGATCCTCAACGTGACCCGGGGCCTGCTGACGAAGGGCGACCTGGACGACGAGGAATACGCGACCCTGGACAAGGAACAGCTCTTCGAGCTGACCACCTTGGTCGGCTACTACACGACCCTGGCACTCCAACTACGCGTCTTCCGGGTGTAGCTCACCGAGTGGCGCCGCTGGGATCCCGCAACCAGGCGTCCAGCGCCGCACGGGCCGCTCCGGCCTCGGACGGAAACCGCAGCGCCCTGACCATCACCCACAGGGTCCCCTGCAACCCACGAGCCGCCAGAAAGTCCCGCAACCCCGGATCGTCGGGATCTCCTCCATAAGCCTGCACGGCCGCCCGCCCATCGAGCCTGGTCGTCCGCAGCAGGCAGGCCAGATCCCACTCGACGGGCCCGGCCATGCACTCCTCGAAGTCGTTCCACAACAGCCCACCGGGCGTGGCGAGCAGGTTCCCCGGATGAGCATCACCGTGAACGGCCTGCGTCATGGCACCGCCCAACCGCGAAGCCAGCCCGGCATGAGCCTCCCGCAACCGCCCCGCCACACCGGGTCCGACCACATCGGCGACCAGCTCGATCAGCCGCACCGGCTCGTCCAGCACGGGCCCGAGATAAGGCAACTCCCCGGAGAACCCGCGCAGCCCTTCATGCAACTCGGCCAGCGCCCGCCCGGCGACCTCCGGCGTCACCTGATAACCGAGGTCGTGCTCGACATGCGCCCAGAAGGACACGCAGACCCCGTCCCGCAGATGGGGCCCGGCAGGCAGCAGATCGCTCGGCGGCACCACCGGCACCCCCTGCCCATGCAGATAGGACACGACCTCCAACTCGCGCCGCAACGCCTCCGCCGGCCGCGACCGCCCGAGCGCGGTGACGGTGGGCACCCGCGCCACGAGCGGCGCGGGCCGCAGGTGGATCCGCAGATTGAACGAGTCCTTGAGCATCACCGGCTCCCGCACCCGGACACCGTGCTCCCGGGCAACGGCGACGGCGGCGGCCACGGCGGCGCTGTTGGACGTCATGCCCCCTATCCTCTACAAGCGCTCCGGAGGTCGTAGAACCAGGACAGGTACTGGGTGTGGATGTCGCGACCGGAGATCCGCACGAACGCGTCGTCCGAGTTCTCCATGTACGTGAAGTTCGCACTCCCCGTGTACACCCGCGGCGTGATGTCGTCGTCGTAGAACCCGTCGATCATCATGACCTTGTTGTGCGTCACCACGTCCCGCGTCCCGACCCTGAACCGGCAGGGCGTCACCTGGATGCTCCTCCCGTTCGCCGTCTTGGCCAGCGTCTGGCGGATCGTGTCGTCCACGTTCTTCGCGTCCCCCGGCGCGTTCTCGTAGTACACGATGTCCACCCAGCAGTTCTCGCCGCGCAGCCGGACCAGCTCGTTCGCGATCGCCACCCGGTTCTTGTTGAACGCGGTCAGCGCCATGCGGATGTCGGTCTGCCGGGTGACGCCGCCCGTGTCGCGGTAGCTGCACTCGACGAGCTTCAGGATGGAGACGATCGGGTCGGGGTCCGTGGCCAGGCGCGGGTAGAAGGTGGCCCGGTGCGTGGTTCCCGTGGGGGAGGTCCAGTAGTAGCCGGGGTTGACCGCCTTGCGGCGGCCGGCTTGCAGGTCCGCGAAGTACGTGTCACCGGGCGCTTTGTCAACGAGTCAGGCGGATTCCCTGACCACCAGCTCCGTGGGCAGGATCACCGGATCGGTCGGGCCGTCCTCGAACAGGCCGAGCAGCAGCCTGACCATGGCCGCCGCCTGCTCGGTCACCGGATGGCGGAGGGTCGTCAGCGGGGGCTCGGTGTATTTCGCCGCCTCGATGTCGTCGAAGCCCACCACGGCCACGTCGTCGGGGACCCGGCGACCGGCCTGGCGCAGCGACTGCAGCGCCCCGACCGCCATCAGGTCGTTGGCCACGAAGACGGCGTCCAGCGCGGGGTCGTCCCCGAGGAGTTGCCGCATCGCGATCGCGCCCGACTCGCGGGTGAAGTCGCCGACCGCGACGATCGAGCGGCGGTCCGAGTCCCGCAACACGTTGCGGTAGCCAGAGAGCCGGTCCTGGCCCGCGATCATGTCCTGCGGGCCAGCGATCGTGGCGATCCTGCGCCGCCCCGTCTCCACCAGATGTCTGACCCCGGCCTCGGCCCCGCCCACGTTGTCGTTGTCGACGAACGGGATGTCCACCGGCACGGCCGGCCGCCCGTACGAGACCACGGGGACGGGAAGGCGCGACAGCGCGGACGGCAGCGGGTCGGCGCCGTGCATGGAGATCAGCATGACGCCGTCCACGTGCCCGCCCGCGATGTAACGCTCCACCCGGGCGTGGCTCTTGGCGGAGGAGGCCAGCATTAACACGACCTGCTTGTTCACCGCCTCGAGCTCCATCGAGGCCGACCTGATCGCCGTGGAGAACATCGGATCCTCCGAGAAGACCCGGGTGCCCGGCTCGCTGACGACCAGGGCGATGGAGTCGGTGCGCTGGGTGACCAGGCTGCGCGCGGCCGAGTTGGGCACGTAGCCCAGCTCGTCGATCGCGCGCTGCACGGCGTCGCGGATGTGGGGCGCGACCGTCGTCTGCCCGTTGACGACCCGGGAGGCGGTGGCGCGCGAGACACCCGCCCGGGCGGCGACCGCCTCGAGGGTCGGGCGTCTCATGACTGCACCAAGTGGGAGAGCACGGAAAAAATCTACAGGCCGTTTCGGCCGATCACGTCCCGGTACCACAGCGCGCTGTCCTTGGGCACCCTGGTTTGTGTCGCATAGTTCACATGTACGATGCCAAAACGTCGCCGGTAACCCTCCGCCCACTCGAAGTTGTCGAGCAACGACCAGACCAGATAGCCGCGCAGGTCCGCGCCCGCCTCGATGGCCCGGTGCACCTCGCGCAGATGCCCGTCCAGGTACGCCACCCGCTGGTCGTCGTGCACCCGGCCGTTCTCCACGACGTCGTCGAAGGCCGCGCCGTTCTCCGTGACCATGAGGCCGACCTGCGGATAGTCCTGGGAGAGCCGTACCAGCAGCCTGGACAGGCCGTCGGGCACGATCGGCCAGCCCATCGCGGTCGTCGGCGCGTCCGCCGTGGCGAACCTGACCCCCTCCGAGCCCGGCCACGCGGCGTCGGCGGGCAGCCCCGGGCCCGCCTCGACCACGCACGGGTTGTAGTAGTTGACGCCGACCAGGTCGATCGGCGCGTTGATCAGCGCGAGGTCGCCGTCCTGGATGTGGTCCGTCCCGCCGTTGCGCGCCGCCGCCTCCAGGACTTCGGACGGGTACGTGCCGTATACCGCGGGATCCAGGAACTGCCTGGTCAGCAGCGTGTGGATGCGGTGCGCCACGGCCGCGTCCGCCTCGTTCGGCACCGCGGCAGGGTCGTTGACCTGGGCCGGGGTGAGGACGGGGGAGGAGTTCACCACGAGCATGATGCTCTGCGCGCCGCCCGAGCGCAGCCGCCGCGCCGCCAGCCCGTGGCCGAGCAGCAGGTGGTGCGCCGAGCGCATGGCGTCGCCCGGGTCGCGGCGGCCCGGCGCGTGCACGCCGTTGCCGTAGCCGAGGAACGCCGCCACCCACGGCTCGTTCAGCGTCGCCCAGTCGCTGACCCGGTCCCCGAGCTTGTCGTGTACGGCCTGCGCGTAGTCGGCGAACCGGTAGGCCGTATCCCGATTTGTCCAACCACCACGGTCTTCGAGCCCTTGAGGAAGATCCCAGTGATAAAGCGTGACATAAGGCGAAATTTCGGCGTCCAGTAGTGAATCGACGAGCTTGTCGTAAAACGCCAGCCCGCGCGGGTTGATCGACCCTTCGCCGTCCGGCTGGATGCGCGGCCACGCGATCGAGAACCGGTAGGCCGCCAGCCGCAGCTCGCTCATCAGCCCGATGTCGTCCTTGTAGCGGTGGTAGTGGTCGCAGGCCACGTCTCCGGTGTCGCCGTCGGCCACGTTCCCGGGGGTGTGGGAGAAGGTGTCCCAGATCGACTGGCCTCGCCCGTCCTCCTTGACCGCCCCCTCGATCTGATAGGAGGCCGTCGCGGCGCCCCAGACGAAGTCCTCGGGAAAGATCATCCCTTAACAGCTCCTTGCATGATTCCACCGATGATTTGCTTGCCGAACAGGGCGAAGACGGCCACGAGCGGCAGCGTGCCGATCGCGGTGCCCGCCAGCCCCAGCACGTAGTCGTTGACGTACCCGCTGGCCAATGTCGACAAGGCCACCTGGACCGTCGGGTTGTCCGGGCTCAGCACGACCAGCGGCCAGAAGTAGTCGTTCCAGGCCGACATGAACGTCAGCATGCCCAGCACCGCCGCCGCGGGCCGCGCGGCCGGCAGCACCACGTGCCAGAACAACCCCCACGTCGTGCACCCGTCCACCCGCCCCGCCTCCAGCAGCTCGGTGGGCAGGGCCCGCGACAGGTACTGCGTCATGAAGAACACGCCGAACGCGTTGACCAGCGCGGGCACGATCAGCGCGTAGTTGGTGCCGGTCCACTCCAGCTTCACCATGAGCATGTAGAGCGGGATGATGCCGAGCTGCGCCGGGACCATCATGGTCGCGACGGTGATCACGAGCATGATGTTCCTGCCCCTGAACTTCAGCTTGGCGAAGGCGAACCCGGCCAGCGTCGAGAAGAACATCACCGCGATCGAGATCGACCCCGCCACGATGACGGAGTTGACCAGCGCGAGCCCGAAGGGGACGGTGTCGAAGACCCTGGCGACGTTGGCGAAGAAGTTCCCGCCGGGGATCAGCGGCGGCGGCACCTCGGCCAGCGCCGAGTTGTGCCTGGAGGCCACCACGACGCTGTAGTAGAGCGGGAACGCCGAGAAGAAGGCCACCGCGGTCAGGGTCAGATAACGCAGCCTCATACCAGCCCGCCCTTCACCCTGCGGCTGATCAGGAAGTTGATCCCGGCGACGATCACCACGGCCAGGAACATCAGCCACGACGCGGCGGAGGCGTACCCGAAGTCGAACGTCGAGTTCGCGAAGCCCTGCTCGTAGACGAACAGCGCCAGGGTCTGGAACTGCCGGTCAGGACCGCCGGTGGCTATACCGCCCCCGCCGCCGCTGGCCTGCCCGAACAACAGGGGCTCGGCGATGATCTGCATGGCGCCGATCGTGGAGACGATGACCACGAAGATGATCGTCGGCCGGATCATCGGAATGGTGATCTTGCGGAGCTGCTTGAAGTTGCTCGCGCCGTCGATGGTGGCGGCCTCGTACAACTCGCGCGGCACGGCCTGCATGGCGGCCAGGAAGATCAGCGCGTTGTAGCCCGTCCACCGCCACATGATCATGATCGACAGGGCGACGTGCGAGGTCGCAGTGCCCGCCCCCCAGTCGATGTTGCCGGCCCCGAACCACGACAACACCCAGTTGATCAGCCCGAAGTCGCGGCCGAAGAGCTGGCTGAAGATCACCACCACCGCCACCACGCTCGTGACGTTCGGCAGTAGCAGCGAGATCCGGAACAACGTCTGGAACCGCAGCCGCCGGTTGAGCAGGTGCGCCAGCCAGATGGCCAGCGCGAGCTGCGGCACGGTCGAGATCACGCCGATGGACAGTGTGTTGAACGTCGCGTTCCAGAAGTACTCGTCGGCGAGCAGCGTCGAGAAGTTGTCCAGCCCGATGAACGTCTGGGTCTCCGACAACAACGTCCATTCGTGCAGGCTCACCCAGGCCGTGTAGACCAGCGGGAACAGCCCGAAGGCGCAGAACAGCAGGAAGAACGGCGCCACGTAGGCGTACGGCGACACCCTCACGTCGAGGGTGTGCCGCACGCTGCGCCTACGCCGTCGCGTGACCGCGAGGGGAAGGGTGCTCATTTGATCTTCTTGACGTCCTCGAGCACCTGGGCCCACGCCTCGTCCGGCGTCTGCTTGCCCTGTTCGACGCGGCCGAGGCCGTTGCCGATGGCGGTGCGCACGTCGGCCTCCTTGGGGCCGAGATGCTGCGGCTTGAGCGCCTTGGCGGCCTCAGAGTAGATCTTGCCGATGGGGGCGTCACCGAAGAACGGCTTGGTGAAGCTCTGGATCGACGGGTCGTCGTAGAGCGCCGGGATCGACGGGAACGCGCCCTCCTCCTTGAACACCCTGGCCTGGTTGTCCTTGGAGGTCAGGAAGTCGATCAGCTCGGCGGCCTCCTTCGGGTGCTTGCTCTGCTTGGGCACCATCAGGTGCGAGCCGCCGCTGTTGCCGGAACCACCGGGCACGGTCGCGATGTCCCACTTGCCGCTGGCGCCCTTGGCCTGCTCCTGGATGAAGCCCGTCATCCAGGCCGGGCAGATGATCGTGGCGAACGAGCCCTTGGCGAACCCGGTGTTCCACGGCGGGGAGAAGGCCGCCAGCTTGGCGGTCAGGCCCTCCTGGGTGAGCTGGTTCGACAGGTCCCAGGCCTTCTTCACCTCGGGGTTCGAGGCCACGATGATCTGGTCCTGGGCGTCGTACAGGCCGATGGGCGCCTGGTTGACCATGGCGCGGAAGATCTCACCGGGGCTGTCCACGAACTTGGCGCCGGCCACGTTCGCCGCGGCGAACTTCTTGCCGGTCGCGATGTACTCCTCCCACGTCGGCCAGAGCGCTGCCACCTCGGTCCTGTCCTCCGGCAGCCCGGCCTTCTTGAACAGGTCCTTGCGGTAACACATGGCCAGCCCGCCCACGTCGGTGCCGAGCCCGAGCACCTGCGTGCCGTCCTTGCTCAGGCCCTGCTGCCACTTCCAGTCGAGGTAGTCGGCCTGGCGCTTGTCCAACCCGTACTGCTTGAGGTCGGTGAACTTGGCGGGCTGGGCGGTGAACGTGCTGATGTAGCCGACCTCCACCGCTTCGACGTCGCCCGCGCCGGCGTTCGTGGCCAGCCGCTTGACCAGGTTGCTGTGGTGGTCGTTGAACTGCGTGACGTTCTCGACGATCTCGATGTTGGGATGGGTCTTCTTGTATTCCTCGTAGAGCGGTTTGAAGCCGAAGTCGCCGAAGAGGCCGACCGTCAGCTTGATCTTCTCTCCCGGTTTGGCGCTCGCCTCAGTAGCAGTGTTCCCGCCACCGCCGCCACCGCATGCCGTCGCCAGGGCGAGTACGGACGCGGTGAGCAGAGGCAGGCCGAGCCGCCGGATACGAGGGGTCATCGCAAACCCTCCAGGGTTGGGACTAAGGGGGATGTGAGAGAGCGCTCTCTCGACAGAGTCTCGGCCCTCACAGGGTCCTGTCAACGGTGGTTAAATAACGATCCGGGCTCTCGGAGAGCGCGTTCTCGCTCGGGCGGCGGTGGTCAGCCGCTGAGGGCCCGGCCCGCCATGCGGGCGTACATGCGGCCGGGGCTCGGCGCTTTGGTCAGGAAGCCGGGCAACATGGGCAAGTCGACCGCGAACGGGTCGAGCCGCTCGTACAGCTCGTTCGCGTCCCCCGGCCGGTCGTCCGGCTTCTTCTCCAGCAGCTCCGACAGCAGCGTCCCCAGCTCACCCGGCAGCCCGGGAATGGCCGGCGGGCGCTCCTTGACCTGCTTCTCGAAGACCACGTAGTCGGTCGGCCCGGTGAACAGCTGGCGCCCGGTCAGCATCTCGTGCAGCACGCAGCCGAGCGAGTAGAGGTCGCTGCGCGGTTCGGCCACGCCGTGCTGGATCTGCTCGGGAGCCATGTACGCCGGCGTGCCCAGGATCTGCCCGATCCTGGTGAACGTGGTGACCTCCGTGTCGCGCAACATGGCCAGCCCGAAGTCGAGCACCTTCACGCTGCCGTCGGGGCAGAGCATGAGGTTCGTCGGCTTGAGGTCGCGGTGGCAGATCGACAGGGCGTGGGCCGCCGACAACACGGCGCACGCCTGGGCCGCGATCGCGGCGGCCCACGGCACCGGCAGCGGCCCGTGCTCGCTGACCACGTCGGCCACCGTGACGCCCTCGATGAACTGCATCACCTGGTAGAGCCGCTGCTCGTGGGTGCCGAAGTCGTAGAGCACGGGGGCGCCAGGATGCTCCAGCCGGGCCAGGATGCGGGCCTCGCGGATGAACCGGCGTTCCAGCTCCTGGTCGGGCCCGCTCGGCAGCCTGAGCAGCTTCACCGCGACGCGGCGGTCGAGGTGCCGGTCGTGGCCCGCGTAGACGGCGCCCATGCCGCCTTGTCCAAGCGGGAGGTCGTCGAGCTCATAGCGGTCACCGATGACCATTCGCCCTCCCCGCTGCCCTTTCGGGAAAAAACTACACCGTCAGGACTGCGGGTGCAGGTGGCCGTCGGCGAGCCCGTCCAGGCCCAGCCTGATCAGCGTCTGCCCCAGCGTCGAGGTCTCGCGGATGGCGTCTTCCAGCACGGCGAGCTGCCGGAAGGCCTCGCCGTACGCCTTCTGCTCCTTGAGCGACAGCCGCGGCAGGCGGGTGCGCCGCACGTCGAACCTGCTGGAACCGGTCGTCACCCGGCCGCTGGCGGCCCGCAGGAAGCCGGCCAGGAAGTCGGGATCGAGCCGGCGCGCGTCGGCTCGGTAGAGGGTCAGGAGCGGGCCCAGCACCGCGCCGCCGTCGGTCATCACGCGCACGCTGGAGTAGGAGGCCACCACGTCGCCGGGCCTGATCGCGACCAGGCCCGGCTGCACGGTGGTGTAGCCGGAGGGCGGGGTGCCGTTGAGCACGTCGTCGGAGGTGAGGACCGGTACGTCGCCCCCGTCGGCGGACATCTTGGGCGGAGCCTGCGACGTGGCCACCAAGCCCTCCTTGATCAGGTCACCGAGCGTGGTGGCGGGCTGGTCGAGCGGCTGCTCCAGGACCTTGAGATCGGGCGGCGCGGCGGCCGCCGCCAGGAAGCGGTCGCGGGCCTCGGCGTACGCCTTGCCGACGTCGTCACGCCGCTGGTGGCGGGCCGGGGTCATGTCGACCTCGTCGGCCAGCAGGTCGATGATGCGAACGGTCTGGTCGGAACGGTCCTCCAGATAGGCGTGCCAGGCCGGCTCGACCGCCGGCAGGTCGGCCGTGGCGTCGAGGATCAGCACGTCGGAGGGCGGGCGCTCGCCTGCCGCCGGGCGGCGCAGCAGCCACAGGTCGGACCCGGGCAGCGCCACCACGGCCCGCAGGGCACCGGCGCGCAGGAGGTTGGCGCGGATGCGTCGGCCCGCCTTGCGGCTGGCGGCGGCCGGGGGCATGAGGATGGCGACCAGGCCGCGCGGCTTGACGTGGGTGAGGCAGTGCTGCACCCAGGCCAGCTCCGGCTCGCCGCGCGGCGGCAGGCCGTATTCCCAGCGCGGGTCGCCGGTCAGCTCCTCGTAACCCCAGGCCCGCTCGTTGAACGGCGGATCGCACACCACCGCGTCGGCCTTCTCGCCCGCGAAGCCGTCGTTGCGCATCGAGTCGCCGGCCACGACCGCGGCCTCGATGCCGCGCAGGCGGAGCCTGGCGGCCGTGATGGCGGCCGAGGTCTCGCTGAGCTCCTGCCCGAGCATCCTGGCCGCCAGCGGCGGCGCTCCGGCCGTTTCGGGCACTGTCTGGGCGGGGGTCAGGAGTAGCGTGCCTACGCCGCACGCCGGATCGAGGATGGTCGCGCCGTCGCCGCCCACGAGCCTGACCATCAGCTCCGCCACGTCCTCGCGGGTCACGGAGAGTTGCCGGGAGTGGGCCTCGAGATAACGCTCACAAAGGAACTCGTACGCGGTCAGCGTCCCGTGCTGCTCACCCAGCTCCATGACGAGCTCGGCCAGCTCAGGCTCCAACTCGGCCCAATCGGGATCTTGCGCCACCGTCTCCGGGTCCGCACCGCTCGCACTCGGAGCGGTCCCCTCACCCGCACGCCCACCGGCAGGCGCCACGCCCGCCGCGCTCGCGTCAGTGGCACGCGCGGCGTCTGGGGAGGCCGCCCCTGGCCCCGCCGCGCTCTCGCCGCCGTAGGGCCGAGCGCCCTGCGCCTTCCCGTCGTCGGCACGTGCCACTCCCGAGGCGCTTCCGACTCCGGTCAGGAGCGCTCCGGCCTGGGCGACCAGCTCGCCCAGGCGCAGATCGCCGGCGGCTTTCAGGCGTTGCCACACCCGATCTCCCAGGGAGACCTGGTAGGACTTCCCATAGCGGCGCAGCCAGGACTCGACCTGGCGCAGCGAGAACAGCGGCTGGTTGGCGGTGCCGCCAACGGGTTGCGGGAAGTCGTCGTGGCGACGGCGCCAGTTGCTCACCGCGGCACGCCCGACACCGGCGAGCCGGGCGATGTCCCCGGCGTTGACGGTCGGGTCGTGGCTCATGGTGCCCACAGTAGTTCACAAGAGTCTTCAGCGCATCTGCTTGTGAAGTCTTTCAACCAATGATTTACTGCAGGGTATGAAGCACAACATCCGCTATGCCGCCGGATCAGACGTGGGCCGTCGCAGGGAGCAGAACGAGGATTCTGGTTACGCGAGTGGCCGGTTGCTCGTGGTGGCTGACGGGATGGGTGGACACGCGGCCGGCGAGCTGGCGAGCTCGGCGGCGATCGCCGTCATGCGCGAGCTGGATGCCACGCTTCCCGAGACGGGCTCCGACCTGGAGACGGCCCTGGAGGGCGCCGTGCACGAGGCGGCGCGCAGGCTGGTCGAGCTGGCCGACATCGACCCCGCCCGCAGGGGGATGGGGACCACGGTGACCGCCATGTTGTGGGACGGCTACCGGTTCGCCCTGGCTCATCTCGGTGACTCCCGCGGATATTTGCTTCGCGATGGCGCTCTCTACCAGATGACCAAGGATCACACACTTGTGCAGTCGATGGTGGACGAAGGACGGATAACAGAGGATCAAGCCGCCGTGCACCCCCGTCGTTCGATGGTGTTGCGCGTGCTGGGCAGCGAGGGCAGGGCCGAGCCTGACATGGCGCTGCGCGAGGCTGAGCCTGATGACCGCTACCTCCTCTGCTCCGACGGGCTCACGACCGTGCTCGGTCCTGAGGTCCTGCACGAGGTGCTGACCACGGTGGCAGACCCCGGCGCGGTCGTCCAGCGGCTGATAGATCTGGCCAACGAGGGCGGCTCGCCCGACAACGTGACCGTGATCGTGGCCGACGTGGTCGCACCGGGCGCGGGAGACGCGGGCGTCTATCGCGTTGGTGCCGGCTCCTAACAAGCATAGTAGAGAGCAACACCAGTCTCAGCAGTCACATAGCCGATATTTCAGCTCATAGCAAGACACTTTCCCGGTGATCCGCGCAATTTCGCGATGGCGCTACTACAGTCCATCGTGATTTGTCGGTTTTCTGGGAGGAGTCACTCTGGACCCGATCGCGGACGAGCTGCTGAAGACGGTGCGGCAGGAACTCGGATACAAGGAGAAGAGCGGCCAGTTCACCAAGTTCGGCCAGTGGTACGCGGATCGCGTCCAAGACACCCAGTACCGCAAGGGGCCCTGGTGTGACATGTTCATCGCCTGGGCGGCGGACAAGGCCGACATCGGCGACTACGTCGGCCAGTTCGCCTGGACACCCTCCCATGCGGCCTGGTTCATGAAGCAAGGCGCGTGGACGCAGAAGCCCGAGCCGGGAGCGCTGGTCTTCTTCGACTGGCGCGGCGGCAAGAGCTACAAGGGCATCGACCACGTGGGGGTCGTGGAGCGCGTCGACGGCAAGAAGATCCACACGATCGAGGCGAACGTCGACCGCGTCTGGCTCAAGCGCAAGACCCGGGAGACGGACAAGGTCGTCGGGTACGGCGTGCCGCGCCTGGTCAAGGACGGCGCCGAGAAGCCCGACGAGATCCGCTCGACCGAGCGGCCCTTCGTGTCGGCGCCGCGGGAGGACGTCAGGCACGGGTCGCCGCTGGACGTTTTAGGCACGCCGCCCGCGCTGCTCGCCGCGATGGTGCTGATGACCATCGTGCTCTCGCTCCGCGTCTCCGGCCGCCGCCGCGGCACCCACCGCCGCCTGCCCTGGCCGTGGCACGCACCAACCTCCCCACCGGCCGCGAAGGCCTCGACCCGGACGCCGCGCGAGAAGCCACCGGCCAAGCCGCATCCCGCACCTGCGCAGCCCGCCCGTACCACCAGGACTCGGGTTCCGGTGGGTGCGGCGACCAGGCACTCGACCTCGACGAGGCGCAAGCCGTACGAACCCGGCTGAGCCCGAGCCGCTCAGGCGGTGAGGTCGATGACGGCCTTGACGTCGCCGGCGGGCTCGAAGACCTCCAGGGCGCGAGACAGCGGCACCCGCCTGGTCACCAGCCGCTCCAGCCACCCGAGGTCGGCCTGCGCGAGGGCGGTCGCGGCGGCCCTGAAGTGCCGCAGGTTCCCGTTGACGGTGCCGAAGACCACGTCGTTCTCCAGCACGATGTCCCGGTTGATCAGCCCGGCGTCCACCCGGTGCGTCCGGCCTCCGGGCGAGAGCCCGCAGAGGCAGACGATGCCCGCGGCGGCCGTGGCGATCATGGCGTCCATCACGAGTTGCCCCGCGCCGGTGCACTCGATGATGATGTCCGGCTTGACGCCGGCGACGGCCTCCAGCGACGTGGCCGAGTGGTACGTCCCGCCCAGCTCGGCCACCAGGCTCGGCTTGAGCCCTTCCCCGGGTGCCCGGTCCAGCACGTGCACGTCGAGCCCGCGCTGTCTGCCGAGCATCGCCGCCATCAACCCGACCGGCCCAGCCCCCGTGACCAGCAGCGAGCGGGGCTCGAACCACCCGCGCGAGCCGATGCGCTCGATGTGCTCCCACGCCTTGGCGACCACCGACGTGGGCTCGACCAGCATGCCGACGCTCCCCAGCGCGGGATCCAGGCGCACGGCATATCCGGCCTCGACGGTCCAGCGCTCGCTGGCGTACCCGTCGATCTCCTTGATGCCGCGCTCGGTGTAGCGGCCGTTGCGGCACATGTCGAACTCGCCGCGGCGGCAGGCCCCGCACGGCACCGGATCCGGACGGCGGACCACGCCCACGACCAGATCGCCGGGGGAGAAGGCGGAGCCGTCGGGCGCCTCCAGCACGCGGCCGAGCGACTCGTGGCCGATGACCATACGTTCCCTGCCCGGCGGCGGCCAGCCGTACTCGGCGGTGACCAGCTCCCTGTCGGTGCCGCAGACGCCCAGGGCCAGTCCCTGGACGAGCAACTCGCCCGGGCCCGGCGAAGGATCCGGCACCTCCTCCACGTCGAGTGTGCCCTTCTTGCCGGGCATAAACGTCAGCGCTCGCATTCGCCGTCACCCCCTGTAGCCGTCCCTACCCCGGAGGCGGTTGGGGAATAGTAGGACGTCCTAGTATCTTGATAGGTGAAGGCCCTCACGAAGGAGTGATCAGGCGTGCACGTCCCGGTACACCCAGTGCGTTTCGTGACCGCCGCGGCCCTGTTCGACGGGCATGACGCGGCGATCAACATCATGCGGCGCATCCTCCAGTCGCAGGGGGCCGAGGTGGTCCACCTCGGGCACAACCGCTCGGTGGACGACATCGTCACGGCCGCCATCCAGGAAGACGTCCAGGGGGTGGCGATCAGCTCGTACCAGGGCGGGCATGTGGAGTTCTTCTCGTACCTGGTGGAGCTGCTGCGCGAGCGCGGCGCCGGGCACGTCAAGGTGTACGGCGGCGGAGGAGGCGTGATCGTCCCCGAGGAGATCGAGTTGCTGCACTCGCGCGGCGTGACCCGCATCTTCTCGCCCGAGGACGGCCAGAAATACGGGCTCCCCGGGATGATCAACCAGCTGATCGAGGAGTGCGACGTCGAGCTGGGTGCCGCACCCTCGGTGGAGGCCGTGGTGTCGGGCGACCAGGCGGCGCTGGCCCGCGCGATCACGCTCGTCGAGTCCGGCCGCGCCCCCGCCGACCTGGTCGAGGGCCTGCGCGCGGCGACCGAGGACAAGCGGGCGCCCGTGCTCGGCATCACCGGCACGGGCGGCTCGGGCAAGTCCTCGCTCACCGACGAGCTGGTACGCAGGTTCCGCGTCGACAACGACGACAAGCTACGCATCGCGATCATCGCCATCGACCCGACCCGCAGGCGCGGCGGCGGCGCGCTGCTCGGCGACCGCATCAGGATGAACAGCCTGGGCCCCCAGACCTACTTCCGCTCCCTGGCCACCAGGGGAGCGGCCAGCGAGGTGCCCGCCTGCCTCGACGACGTGATCATCGCCTGCCGGGCCGCGGGATACGACCTGGTGATCGTGGAGACGCCCGGCATCGGCCAGGGCGACGCCGGGATCGTGCCGCACGTGGACGTGCCGGTCTACGTGATGACGCCCGAGTTCGGGGCGGCCTCGCAGCTGGAGAAGATCGACATGCTCGACTTCGCCGAGGCCGTGGTGATCAACAAGTACGAGAGGCGCGGCGCGGAGGACGCCCTGCGCGACGTGAGCCGCCAGCTCGTACGCAACCGCGAGGCGTTCGGGGTGTCGCCCGACGAGATGCCGGTCTTCGGCACCATCGCCGCCCGCTACAACGACGCCGGGGTCACGGCCCTCTACCAGCACCTCAGGGGCCTGCTGCCGACCGGGGAAAGCCCAGGGCTGCTGCCGCAGGTGTCCGGGCGCACGTCCAAGGCGTCGGCCGCCATCGTCCCGCCGGCCAGGGTGCGCTACCTGGCCGACATCACCGAGACCGTGCGCGCGTACCACGCCGAGACGCTC
This sequence comes from Nonomuraea marmarensis, assembly GCF_043197025.1. Classification (NCBI taxonomy): domain Bacteria; kingdom Bacillati; phylum Actinomycetota; class Actinomycetes; order Streptosporangiales; family Streptosporangiaceae; genus Nonomuraea; species Nonomuraea marmarensis. The sequence goes on from NZ_JBICRM010000003.1 coordinate 224,710, forward strand.
GCCCAGGCCGAGATCGCCCGCCGCCGCCAGCAACTGGCCGCCGTGCGCTCCCTCCTGGAGGACCCGCGGCTGGCGGAGCTGGAGGCGCAGGCCGAGCGGGAGCTCAGCGACGAGAGCCGCACCCTGCTGGACACCTGGCCCGCCGTCAAGGAGCGCTACACCGCCGACGAGCTGGTCGTGAAGGTCCGCGACCGCGAGATCCACACCCCGCTCTGGCGGGAAACGCTCTCCGGCAACCGCATCCCGCGGGTCGCCCTGCCCCGCTACAGCGACCACGGCGACCTGCTGAGGTTCCTGCGCGGTGAGAACCTCCCGGGAACGTTCCCGTTCACCGCCGGCGTGTTCCCGTTCAAGCGCGAGGACGAGGACCCGACCAGGATGTTCGCCGGAGAGGGCGACCCGTTCCGCACCAACAGGCGCTTCAAGCTGCTGTCCGAAGGCCAGCCCGCGACCAGGTTGTCCACGGCGTTCGACTCGGTGACGCTCTACGGCCACGACCCGGACCTGCGGCCCGATATTTACGGAAAAGTCGGCACTTCGGGGGTCTCCATCGCGACGCTCGACGACATGAAGGTGCTCTACGGCGGCTTCGACCTGGCGGCGCCCAACACGTCGGTGTCCATGACGATCAACGGCCCGGCCCCGACGATCCTGGCCTTCTACCTCAACGCCGCCATCGACCAGGCCAGAGAGCGCTTCCGCGCCGACCACGGCCGCGACCCGGACGAGGCTGAGGACCGCGACCTGCGCGCCCGCACGCTCGCCACGGTCAGGGGCACGGTCCAGGCCGACATCCTCAAGGAGGACCAGGGCCAGAACACCTGCATCTTCTCCACCGAGTTCTCGCTCAGGATGATGGCCGACATCCAGGAGTGGTTCATCCGGAACGGCGTGCGCAACTTCTACTCGGTCTCGATTTCCGGCTACCACATCGCCGAGGCCGGGGCCAACCCGATCAGCCAGCTCGCCTTCACCCTCGCCAACGGCTTCACGTATGTGGAGGCGTACCTGGCCAGGGGCATGAACATCGACGACTTCGCGCCCAACCTGTCGTTCTTCTTCTCCAACGGCATGGACCCCGAGTACAGCGTGCTCGGGCGGGTGGCCCGCCGCATCTGGGCGGTGGCGATGCGGGAGCGGTACGGCGCCGCCGAGCGCTCGCAGAAGCTGAAGTACCACATCCAGACCTCGGGCAGGTCCCTGCACGCCCAGGAGATGAACTTCAACGACATCCGCACCACCCTCCAAGCCCTGATCGCGATCTACGACAACTGCAACAGCCTGCACACCAACGCGTTCGACGAGGCCGTGACCACCCCGTCGGCCGACTCGGTCCGCAGGGCCATGGCGATCCAGCTCATCATCAACCGCGAATGGGGCCTGGCCAGGAACGAGAACCCGCTGCAGGGCTCGTTCATCGTCGAGGAGCTGACGGACCTGGTGGAGGAGGCGGTGCTGAGCGAGTTCGAGCGCCTGTCGGACCGCGGCGGCGTGCTCGGCGCGATGGAGACCGGCTACCAGCGCGGCAAGATCCAGGACGAGTCCATGCTGTACGAGATGCGCAAGCACGACGGCTCGCTGCCCATTGTCGGCGTGAACACGTTCCGCAACGGGACGAACGGCGACGAGCCGGAACCCCACAAACTGGAGCTGGCCAGGGGCACGGAGGAGGAGAAGCGCTCGCAGCTCGACCGCCTGCACGCCTTCCACGAGCGCAACCGCTCGGAGGCCCCCGCCCAGCTGGCCAGGCTGCGGGAGGCGGCGATGTCGGAGGGGAACGCGTTCGAGGTGCTGATGGAGGCGGCCCGCTACTGCTCGCTGGGCCAGATCACGGACGCGCTGTTCGAGGCGGGTGGCCAGTACCGGCGCAACGTCTGAGGCCGGGCGGTGATCGGCCCCGCACCGTGCGCAGTTAGGATCACGATTGGGCAAACATCGCTATCAGGAGGCCTTCATGTCCGACGTCACTCTCAGGGGCAACCCCGTCACCGTGGGCGGCACCTTCCCGCAGCCCGGGGACACCGCGCCCGTGTTCCGCCTGGTGGGCACGGACCTCAAGGAGCGCTCGCTGGACGACTTCGACCACGCGACCAAGGTGCTCAACATCTTCCCGAGCGTCGACACCGGCACCTGCGCGGCCTCGGTGCGCCGCTTCAACCAGGTGGCCGCCGAGCACCCCGGTGTGGTCGTGCTCTGCGTCTCCGCCGACCTGCCCTTCGCGCAGAAGCGGTTCTGCGGCGCCGAGGGGCTCGACAACGTGACCATGCTCTCGGTCATGCGGGGCCGCGAGTTCCTGGCCGACTACGGCGTGGCGCAGGAGTCAGGGCCGCTCGCCGGGCTGGCCGCACGCGCGGTGGTCGTGCTCGACGGCGACAACAAGGTGGTCTACTCCCAGCTGGTGCCGGAGATCTCGCAGGAGCCCGACTACGACGGCGCGCTGACCGTGCTCAAGTAGTCCTTGAACGCTCCGGCCAGCTCCAATAGGTGCTGGTCGCTCGTGGCGGTGTGCTGGAGGTCCAGGATGACCTCGTGGACCCCGGCCTCCGCCGCGGTGGACAGATAGGCCGAGATCTGGGCGACCGTGCCGCTCCTGGGCGGGGTGCCCTGATCGGTCACGACGGGGTTGGCGCGCAACACCATGCGCAGCGCGCCGGGGTCGCGCCCTGCCTGCTCGGCGCTCTGGCACACCGTCTGCCACATCGAGGTGAGCACCGGGATCGGCAGCGCGGCCGTCAGCCAGCCGTCGGCCCGGCGGCCGATGCGGCGCAGCGCGGACTCGGCGAACCCGGCCAGATAGAGCGGCGGCCGCCGGACCGGCTTGGGCTCGATGTGGCTCGGGGCGATCGTCCACAACTCGTGCTCGAACGCCACCGGGTCAGTGGTCCAGATCGCCTCCAGTGCGTCCAGGGTGGCGTCGTAGCGTTTCGCCCGGTCCTGCCAGGGCACGCCGGTGGCGGCGTACTCGTCGGACGACCAGCCGAGCCCGAGGCCCGCGACCAGCCGCCCGCCGCTGAGGTGGTCGATCGTGGTGAGCGAGCGGGCCAGCACGGGCGGCGGATACCAGCAGGCGTTGAGCGCGCTGGTGCCCAGCCGTACGACGGAGGTCACCGAGGCGGCGACCGACAACACCGCGAACGGGTCCAGGAACACCCGATGCGCCTCCGGGATCCGGCCGTCGCCGGCCGGATAACGGTCCTTGGGCCGCAGCGGCGTCATCAGCCGGTCGCCCGCCCACAGGTCGGCGAACCCCATCGCCTCGGCCTCCCGCGCCACCCGCAACACGCTGGGCAGCGCGGCGAACCTGCCACATTGCGGTACGGCCAGCCCGATGTCCATGCCTCAGCTCTTCCTGCCCACGCCGCACAGGATGAGCGACGACTCGGGGCTGTCGATGAAGTCGATGTCGGCCTGGTCGGGACGCCACTCCGGCAACCAGACGAGGCCGGGGTCGACCAGCTCGAACCCCTCGAACAACTCCAGGACCCGGTCCCGGCTCCGGAGGGTGAGACGGGCGCTGGCGCTCTGGTAGACCTCGGTGCCCTTGGACACGGCGGCGGCGCGGGCGTCGCTGGTGCCGTGGGACATGACCAGGTAGCTGCCGGGGGCCATGACCTCGCGCAGGCTCGCGATGATCTCCTGAGGGCGATCGGACTCGGCGATGAAGTGCATGATCGCCACCAATAGCACACCCACCGGGCGGCTGAAGTCGATCGTCCGCGTCACCTCCGGATTTTTCAGGATCGCGTCGGGCTCGCGGAGGTCCCCCTCGACCACCGTCGTGTCGCCCTGGCCGGCCAGCAGCGCCCTGGCGTGCACCAGCACCACGGGATCCCGGTCGACATAGACCACCTGTGCTCCCGGGGCCACCTTCCCGGCCACCTCGTGCACGTTGCCCTGGGTCGGCAGCCCCGTGCCGATGTCGAGGAACTGCGTGATGCCGGCCTTGGCCAGGAAGCGCACCGCCCGCCCCAGGAACGCCCGGTTCGCCCGGGCCGCCGCGCGCAACTCGGGAGCCACCTCGAGAATCTTCTCCGCAGCCTCTCGATCGGCCGGGAAGTGGTCCTTGCCGCCGAGGTAGTAGTCGTAGAGCCGGGCCACACTGGGCGTGTTCGGATCGAACTCTCGCTCCAACCGTCAATCCCCCGATCAAGACTTAACGATCTTTGACCTGGATCCTACGGATGTATACCGACAATCTGTCAGCATCACGCATAGTTCTAGGCTGCTGTTGTGGACGACACCGGTGCGGTGGTAAAGATTCCCGGGACCGTGCGGCGGATCGTGTCCCTGGTGCCGTCGCTGACCGAGTCGGTGGCGGCGACGGTTCCGGAGGCTCTGGTGGGGGCGACCGACTGGTGCTCGCATCCGGCCGGCCTCGACGTGGCCAGGGTCAGGGGCACCAAGAACCCTGACCTCGACGCGATCATCCAGCTCAGGCCCGACGTCGTCCTGGCCAACGCCGAGGAGAACCGCCCGCCCGACATCGAGGCCCTGCGCCAGGCGGGCATCCCGGTGTGGGTCACGAGGATCGAGACCCTGGAGCAGGCTTTCGCCTCGCTGGATCGCATGTTCGCGTACGCGTGCCGTACCGGCCGTCCCGGGTGGCTGGACGCGGCGGAGGAGGCGTGGCGCGCGCCCGGGCAGGGTCCGAGGAGGACGGCGATCGTCCCGATCTGGCGCCGCCCGTGGATGGTGGTCGGCCGTGACACCTTCACCGGGGACGTGCTCAGGCGCCTCGGCGTGGACAACCTGTACGCGGGCCACACGGAGCGTTACCCCAAGATCCCCCTGGCGGAGCTGGTGGAGCGGCGGCCCGAGCTCGTGGTCCTGCCGGACGAGCCCTACGCCTTCACGGAGACCGACGGCCCGGAAGCCTTCCCCGGGCTCGACTGCGCGCTGGTCAGCGGGCGCCTGCTCACGTGGTACGGCCCCTCGCTCGTGGACGCGCCCGCCCTGCTGCGCCGCGCACTCGGCTGAGGGTGGTCACGGAACCGCGGTGGCCAGGGCGGCGTCCACGGCGCTCGGGGAGAGCACGTGCTCCATGACGATCACAGCCATCCCCACGATCCCCGCCCGGTCGCCCAGCGAGGTGGTGACGATCTCCAGGTTGCGGGTCGTGTACGGCAGGCTGCGGCGATAGACGATCTCCCTGATGCCCGTCAGGTAGTGCTCCCTGGTCTCCGCCATGTCCCCGGCCAGCACCAGCACGCCGGGGTTGAGCAGGCTGACCGCCGTGGCCAGCACGATGCCCAGCGTGCGCCCCGCCTCCTGGGTGACCGCGATGGCCTCGGGATCGCCCGCCTGCACCAGGCGGACCACGTCGCGGCTGAGCTCCTGGCCCAGGTCGCCGGCCACCGCGTGGCCGCTGGCCAGCGAGGCCACGCAGCCGCGCGAGCCGCAGGTGCAGACCCGATCGTCGGTCTCCCGAATGCGCACATGCCCGATATTTCCGGCGGCCTCCTCGACGCCCCGATAAATCGACCCATCGAGTACGATCCCGGTGCCTATCCCGGTCGATACCTTGATCAGGATCAGCGAGTCCGTGTGCCGCCAGAACGACCACCACTCGCCCAGCGCCATCGCGTTGGCGTCATTCTCGACCAGGATGGGCACGTCGTACGTCTCGCCGATCGCATCGCCCACCGGATGGTCGTCCCAGCCGGGCATCAGGAACGACCGGATGACCCGCCCCGTGGTGTGGTCCACCGAGCCGGGCAGGTCCAGGCCGATCCCGCACACCTCGCTCGCCGGCCGCCCGGTCCTGTCCAGCATGCGCTGGAACGCCTGTCGCACCCACGACAACACAGCCTCGGGGCCGAGCTCGATGCGCATCTCGGTGCTTTCCTCGGCCATCGGACGGGCCGCCAGGTCGGTCAGCGCCACCCTGGCGTGGGTGGCGCCCAGGTCGGCCACCAGCATGAGGCGCTTGGTGGCGTCCACCTCGAGCACCGAGGGCGGTCGCCCGCCCCCGGAGGTGCCGACGCCGGACTCGTGGATGTAGCCGGCGTCGATGAGCCGGTCGACCCGGTCGGTGATCGTCGACCGGGACAGGCCGGTGTACTCGATCAGTTCTTTGCGCGTGCGGCAGGAGCCATTGCGGATCAGCTGGAGGATCTGCCCTGCCGTCAGCATGCTCTATCCCTTCTCTGCTCCAGCCGTGAGGCCCTCCGTCAGCAGTCGCTCGCTGGCGAAGAAGACGATCACGATGGGCAGCGTCAGCACCACCGATCCTGCCATCAGGACCGTCGTCGGGATCTCTATGCTGCCCGCCAGCTGAGAGAGCCCCAGGGAGACGGTCCAGCTCTCCCGCTTCTCCACCAGGAAGAGCAGGGCGAACAGGAACTCGTTCCAGGCGATCATGAACGCGTAGAGGCCGGTGGCCATCAGCGCGGGCTTGGACAGCGGCAGCACCACGCGCCAGATGGTCGACAGTCTCGTGCACCCGTCGATCGCGGCCGCTTCCTCGACACTCTGCGGCACGGTCTCGAAGTAGTTGCGCAGCATGTATACCGTGACGGGCACCGTTTGCGCGATATACACGAGGATCAGCCCGATCAGGGACCCCCGCAGCCCGAGCATCGTGAACAACACGAACAGCGGGATGGCCAGCACGATCGCCGGAAACAGGTAGACGGCCAGGAACAGGAAGTGCACCTGCCGCCGCCCGAAGAACCGCAGCCGCGCGACCGCGTAGGCGCCCGGGATCGAGATCAGCAGCGTGAACGCCACCGAGGCGACCGCGACGATCGCGCTGTTCTTGAGGAAGATCAGGAAGCCCTGCCTGGTCAGCACGTCCACGTAGGTGTCCAGAGTGAAGCTGCGCGGCCAGAGCGAGCCCGGCTCCAGGATGAGCTCCTGGATGTCGCGTACCGACAACATCACCATGTAGAGGAACGGGAACGCGGTGATCAGGAACAGGAACGCGATCACCAGGGGCTTGAGCACCTTGAAAAGCCCGCGCTCGAACCTATCTCTGCTCATTGGTCGCGTTCACCCCCGGCGAAGAACCGCAGGTAGATGGCCAGGAACACGACCAGGAAGATCGCCAGCACGATCGCCTGGGCGGCCGACGCGCCGATGTCGTCGCGGGCGGTCAGGAAGTTGTAGACCCGCACGCTGACCACCTCGGTCCCGGCCCCGCCGCCGGTCAGCAGGTAGACGTCGTCGAACTTGGTGAAGGTGAACACGAACCGCAGCACCGACAACAACGCGATGATCCGCCAGAGCTGCGGCATGATCACGAACCGGAACCGCTGGGTCGGCGTGGCCCCGTCCACCACCGCGGCCTCGTCCAGCTCCGCGGGCAGCGCCTGCAGCCTGGCCAGGATGAACAGGAACGCGAACGGGAAATACCGCCACGCCTCGAACGCGATCACCGTCAGCAGCGCCACCGGCACCTGAAGGCCCAGGAACTCGCCCCTGGCCTGGGTGAGGAACGCGATCGGCTCGCTGAGCCAGGAGTTCACGATGCCGTACTGGGGGTTGAGCATCGTCTCCCACAGGAACGTCACGGCCACGACCGGCGCCACGTACGGGATCAGGATCGAGGCCCGCACCAGGGTCCGGCCCTTGAACTTGTCCCGCAACGCCAGCGCCGTGACCAGCCCGATCGCGATCGACAACGCCGTCCCCGCGACGGTGTAAACGAGCGTGTTGACCAGGGCGGACCAGAAGCCGGGCTCGGAGACCACGTACGAGAAGTTCTCCAGCGTGTAGTGGCCGAAGACCCCCACCCGCCGGATGTTGATCAGGCGCGAGTCCTGGAAAGCCAGCATGATCGCCCACAGCAGCGGCAGCACCACCACGACCAGCGTGATGATCAGCGTCGGCGAGATGAGCGCGAGCCCGGCACGCCCCTCCTGCTCCCGCAGCGTGCGCGCTCTCATGGCCTCACTCCGTGAGGCGGCTCGGTCGCTGGGATCCGCCGCCTTCCCTCGTCGCTCTGGTCGCTTCGCTCCCGTCGCTCCTCAGTCCAGGCGGCGGCGCTCCCTCGTGAGCTCACTGGCGGATCCCGCGCTTGATCGTCTCCACGTCGGCCTTGGCCTGGGCGGCGGCGGCCTGCGGGGTCAGCGACCCGTCGACGACCTCGCTCAGCGCCTTGGGCACGGGCAGCTCGCCCATCGTGGCGCCGACCAGCTTGCCCTGCCCCTGCGGGATGCCCCAGCGGGCGAACGTGTCCGGGCTCTTGCGCAGGGCGTCGAGCACGTCGGCCGGGTAGATGTCGGCCAGCGCCTTCTTGGTGTCGACCCCGGCGGGCAGCTTGTTCCACTTGTCCTCGAAGCCCTTACGGGTCGGGAACTTGCCCTCGGGCGCCATGCCGATCCAGCGCTCGTAGCCCTCGTTCATCATGTAGGAGACGAACTTGGCGGCCGGGTCCTTGGCGGCGTCACGGGTGATCGCCCACGAGACGATCTCGCCGTACTGCGCGGGCGCGCTCCCGTCGGGCCCCTTCAGCGCGGTGACCACGCCGGTGTTCTTGGCCAGCCACTCGGGGTCGCCGCGGCACTCCTGGCAGCTCGGCAGCGCGTCCTTACGCAGCCCCGCCATCTCGTCCAGGATGAACGACGACCAGATCATCATGGCCGCCTTGCCGGAGAAGTAGGTGGCCCTGGTGGAGTCGACGTCCTGCTTGCCCTTGACGGAGTAGTCCTTCGCCAGCTTCGCGTAGAACTCGAACGCCTTCGCACACTGCGGCGAGTCAAGGGTGACATTTCCGGAATTGTCGACGAGCTGGCACCCGTTCGCCTGCGCGACGTGCTCGAAGCTCTGCGCGGTGAACGAGTCTTTCGGCGCGATGGCCAGCGTGATGCCCGCGACCCCGCCCGTGTTGAGCTTGGCCGCCGCCGCCTCCAGGCTCTCGTACGTGTCGGGCGGCCGCAGCCCGGCCTTCTCGAACAGGTCCTTGCGGTAGAGGATCAGCTGCGCCCACCCGTCGCTGGGCACCGCGAGCAGCTTGCCTCCCGAGCTGTCGAGCTCCAGGGCGCGCGGCGAGAACGAGTCCCTGCCGAGCTGGTCGACGACCTTGCCGGGCGTCTCGGTGTCGAGCAGGTCGTTGGTCTCCATCTCGCGCACCGCCGCCAGCGGCAGCGCCCCGACCACGTCGGGCAGGTCGTCGGCCGCGGCGGCGGCCGTGATGGCCTGGCTGAACTGGTCCTCGGCCATGCCGACCAGCTTCACCTGGATCCCGGTCTTCTTGGTGAACTCGGCGACGATCTGGTTCTGCACGGCCATCCGGTCACTGATGTTCTCTTCGGTCCAGACCGTGATCTGGTTGCTCGCGGACGACTGCTCGCCACCGCCGTCACCGCACGCCGCCAGCGAGGCGGCGGCCAGCAGTGCGGCGGAGAGGACGGCGGTTACCTTCTTCGGCATGGCACGCTCCTCTGATTGGGGATATGCCGCCCCTTACCCGCGCCGGGATCCCGGCAACGTGCGGTAGGCGTAACGAGACCGGTCTGTACCCTCCCCGTGCTGCCCATTCGCAAAAAGGATCTTTGCCGTAAAAGATCTACTTTGGTGTGATTTAGGTCATTTTACGACCGCCGTAGGGTCACCGCACGCCCTCAAAAGCCCAGGTGTGCGGGCGGGCCGACATTGTCGGTAAGGTCGCTTTCCGGAAGACACGCTGGCGGAAACACCAATTAACATCGGCCACATCCAGCGGAAGTCGTAGACTTAAGAGTGTTACGAGCGCAACTATCGTATGCAAAGAAGCACTAAATCTTTGCCTTTTGTTTGATCATTAAGCGTAAGTGTGGGGAATGCGCGTCATCAGCTTTGAAGAGCCAGGTCATGTCCGCGTCAGCGTGGAGTCACCTGCCGCCCTCGCGCCGGGTTCCGTACGAGTCCGTACGATCTACTCCGGCGTGTCCGCGGGCACCGAACTCACCGCCTATCGCGGCAGCAATCCATATCTCAGGCGCAAGTGGGACATCGAACGCCGGCTCTTCGTCGACGGGCAGACGCACGCCTACCCGCTGACCGGCTGGGGCTACCAGGAGGTCGGCGAGGTGGTGGAGGCGGCGCCCGACGTCGCCGATCCTCCCGTCGGCAGCCTCGTGTGGGGCATCTGGGGCCACCGCGCCGAGGCCGTCGTCCCGGCCGGCAAGCTGGTCGGCCACGTGCTGCCGCCCGGTGCAGACCCGCTGACCGGCGTCTTCGCCCGGGTGGGTGCCATCGCGCTCAACGCCGTGCACGCCTCCGACGTGCACCTCGGCGACCAGGTGGCGATCTTCGGCCAGGGCGTCATCGGGCTGCTCGCCACCCGCCTGGCCGTGCTGAGCGGCGGCCGGGTGGTCGCGGCCGACGCCATCCCCGACCGGCTGGAGCTGGCCAGGAGGTTCGGCGCGGCCGAGGTATTCGACGTGCGCTCGGGGTCGGTGGCCGAGTTCATGCGCAAGCGCGACGAGGGCGCCGACACGGTCATCGAGCTGAGCGGCAGCCATCTCGGGCTGCACGAGGCGATCAGGACCGTCCGCACGGGCGGCAGGGTCGTGGCCGCCGGGTTCTACCAGGGCGACGGCATCGGGTTGCGGCTGGGCGAGGAGTTCCACCACAACCAGGTCCAGCTCGTCTCCTCCCAGATCGGCGGCGTCGCCTCCTGGCTGGCGCACCGGTGGGACGTCGAACGCCTGCAGCGCACGTTCATGGCGCTCGTACATGAAGGCCAGGTCGAGGCCGGCGCGCTCATCAGCCACGTCATGCCCATCGAGCGGGCCGCCGAGGCCTTCGACCTGCTCGACAAGCACCAGTCAGAGGTGCTCCAGCTCGTCTTCCAATTCGAGGAGTAACAGTGAAGCTCGCCGTACAGGAGCAGCTTCTGCCCGGCCGCACGCTGCAGGAGAAGTACGCGTTCGCGGTCGAATCCGGGTTCGACGCCATCGAGCTGCGCGGCAAGGGCGATTTCCACTTCGCGGGCCGCCTGACCGAGCTCAAGCGCGCGCTGGCCGACGGCGTGGTGATGCCGACGGTGTGCGTGGACATGCCGCACTTCATCGGCGACTTCGACCCGGCCAAGCGCAAGGACGCCATCCAGCAGCTCAGGTCCCAGCTCACGGTGATCGGCGAGCTGGGCGGCCTCGGCGTCATGACCCCCGCCTCCTGGGGGCAGTTCTCGCGGCGCTTGCCGCCGTTCGAGCCGCCGCGCAGCCCCGAGGAGGACCGCGAGGTGCTGGCCGAGGCGCTGGGCATCCTCGGCGAGCACGCGCAGCGCAACGGCGTGCTGATCATGCTGGAGCCGCTCAACCGCTACGAGAACCACATGGTCAACACCCTGGCCGAGGCCGTCTCCTACTGCTCCATGGACTCGATCAGGGTCGTCGGCGACACCTACCACATGAACATCGAGGAGGACGACCCCTGCCGTTCCCTGGCCGAGGCAGCCCCCTACCTCGCGCACATGCAGATCAGCGAGTCCAACAGAAACCAGCCGGGCACCGGTCACCTCGACTGGGCCGCGCAGCTGGCCACCCTCGACTCTGTCGGCTACGACGGCTATCTCGCCCTGGAATGCCGGCTTCGTGGCGAGCCCGAGCTCGTCCTTCCCCAAACAGCAGCCTTCATCAGGAAATTTATATGATCCTTCGCGACGCCGTGCGCGTCCTAGTGTCTAACTGGGATGGCAGTTACACGGTTCCCTCCCGTCGTCTCTACCCGCATCAATGGAGCTGGGACTCCGCCTTCACCGCGATCGGCAACGCCCGCTGGTCGCCGCGAAGGGCCAGGTCGGAGCTGCTCTCCCTGTTCGGCGCGCAGTGGCGCGACGGCAGGGTGCCGCACATCGTGTTCAACCCGAAGGTGCCCGAGGGCGCCTATTTCCCCGGCCCCGAGTTCTGGGAGTCCCGCGCCCCCTCCGGCTGCGCGACCTCCGGCATCATCCAGCCGCCCGTGCACGCGCTGGCCGCGTGGAAGACGCACCTGGCCGAGCCCGATCCGGCGTTCCTGCGCCGGATCTACCCCCGGCTCGTGGCGCAGCAGGCGTTCCTGCGCGCGGCCCGGCGCTCGCCCGAGGGCCTGATCTCGATCGTGCACCCCTGGGAGTCGGGCATGGACAACAGCCCGGCCTGGGACCTGCCGCTCAAGGCGGTGCGGCCGGGTCGGTCCGGCTTCGTGCGCAGGGATCTCAACGACGTCAGCGCCGACGAGCGGCCCACCGACCGCGACTACGAGCGGTACGTCGCGCTCGCCCGCGCCTACCGCGACTCCGGTTACCGCAGGGCAGGAGAGTTCCAGGTCGAGGATCCGCTGTTCAACGCCGCGTACGGGGTGGCCGAGTCGAGCCTGGCCAAGATCGCGGACGTGTGCGGCCTCGACCCCGAGCCACACGAGCGCGAGGCGGCCGCGATCACCGACGCCATGGTCGGGCACCTCTACGACGACGGCCTCTTCCAGCCCCGCGACGTGCTCACCGGCTGCCTGATCCGCTCCAACAGCGCCGCCGGGCTGACCCCGCTGCTGCTGCCGGGGCTGCCGCGCGAGATCGTCAACGCGCTGATCGGGACCGCACTCGACCGGTTCGCGCTCAAGGACGGGATGCTGCCCAGTTTCTCCCCGGTCGCGCCCGAGTTCGACCCGGCCCGCTACTGGCGCGGCCCGAGCTGGCTCAACCTCACCTGGCTCGTCTGGCAGGGCCTCAAGGACCGCCGCCCCGACCTGGCGGAGCCGCTGGCCGCCGGGATGATCAACGCCGTCTCCCACGCCGGGTACCGCGAATACTTCGACCCGTTCACGCTGCGCGGTCACGGTTGCCGGGACTTCAGCTGGTCAGCCGCCCTCATCCTCGACGTGGTCGCAGAGCACGGCCTGGATGGTCTGCCGCCGTCTGGCCGCGAGATCGGCGAGAAATTCGGGAGCCTCGGCAAACCCGACGACGTCAGTGATCACGTGCTCGCGTAGCAGCCTGCCGCGCTGCCTGAGCAGGGTGATCGTCTCGTGCGAGAGGCGTTCCCGGTCCCAGGCGTGCGCCAGGCCGCGCGGCACCCGGCCTATCTGGGCGCAGCGCAGCGTCAGCCCGTTGTGGTGGAACTCCTCGCCGAGCCGCACCTCCTGCGCGCCCTGCGTGTAGAAGGCGAGGTCCACCAGGGTGCCCTGGGGGCGCAGCAGCCGCAGCGCGAGCGCCAGCGCCCTGGGCTGGCCGCGGCACTGGAAGACCACGTCCGCGCCGCGGTCGTTGGGGCCGTGCCGCCAGCGGCGCTTCAGGTCCACCGCCGGGTCGTCGTCGGAGGTCAGGACGTTCGCGCCGAGCCGCTCGGCGACCGCGAGCCTGGCCGGGGTCTCGTCCACGACCACGACCTCGGCGGCTCCGGCCGAGATGGCGAAGCAGGCCGTCAGCAGCCCGACCACGCCCGCGCCCACCACCACGACCCGCCGGCCGCGCACGCCGTCCCCCAGGTGCCGCACGGCGGGTCCGTGCAGGTCGTGTGCCGCGTGCAGGAGGCCGTTGGCGCAGATCGGGCCCATGTGGGCCACGTAGACGCCGAGCACCGGGTCGAGGTCGTCGGGCAGCTCCACGAACCTGTCGGTCATCGGGTCCGCCACGTACGCGGTGCGGTGCCCGTACGCCATCGCGACCAGCGCCCCTTCGGACACCGCCCGCGTACGGGTGTCGATCACCAGGCCGACCTGCATGTAGCCGATGCCGCGCACCGGATAGGCCACCGAGGGCGCGCCCTCCGTGAACAGCCCGAGCGCCGGGTCCCAGGTCGAGGTCAGGTAGGGGTTGGTGCCCTTGACGTAGGTCAGCTCGGTGCCGGCCGAGACGCCGCTGTGCGTGGTCGCCACCATGAACCCGCCCTCAGGCATGTCGGGCAGCTTCTCCTCGACCAGCGCCACCTGCCCGGGCGCCTCAATGCTCAGTATTTCTGTGTTCACGGCCTCACTCCGTGAGGCGGGTTCGGTCGCCCGGATGCCGTCGCCTTCCCCCGCTCTGGTCGCTGCGCTCCCGCCGCTCCTCCAGGCGACGGCGCTCCCTCACCGGCATCCAGCATCACCGGCCTCCCCTCGGACGCGGACCGCGCGAGCGCCAGCGCCAGGCGGTGGGTCCGCAGAGCCTCACGGTACGGCACCCGCACGTCGGCGTCCTTGCCCTGCACGGCGTTGACGAACTCCCGATCCACCCGCGTCTTCGCCTGGCCGTCGTCCTCGATCACCCGTTCGCCGTCGACCAGCAGCCGGGTCTCGCTGAGCTCCAGCGCGATGCCCTCGGCGCAGACCTCCAGGCCCACCCGGTGCTTGTACGTGAGCAGGCAGGAAGTGGCCAGCAGCCCGGCCGCACCGCCCGCGAACCGCAACACCGCCGCCGTGGCCCGGTCCACCTCGCCGTCCACGGTGTTCTCCTCTGGTACGGCGTGCACCATCTGCACCTCGCCCACCAGGAGTCTCGCCAGATCCAGCACGTGGACCGCCTGCTCGACGATCTGGCCGCCCGACCGGCTGCGGTCCAGCCACCAGGGGACCGGGGGCACCTTGTCCAGCCAGTGGCCGAGCGCGAGGCGTACCGGACGGTCTTCGAGCAGGTCACGCGCCCGCGCGGCGATGTCCAGGTAACGCCAGTGATGGCCGACGGCGGATGGCAAAGAGCTCCGCTCGATTTCGGACGCGATCATTTCTGCCGTTTGGAGGTCTAGTGAAAGGGGTTTTTCCACAAAAATCGGGAGATTGCACGACAGAACATCGCGTTCCGGGTTACCGTGCGCGAAAGGAGGCACACAGACGTAGACGGCATCCAAACCGCCGGCATCGAGCAGGTCCGCATGGCCGCCATAAGCGGGGGTGCCATGCTTCGAGGCCAGAGCCTCGGCTTTGTGCAGATCGGTGTCGGCGATTCCAGCGATGGTCACATCGGGGAAACCAGACAGGACGTCCGCATGGCGAGCGGCGACATTTCCGGCACCTATGATTCCGATACGGGTCAGTGGGGACATAATCCGGCATATGCCACATCTAGTCGCTGGCAAACAAACATGTTCAGACGCGTATAGATCGGGCAGAAGCCGTGACCTCATGAGATCGGGGCTGACTGCATGGAGACAGATCTGCGAGCCTTGGCCAGGGTCCAGGAGTGGTACGGTCCGCACTCGAGCACAGCAGCCGAGTGGCCGGTCGACGCCTTAATGCTGGCCAAGGGAAACACCACGGTAAGCGTCGTCCTGCCCGCCCGTGACGAAGAGCGCACAGTGGGCGACATCGTCACCGTGATCCGCCGAGACCTCGTCGAACGGGTCCCTCTCGTGGACGAGATCGTCGTCGTCGACTCCAACTCCACCGACGCCACCGCCGAACGGGCGCGTGCGGCGGGCGCACGCGTGGTGGCGCAGGATGAGGTGCTCCCGCACCTGCCGGCGCTGACGGGCAAGGGCGAGGCGCTGTGGAAGGGGCTGGCCGCCTCCGGCGGCGACCTCGTCGTCTTCGTGGACGCCGACCTGCGCAACTTCGGCGCGCACTTCGTGTCGGGCCTAGTGGGGCCGCTGCTGGTGGACCGCGACACCCAGTTCGTCAAGGCCACCTACGAGCGGCCCTACACGGGCGCGGACGGGGTCGTGCGGCGTGGCGCCGGTGGGCGGGTGACCGAACTGGTGGCCAGGCCGCTGCTCAACATGTTCTGGCCCGAACTGGCCGGATTCTCCCAGCCGCTCGGCGGAGAGTACGCCGCCAGGCGCGAGGTCCTCGAACGGGTGCCGTTCGTCACCGAGTACGGCGTGGAGTTCGGGCTCCTCGTCGACCTGCTCCAACTCGTCGGGCTGGACGCGATGGCTCAGGTGGACCTGGGGCAACGCACGCACACGCACCAGCCCATCGCCGCGCTCGGCCGGATGGCCGGGCAGATCATGCTCACCGCCTGGTCCCGCCTGGAGCGCCAGGGCCGCGTGCTGGCGTCGGAGCCTCCGGCGCACACGCTGCTGCAGTTCGGGCTCGAGGGTGCCGACCTGGTGGACGTGGCCGTGGCGGAGCGACCTCCGCTCGCCTCCCTCGTACTTGAGGAGGATGTGGCATGAAAGTCCTGGTGAACGCGGGGCCGTGGCTCTCGGTCCCGCCTCCCGGCTACGGCGGGATCGAGAACGTGGTGGCCACCCTCGTGCCGTCGTTGCGGGAGCGCGGCGTCATCGTGGTGCTGGCCTCCGTCGGGACGAGCACGCTCGAGGTGGACGAGCTGATCAACACCTACACGGACGGCCAGTTCACGGAGTTGCAGAAGCCGTACAACCAGGTCATGGGCATCGCGCACGCGCACCAGGCCAGGGTGGCGGCCGAGCTGCGTTCCCGTGACGACATCGACCTGGTCCACGACCACCTGGAAGTGGTCGGGCCCGCAGTGTTGTCGGCGGTGTCCGCGCCTTGGAGGCCGCCCGTCCTGCACACCCTGCACTGGGACCTGCGCAAGCACGCGGCCTTCTACGGCGCGTTCCCGCCGTCGATCTCGGTCAACGGCGTGTCGGAGTCGCAGCTCGCCCGCGCCCCCGAGGCCCTGCGCGCGGCCTCGCTCGGCGCCATCCACCTGGCCACCCCGCTCGCCGACCGCGACCTGCGGGTGGACCGGGCGCAGCACCTGGTGGTCATGGGCCGGATCTGCGGTCTCAAGGGCCAGCACGTGGCGGCCCGGATCTGCCAGAAGCTCGGGCTCCCGCTGGTGCTGGCCGGCCCGGTCAGCGGCCGGAACACCGTCGCCGAGCTGGACGTCGTGGCCCAGAACCCGTACCACCCGCTGCACAGTCACCCGGACGTCCGCTACTACCTGGACCAGGTGTCCCGCTACCTCGACGGGGATCTGGTCAGGTGGGTCGGGGCGGTCGGGGGCCGGGCCAGGGACCACCTCTACGCCTCGGCCAGGGCCGCGCTCTTCCCGATCCAGTGGGACGAGCCCGGCGGCACGGCCGTCGTGGAGGCGCTGGCACTCGGCGTGCCCCCGGTGGGCCTGCGCCGCGGCTGCCTGCCGGAGATCATCGACCACGGCCGCACGGGCTTCCTGGCCGACACCGAGGAGGAGCTGGCCGAGTGGGTGATGCGGGTGCACGAACTGGACCCGGAGGAGTGCCGTCGAGAGGCCCGCCGCCGCTTCTCACCGTCCGTGATGGCCGACCGCTATCTGGAGCTGTATGAGCAGGTCGCGCGCTAACGCATGGCGTCCGCCGGGCCTAGGAGAACCCCCTGGGGAGCACGGTGACGGGGCAGGACGAGGCGCGCAGCACCTTCATGGCCAGCTCGCCGAGGAACACCCGGTGCGGCTGCGCGTCCTCGCTGGCCGCGCACACCAGCAACTCGCCCGGTAGCCACTCGACGTCCTCGATCGCGGTGGCCACGTCGTGGCCCTCGGCCACCTCCGACTCCGCCTCGATCCCGGTGCTCTCCCAGGCCAGGCGCACGGCCAGGGCGAGATCGTCCCTGAGCTTGCCCTGGTCCTCGGTACGCAGGTCGAGGGTGATCAGCCGGAGCGGCACGCCGAGCCGCAACGCCGCCTGCGCCACGCGTTCGACCGCTTCGTCGCACTGCGGCCGGTGCACGTAGGCCAGGGTGAGGCGGTCGGGGCCGTCGGGCGGGATGTAGTCGGCGGGCGCCAGCATGACCGCCTCGGCCGACAGGTGCAGCAGGTGGTCGGAGGTGGCGCCGATCGCGATGCGGCCGCGCTGCCCGCCCGCCGCCGAGCCGACCACGATCAGGTCGGCCCTGATCCTGCTGGCCAGCACCGACAACCCGCGGCCCGTGCCCCTGCTCTCGAACGCCATGTACTCGGCCGGAGCCGGGCCCAGCTCCTCCGCCGCGTGCGCCAGGTTGGCCTGCGCCTCGACCGCCAGCCCGGGGCTGCCCGGCGGGTAGATCGTCGCGACGGTGAGCTCGCCGCCGGTGACCCGCGTGATCGCGGCACCGAGGGCGAGAGCGTCCCGCCCTCCCGGCTCACTGGTGTAGCCGACGATCACGTGCTCTCCGATCACGACTGCCCTCTTACCCGCTCTGAGCTGGGAATACGCGGTCTTGATCGGAACGTTGTAAACATCCGGAGGCGCAAAGACAGTGAAGATCACTCTTGACACCCGCTTCAACGGAGCCCTCGGGTCGGTGTCGCTCCGTGAAGCGGTTCAGCAGCTCAGGGAACGTGACCTGGCGTGCACGGTGGACCCCGGCACCGTGGAGCAGAAGGTCTCCGTCTTTACCGACTGCGTAGAGCGCGGGTTCACGCCGCTCCGCAGCGAGATCATGGCCGCTTATTACGTCGCCGAGCGGGACGCCACCTCCGAGGCGTTCGACCGGGGCCTCATCACCCAGGGCGAGCTGGAGATGAAGCTGGCCACCCTGGTTCGCCTGCTGCTCTCCTGAGATCGCACCACGACATCGTCGACTTCGCCTTTACCATGCCCGGGCTGGCCGTGGGGGCCGTCACTCCTGCGGTACGGCTCGCGAGAAGCCGTCTGTCGCCTCGATGAGCCGGTCGGTGATACCCGGCTCGGAGAAGGCGTGCCCGGCGTCGTGCACGACGTGGAAGGCCGCCTCAGGCCAGGCCCTGTGCAGGTCCCAGGCGGTGGCCATGGGCGTGCAGGCGTCGTAGCGGCCCTGCACGATCACGGCCGGGATGTGCCGGATCTTGCCGACGTCCCTGATGAGCTGCTCGGGCTCGAACCAGCCGGCGTGGTGGAAGTAGTGGTTCTCGATCCTGGCGAAGCAGATGGCCCGCTCGTCCTGGCCGAACTCCTCGACCAGGTCGGGGTCGGGCAGCAGGGTGATGGTGGCGGCCTCCCACTGGGCCCACGCCTTGGCCGCCGCCAGCCTGGCGCCCGCGTCCCGCCCTTCGAGCCGCTCGCGGAACGCCGCCAGCAGGTCGCCGCGCTCCTCGGCGGGGATGGGGGCGACGTACTTCTCCCACAGGTCGGGGAACAGGTAGCAGGCGCCCTCCTGGTAGAACCAGCGCACCTCCTGGGGCCGCAACGTGAAGATCCCGCGCAGCACCAGCTCGGTCGTCCGGCCGGGATGCCGTTGCGCGTACGCGAGGGCCAGCGCGCTGCCCCACGAGCCCCCGAACACCTGCCACCTGTCGATGCCCAGGTGCTCTCTGAGCCGCTCCATGTCGTCCACCAGGTGCCAGGTGGTGTTGGCGCTCAGGTCGGTGGCGGGGTCGCCGGCGTGCGGCCGGCTGCGGCCGCAGTTGCGCTGGTCGAACAGGACGATCCGGTACCGCTCGGGGTCCCACTGGCGGCGGTGCTTCGCGCTGCACCCGCCGCCGGGGCCGCCGTGCAGCATGACGGCGGGCTTGCCGCGGGGGTTGCCGCAGACCTCCCAGTAGATCCGGTTGCCGTCGCCGACGTCCAGCAGGCCGGAGTCGTAGGGTTCGATGGGCGGGTACAGGGTTCGCATGGCTCTTGATCCTGCCACTTCAGAGGGCGTCTAAGCCCAGGCGTGGCGGCTGAGGAACGAGCGGTCGCCGGTGGCGTACTCGTTGAAGGCCTGCCGCACCTCCGCCAGCTCCGGCACCATGGCGCGGATGAGCGTGCCCTCCTTGTACTCCAGCTCGAAGCCGGGTGAGACCTGGAGGAAGTGGTGGCCGAAGTTCACCAGCGCGACGAACGGGTTCTGCGGCGACAGCGTGGCCAGCACGTCGTGGACCAGGCCGAGGTCGGGGTCGTGGACGACCATGCCGTCGCCGGTGTGCAGCTGCATGCCCTCGTAGACGCCCAGCGGCGCCACGTTGTGCACGAGGTCGCGCTGAGGATCGTAGCAGATCAGCCCGTGCGCCCGCGCGATCGTGAACACCTGCGCGGACATCTCGTCCATCGTGTCCAGGTCCATCGTCACCAGCACGTGCCCCGGATAGAGCGTGACCTCCCCCGGCAGCTCCTTGGCGACGTCGGGAGTCTCGCCGGTCACCGGGTCGGTCCTCTTGACCGCCAGGTAGGTCGCGCGCGCCTGGTCCCTGTCGATCGGCACCGGCTCGTCCCAGACCATCAACTCAACGCTCATCGGTCCATCTTGTCGAACCCGCACCCCGCCCGCGCGTCACTGGCCCCAAGAGCCGGAAACCCGCGCCGTACATCCCTGGGCATAACCCGGCAACTGGCCAGGATCGGGAGTGGCGAACCATGCTGTTGGAGTGGGCCGTCTCCGATACCGCGCCGTCGGGGGCGGCTCACCCCGTTCAGCTGGAGTAATGACGTGGCGAGGGTGGAAGGAACAAAGCGGCTTGTCCGGTAGAGCGGGGGAACGCAACATGGGGAGAGACCGCAAGGGAGCCTCGATGATCGAGATCTGGCCGGGAGACCCCTATCCGCTCGGGGCCACCTACGACGGCGCGGGCACCAACTTCTCGCTCTACACCGAGGTCGCGGAGGCGGTGGAGCTCTGCCTGTTCGACGAGGACAACGTCGAGTCGAGGGTGCCGCTCAGCGAGGTGGACGGGTTCATCTGGCACGGCTACCTGCCGGGGATCGGGCCCGGCCAGCGGTACGGCTACCGCATCCACGGGCCCTACGAGCCGGCGCGGGGGCTGCGGTGCAACCCGGCCAAGCTGCTGCTCGACCCGTACGCGATGGCCATCGAGGGCGGCGTGAACTGGAACGAGGCGGTCTACGGATACCGGTTCGGCCAGCCGGACACCCGCAACGACCTCGACTCGGCCCCCTACGTGCCGCGCTCGATCGTGATCAACCCGTTCTTCGGCTGGGGGCACGACCGGCCGCCCGCGACGCCGTACCACGACACCGTGATCTACGAGGCCCACGTGCGGGGGCTGACGATCAGCCATCCCAAGATCCCCAGGCACCTGCGCGGCACGTACGCGGCCCTGCACCACCCCGAGATCCTCGACCACCTCACCAAGCTGGGGGTGACGGCGATCGAGCTGATGCCGGTGCACCAGTTCGTCACCGACGACATCCTGGAGCAGCGCGGGTTGTCCAACTACTGGGGCTACAACTCGATCGGGTTCTTCGCGCCGCACAACCGCTACTCCAGCCAGGGGCAGCGCGGGGGGCAGGTGCTGGAGTTCAAGGCCATGGTCAGGGGGCTGCACGAGGCGGGCATCGAGGTCATTCTGGACGTCGTCTACAACCACACCGCCGAGGGCAACCATCTCGGGCCGACGCTGGGGTTCAGGGGGATCGACAATTCCGACTACTACCGGCTGGTCGAGGGGGACAAGCGTTACTACGTGGACACCACGGGCACCGGCAACAGCCTGCTGATGCGGTCGCCGCACGTCCTGCAGATGATCATGGATTCGCTGCGTTACTGGG
This sequence comes from Nonomuraea marmarensis, assembly GCF_043197025.1. Taxonomy (NCBI): domain Bacteria; kingdom Bacillati; phylum Actinomycetota; class Actinomycetes; order Streptosporangiales; family Streptosporangiaceae; genus Nonomuraea; species Nonomuraea marmarensis. Next base: position 245,922 of record NZ_JBICRM010000003.1, read on the forward strand.
TCATCGAGATGCACGTGGACGGGTTCCGGTTCGACCTGGCCTCGACGCTGGCGCGCGAGCTGCACGAGGTCGATCGGCTGAGCTCGTTCTTCGACCTGGTGCAGCAGGACCCGGTGTTGTCGCAGGTCAAGCTGATCGCCGAGCCGTGGGACGTGGGGCCGGGCGGGTATCAAGTCGGAAATTTCCCGTCTCGGTGGACGGAATGGAACGGGCGCTACCGCGACACGATCCGCGACCTGTGGCGCGGGCAGGCGGCGACCCTGCCCGAGTTCGGGTCCAGGTTCACCGGGTCGAGCGACCTCTACCAGGACGACAGCCGCCGCCCCGCCGCCTCGATCAACTTCGTCACCTGCCACGACGGCTTCACCCTGCAGGACCTCGTCTCGTACAACGGCAAGCACAACGAGGCGAACAAGGAGGGCAACCGTGACGGCACCGATGACAACAGGTCCTGGAACTGCGGCGAGGAGGGTCCGGCGGGCATCGCCGTCGAGTCGCTGCGCGAGCAGCAGAAACGCAACTTCCTCACCACGCTCTTCCTCTCCCAGGGCGTGCCCATGCTCTCGCACGGCGACGAGCTGGGCCGCACGCAGCAGGGCAACAACAACGGCTACTGCCAGAACAACGACCTGACCTGGGTCGACTGGTCGGACGTCAGGGAGAACTGGCTGCTGCTGGAGTTCACCCAGAGCCTGGCCGCGCTGCGCAAGAAGCATCCCGTCTTCCGGCGCAGGAGGTTCTTCTACGGCAAGCCGGTACGCGGGTTGAGCGACATCGCCTGGCTCACCCCCTCCGGGGAGGAGATGACCGACAGCGACTGGAACGTGGGATACGCGAAGTCCCTGGCCGTCTTCCTCAACGGCGACGCCATCACCGAGCCCGACCGCCGCGGCCGGCCGATCCGGGACGACTCGTTCCTGGTGCTGTTCAACGCCCACTACGACACGATCAGGTTCACGATCCCCAAGGACTACGGCGAGATGTGGCACACGGAGATCGACACGGCCATGCCGATCAGGCTCGACGCGCGGATGTGCCGGGCCGGCGAGGCCATCGCGGTGCCCGGACGCAGCGTGCGGGTGCTGCGCCGTGTCTAGGCCGACCTCCACCTATCGGGTGCAGCTGACCCCCGACTTCGGCTTCGCCCAGGTGGCCGAGATCGCCGGCTACCTGCGCGAGCTCGGCGTGAGCCACGTCTACCTGTCGCCGATCCTGCAGGCCACGCCCGGGTCCCTGCACGGCTACGACGTCACCGACCACTCCAGGATCAGGCAGGAGTTCGGCGGGGCGACGGGGTTCAGGGACATGGCGCAGCAGCTCGCCGCCCATGACCTGGGCATCGTCGTGGACATCGTGCCCAACCACATGAACACGCTCAACGCCCAGTTCTGGTCGGTGCTGAAGGACGGGCCCGCTTCGCCGTACGCGAACTGGTTCGACATCGACTGGACCGAGGGGAAAGTGGCGCTGCCCGTGCTGGGCGACGACACGGAACCCGTCGTGGACGGCGACGTGCTGCGTTACCACGAGCACGCCTACCCCTACCCCGGGCACTACCGGCTGGTCGACTGGCGTGAAGGGCCCGGCTACCGGCGCTTCTTCGACGTCTCCTCGTTAATCGGGCTGCGGGTCGAGGATCCGTCCGTGTTGTTCGCCACGCACGAAGTGATCTTCTGGCTGCTCGACGAGGGGCTGGTGGACGGGCTGCGCGTCGATCACCCCGACGGACTGGCCGATCCCCGCGGCTATCTCGAACGGCTGCGCGGCCGGGCGGGCAACGCGTGGACGGTCGTCGAGAAGATCCTCATCGGGCCCGAGCGGCTGCCCGGCGACTGGGCCTGCGACGGCACCACCGGCTACGACATCCTGAATCGGGTCAACGGCCTCTTCGTCGACCCGTCGGGCAAAGCGCCGCTTATCCGTATTTTTGCCGATATGACGGGGCAACCCTCCGAATACCGGCCCGTGATGGCGCAGGCCAAGCGGGAGGTGCTCGACCTGTTCTTCGGGGCCGAGGTGAACCGGCTGGCCAAAGCCGCCGAGAGCGACCCCGCCGCCGTGCGCGAGCTGCTCGCCGCGATGCCGGTCTACCGCGCGTACGTGGTGCCCGGGGAGCCGCCGCCGCCCGAGTCGGTCGAGATCGTCGAGCTGGCCGCCGAGGCGTGCTCGCCCGCCGTCCTGCCGCTCGTCCGTGAGGTCCTGTACGGCTCCGCCGAGTCGATCATCCGGTTCCAGCAGTCGTGCGGGCCTGTGATGGCCAAGGGTGTCGAGGACACGGCTCTCTATCGGTGGTATCCGCTGGCCTGCCTCAACGAGGTGGGCGGAGAGCCCGATGCTTTCGGGGTCTCGGTGGAGGAATTTCACGACTTCTGCGCCGAGCTGCTCCCGTACACGATGACCACGTTGTCCACGCACGACACGAAGCGGTCGGAGGACGTACGGGCTCGGTTGTCTGTGTTGTCCGAGATGCCGGAGGAGTGGGCCGCCGCTGTGTCCTCGTGGTCGTCGGCCGTTCGCTTCGATCCCTGCCTGGACTACCTGGGGTGGCAGAATCTCATGGCCGCCTGGCCGATCTCCGCCGAGCGGTTCGCGGACTACCTGCTGAAGGCGGCTCGTGAGGCCAAGACCGCCATTTCCTGGATAAATCCGGACCCGTCCTATGAGCGGGGTTTGCGGTCCTTCGCGGAAGCGGCGGTGCGGCTGCCGGTCGGCGAGTTCACCTCGCGGATCGAGCCCTTCGCGATGTCGAACTCGCTCGGGGCCAAACTGGTGCAGCTCATGATGCCGGGGGTGCCCGATGTGTACCAGGGGAACGAGACGACCGACTTCTCGCTGGTCGATCCGGACAACCGGCGGCCCGTGACGTACCCGCTCAAGCCCGAGACCTCGTGGGACGCGGCCAAGCTGCTGGTGACGACCCAGGCGCTGCGGTTGCGGCGGCGGCTCGGGGGCGGGGCGCCGTACCTGCCGCTGTGGGCGGAGGGATCCGCCTCGGAGCACGTGATCGCCTTCTGCCGGGGGGCCGACGCCCGCGAACGGCCGCTGGCCGTCGCCGTCGCCACCCGGCTGCCGGTACGCCTGGCCGCGTCCGGCTGGGGCGCCACGACGTTGACCTTGCCCGCCGGGACCTGGCGTGACCTGCTCACCGGCGGCCTCTACACCGGGCGCATCCCGCTCGGGCACCTGCTCGGTCAGTATCCGGTCGCACTCCTGGAGAGACATGATCTTTGAGGTCTGGGCGCCGAAGGCCACGGCTGTCGAGGTGGACGTCCTGGGCGGGCGTCGTTCGATGTCGGCTGGGGAGGGGGGCTGGTGGTCGGCCGAGGTGGCCGAGGCCGGGCACGGGACCAGATACACCTTCGTGGTGGACGGCGACGGGCCCTACCCCGACCCGCGCTCCCGGCGGCAGCCGGACGGGATCTTCGGGCCCAGTGCCGTTTACGACCATGCCCGCTTCACCTGGTCCGATCATGACTGGAAGGGTCGTGACCTGCGGGGGGCCGTGATCTACGAGCTGCATGTGGGGACGTTCACGGCGGCGGGGACGTTCGAGGCGGCGGTCGAGCGGCTGGAGCACCTCGTGGAGCTCTGCGTCGACTTCGTGGAGGTCATGCCGGTCGCTCCCGTGCCAGGGAAGCGTAACTGGGGGTATGACGGGGTCGATCTGTACGCCGTGAACGAGACGTATGGGGGGCCCGACGGGCTCAAGTCGTTCGTGGACGCGTGTCATCGGGCCGGGATCGGGGTCATCCTGGACGTGGTCTACAACCATCTCGGGCCTTCGGGGAATTTCCTCCGGCCGTTCGGCCCCTATTTTTCCGGATTTAAGGGGAGTTATTGGGGCGAAGCGGTCAATTTGGACGGGCCTGGGTCCGACGAGGTGCGGCGGTACTTCCTCGGCAACGCGGTGCAGTGGCTGCGCGACTACCACATCGACGGGCTGCGCCTGGACGCCGTGCAGGCCATGCATGACCGGCGTGCCAGGCACCTGCTGGCCGAGATGTCGGAGGAGGTGGACGCGCTGGCGTGCTCCGTCGGCCGGCCGCTGTCGCTGATCGCCGAGTCCGATCTGAACGATCCGCACATGGTGCGCTCTCTTGACGCGGGCGGGCTGGGGATGACCGCGCAGTGGGACGACGACGTACACCATGCGTTGCACTGCGCCGTGAGCGGCGAGTCGCACGGCTACTACGCGGACTTCGCCTCGCTGTCGGCGCTGGCCAAGGTGCTGACGTCGGGCCTGTTCCACGACGGGTCCTATTCGAGCTTCCGCGGCCGTACGCACGGGGGGTCCTTCGCGGGGGTGCCGGGGCACCGGCTGGTCGCCTTCCTGCAGAACCACGACCAGATCGGCAACCGGCCCGCCGGCGACCGGCTGCCGATCGCCGCGCTCAAGCTGGGGGCGGGACTGCTGCTGACCTCGCCGTTCACGCCGATGTTGTTCATGGGGGAGGAGTGGGGGGCGCGGTCGCCGTTCCTGTTCTTCTCCGATCACGTCGAGCCCGAGCTGCGGGAGAGCGAGGGGGCGCGGCGGGAGCGGGAGTTCGACGGGTTCGGGTACGTCTGGGACGCGCCGGATCCCTCGGAGGAGGAGACGTTCCTGCGGTCCAAGCTGGACTGGAGCGAGGTGAAGGAGGAGGCGCACTGGTCGCTGCTGTGCTGGTACCGGGACCTGATCGCGTTGCGCAAGGCGCTGCCCGAGTTGTCGGATCCGCGGCTGGAGCGGGTTCGGGTGGAGGTGGATGCGCTGGGGAAGTGGCTGGTCATGTGGCGGGGGACGCTCGCGGTGAGCGTGAATTTCGCGCCGGAGTCCGTGACGGTGCCGTTGTCGGCCGGGACTGTGCTGCTGGCCTCGGACGAGCCGGTGGTCGCGGATGAGGAGGGGCTGCGGTTGCCCGGCCAGGCATTAGTGATCTGCCGAGCCACGTCCCGCTAGAAGGGACGGGATGGCCCCCGGGCCTTCACGCATTCCGATGCCTGGCATCCACCACGTGTCGCTGTTTCCACAGGGACGGATATCGCCTGGAGGCGTTATCCACAGAACCGCGCTCCACTCCACCCAAGCCCCGCGCCACCCCCGATCCTGAGTGCCTCACCGATTCAATCCGATGCCCGGAGGCCACTCATGAAGATCGTTCTCCCTTTGCCCCTCATGCTGACGTCCCTGTTCATCGTGGCGATGGAACAGCTGACGTTCGACGTCGAGTCGTTCGTGCCCTGGCGCATCGGTGGACCGTTCAGAAGGGCCGCGATCAGCGCAGCGGGCAGCGGGACCCTGACCGTCACCCACCACCCGACCCCCTGGAAACCACGCGGCACCGACTTCACAGCCGAGGAAAGACGCCGGCTGCGACGCACCAGACAACACGTCGTGGTGTCCACCACAGCACCCCCGCACCAGCTCCCCGCCAACGTCCAAGCGGCCCGAGCCGCCGCCCGGGCCCTGGCCCGCCAATGCGACGGCCTGCTGATAGACCCCCTGACCGGCTCCACCATCCTCACCTGCGGGAGATGCGCGGGCGAGCCCACGGATTTCCGCCTCAACGACGACTGGCTGGCCTGGGACGTCCAGGTCCACGACGCCGCGACCTGCCCACCATGGGACCCGGCCGACACGGGCGTATGCGACTGCCTCCGCGTCACTTCACGGGGCCTACGCCGCTTCGCCCTCCCGGAGATCACCCTCGACGGCGCCGCCTGCGCCCACAACCTGTGCGCGACCAACCTCCTGCGCACGGTCGCCCACCGCCTGACCGCAGACCACCTGGCCTACGTCACCACCCACCCCGAAGCCACCGAACGCAAGATCGACGACTTCCTCCAAATCCAACCCTCAGACCAACCTGACGGGGGCCTTCCCTTCGGCGTCCAGCTGACTCCGTACGACGCGGACCTGGGGGAGCTGGGCCGCACAGGCAGCATCCGCCGTCTCAAGGTCGGCCCGGCGCCCGGCACGGGTCAGATCACATGCCTCAAGGTCGGCCCACCTTCAGGCTTCACCGGCTCCCTGAACGACTGGCTATGCACCACCCAGGAAGCCGGCCACGCCCCACTGACCTTGATCGACTGCCAAACCCCAGACCCAGCCCCGGCCCTCGCCGCCTGACACCTCGAAAGAGGATCGTCGTGAACCGGGCCGGTGCGTCCAGGCGTCCTAGTGATGTGATCCCGTTTGAAATGATCGATGAAGATCTGCGAACGGCGCGTCAGCGGGTGCGCCGCTGGGATGAGCTGAACGAGCGCCGCGCGGCGATCGCCGGCCTGGTGCGGGAGGCGCGGCAGGCGATGGATGCGGTCGGGGTGTGGGATCAGGAGGCGGTGACCGCCGGGGAGGCCAGGCTGGGGGCGCTCACGATCGTGCTCGCGGCGGTGGAGCGGGAGCTGGCCGAGGTGGGACCGGCGCGGGAGCTCTACGAGGAGCTGCTGGCTCGGGAGGAGCGGCGGCTGGCCGAGTCCGCTGATCCGCGTGGGGCCGAGCTGCTGGAGATCGGGCGGTTACTGGCTGAGCTGGGCGTGGAGCTGCCTGCCAGGGAACGTGCCAGGGCGGCGGGGCTCGAAGCCCTGCGCCTGCGGGGGGATCGGGCGGCGGTGGCCGGGTTCGTTCGGGAGGTCGAGGCGCTCGGCATGATGGTGGAGCCGGGGGTGCTGGACGGCGCTCAGCGGGGCGGGGTTCAAGGGCTGGTGGGGCGGCTGGAGGAGCGCTGCGGGGAGCTGGAACGGCTGCGCGGAGAGCTCCGCGCCCGCCGTGAGGAGCTGTTACTCGGCTGAGCCCGGTTCGTTGTCAGGAGAGGTGCTGTTCCAGGGACTCTAGTTTGGCGGTCATGCCGTCCGTGACCCCCTGCCGCAGGTCCGCCTTGAGCACCAGGCTCACTCGTGGCGCGACCTCCGCCACCGCCTCCACGGCGCGCTTGACCACGTCCATGACCTCGTCCCACTCACCCTCGATCGTGGTGAACATGGCGTCCGTCCGGTTGGGCAGCCCGCTGGCGCGGACCACCTTGACGGCGCGGGCGACGGGCTCGGCGACCCCTTCGCCGACGCCCAGCGGGGTGATGGAGAATGCGACGATCACTGTGTTGCCCCCTTGCGGCTTGCCGGAGGCTTTCGATCTTAGCCAGACCCTGACACAGCTCCGGCATGCGAAAAGCCACGACGCCTCCGAACGCCGTGGCCACCGCCGTACCTCGAGCGCACGTCACACGTGATCGTGCTCTTCTTCCTCTTCCTCGCTGGGCCCCTCGGACGGCTCCACCCCGAGCACGGCCTCGCGCGGCTCGATCTCGGTGATGTGGTCGACGAGCTGCAGCACGTGGTCCGGCTCGATCAGCCACTGCAGCGCCGAGGCCCCGGAGTCGTCGGAGCCGACCAGCTCGGCCTGCTCGGTGCGCTCCTCTTCGGTGAGGTCGGCGTCGGGGTGCCTGATCTCGGCCAGGGCCGCCGCCTGCAACGTGTTCACATCGAGCACTTCGACGGTCAGCTCGACCGTGAGGCGCAGGAACTTCGGTTCATCACTCATGGCGACGATGTTAGGGCAGCTTCCATTCCACAGGTGTGGCGCCTTGCTGGGTGAGCAGCTCGTTGGCCCGGCTGAACGGCCGTGAGCCGAAGAAGCCGCTGCGGGCCGACAGCGGAGAGGGGTGGGCGGACTCGATGCGTGGCACGCTGCCGAGCATCGGTGCCAGGTTGCGCGCGTCGCGGCCCCACAGGATGGCGACCATCGGCCTGTTACGCGCCACGAGGGCGTGGATGGCCTGCTCGGTGACCTGCTCCCAGCCCTTGCCCCGGTGCGAGGCGGGCTTGCCGGGCATCACGGTGAGGACCCTGTTGAGCAGCAGCACGCCCTGCTCGGCCCACGGCGTCAGGTCGCCGTTGGTGGGCCGGGGCAGGCCGAGGTCGGTCTCCATCTCCTTGTAGATGTTGACCAGGCTGCCCGGCAGCGGCCGCACGTCGGGGGCCACCGAGAACGACAGTCCGACGGGGTGGCCCGGCGTGGGGTAGGGGTCCTGGCCCACGATCAGCACCTTGACATCGTCGAAGGGCTGGCTGAAAGCGCGCAGCACGTGCGTGCCCGCGGGCAGGTACTGCCTGCCTTCGGCGATTTCCTTGCGCAGGAACTCGCCCATCTGGGAGATCTGCTCGGCGACGGGCTCAAGCGCACTGGCCCATCCGGCTTCGACGACTTCGTTCAGTGGACGACCTGCCATGGCCGTTGAGCCTACCTAGGTCTGGTACGGCTTGCGGCCGAAACGTCGCCTCAAGCCGTACCAGAATGATCACAACGACGGCTTGCCGGGCTGGAAGAGCCAGGCGTCGAAGAGGGCGTCGAGCTGCTTGCCCGACACCCGCTCGGAGAGGGCGATGAAGGCGGCGGTGTCGGCGTTGCCGTACTTGTGCTCGGCCGCCCACGTACGCAGGATCGTGAAGAACGCGTCGTCGCCGACCTCGCGCCGCAGCACGTGCAGCGTCATCGCGCCGCGGTCGTAGACGGGATCGTGGAAGAGGTTGGCCGGGCCGCCGGGGTCGGCGGTGGGCGTCTGCCAGAACTCGTCGTCGGCCTCGGGCGCGTAGGCGGTGTCGAACGAGGTCTGCAGGGAGCGAGTGCCGATCTTGTCGATCCAGAGCCACTCGGCGTAGGTGGCGAAGCCCTCGTTGAGCCAGATGTCGCGCCACAGCGTCGGCGTCACCGAGTCGCCGAACCACTGGTGTGCCAGCTCGTGGGCCAGCAGCGACTCGCTGGGCACCGTCGGGTAGATGGGCCTGGTCTGGGTCTCCAGGGCGTAGCCGACCTCCGGCGCGTGGTCCACGATTCCGCCGGTGGAGGAGAACGGGTACGGGCCGAAGACCGAGCTGAAGTAGTCGAGGACCGGAGCGTGCCGTTCGGCGAAGCCTTTCGCCCCATCAGCCAACTTAGGATCCACAGCAGTAATTACTCGGAAATTTCCGACTTTGGTGTCTAAAAGCTGAAATTTCCCGATCGACACCGTGGCCAGGTAACTCGCCATCGGCTCCCGCGAATCCCACACGTACGTCGTACGATCGCCCTTCGAGACCTTCGACACCAGATCCCCGTTGGCCACCGCGACGCGAGTGCTCGGCACGGTCACCGTGAACCGGTAGGTGGCCTTGTCCGTCATGTGGTGGTTGCCGGGATACCAGGTCATCGCGCCCTGGGGTTCGTTGGCGTTGAACACGCCGTCGCTCGTCCGGATCCACCCGTCCACGGAGCCGTCCGGGTCGACGACGTGCGCGGGCCTGCCGTCGTACCGGACCTCGACGGAGAAGTCGCGTCCGGCGGACAGCCCGGAGCGAGGCGTGATCACCAGCTCGGAGCCGCTCTGCGCGAACGACGCGAGCCGGCCGTTCACCGTCACGGACCGCACGGATAACGAGCTGACGAGGTCCAGGTCGAGGCGGCTCAGCGACTGCGTGGCCCGGGCGGAGATCCGCGTCACCCCGGCGAGGCGGTTGGAGCTCGGGTCGTAGTCCAGCGAGAGATCGTAGTGGCCGGTGTCGTAGCCGCCGTTCCCCTGTTCGGGGAAGTACGGGTCGCCGACGCCGGGAGCGCCGGGTTGTCCGTGCTGCGCGACGGCGGGCGTGAGAGGGAGAGAGATGAAGGCTGCCGCGGTGAGGGCGAGAAGACGCTTCATGAGCCAACATCGCAACTCAGGCACCAAATGTTACGGGCGCCCGCATGCGGGCGCCCGTAAGCGTCACTTCACGGATCCGGCCATCATGCCCTGGACGAAGTACCGCTGGAACGCGAAGAACAGGACCAGCGGAATGATCAGCGACAGGAACGCGCCCGAGGAGAGGATGTCGACGTTCGACCCGAACTGCCGCATCTGCGACTGCAGGGCCTTGGTCATCGGCTGGTTCTCGGTGTTGGCGAAGACCAGCGCGATGAGCATGTCGTTCCACACCCAGAGGAACTGGAAGATCCCCAGCGACGCGATGGCGGGCTTGCCCAGCGGGAACACCACCGACGCGAAGATCTTCCACTCCGAGGCCCCGTCCATCCTGGCCGCCTCCAGCAGCGAGGAGGGGATGCCGATGAAGAAGTTGCGGAGCAGGAAGATCGCGAACGGCAACCCGAACGCGGTGTGGAACAACACCACTCCCGGAATCGTGCCGAAGATCCCGACGCCTCCGTAGAAGACGGCGACGGGGATCAGCGCGATCTGGATGGGCACGATCAGCAGCCCGACCACGACGAGGAACGCCGCGTCACGCCCGCGGAACTCCATCCACGCGAACGCGTACGCCGCCATCGCCGCGATGCCGATCACCAGGACCGTGGTGGGCACCGTGATGAACACGGTGTTCCAGAAGGACGCGGTGAAGCCGCTGGCCAGCAGGCTCTGATAGCTCCGGAGGGTCAACTCGGCGGGCTTGGTGAAGATCGTCCACCAGCCCTCGGCGTTGTTGACCTGCGTCGTACGCATCGAGACGACCAGCAGGCCCAGCGTCGGCACCAGCCAGAACAGGCCCAGCAGCACCATCACCACTTGGACGGCGCCGCCGCCGAGACTGTCGACGATTCTGCCCAGCACGCCCCTGCGCGGCGCCCCCGTCTCCAGCCCGGCCGGCACCGCAGCGGTCGCGGTCGTCATGTGTCCTCCCTCCTGAACCGCCGAATATTCATGATCATGAAGGGAAGGACCAGAATGAGCAGGAAGATGGCCAGCGCGCTGCCCAGGCCCTGGTTGTTCCCGCCGCCGAACGACACGCGCCACATCTCCAGCGCGATCACGTTCGACTGGGGTTGCACCGAGGGCGGCGCGATGATGAAGACCAGGTCGAACACCTTCAGTGTGTTGATGATCATCGTCACGAGGACGACGAGCAGCACCGGCGACAACAGCGGCACGGTGATCTTGCGGAACACCTGCCACTCCGTGGCGCCGTCGATGCGGGCGGCTTCGAGCGCGTCACGCGGGATCGCCGCCAGCCCGGCCGCGATCAGCACCATGGCGAACCCGGCCCACACCCAGACGAACGCGCCGATGATGGCCGGCGTGATCAGTGTCGGGCCGAGCCAGGTCAGGCCGCCGTAGGAGGGCTGGAAGTTCGACTGCGGGAGCCGTACGACATAGGAGCCCGCGGGCAGCCCGTCGAAGCGGAACGAGCCGTCGTCGGCGGTCGTGGCGGTCGCGGCGACGCGGCCGTTCTGGACCGCTTCGACGGTCATGCCCGGCAGGCCCTTCTCGGAGCCGTCCACGGCGCCGTTCCGGCCGCCGCCTCCGGGGGTGAAGTCGAACCAGACCGTCCCGGACAGGCCGCCGCCGGCCGCCTGGGCCTTGGCGGGCTGGGCGCCGGCCGGCATGACCTCCGGCTTCACGCCGACGATCGGGACCAGCACCGGCTGGCCCGCCTGGGCGGGCTGCTTGGTGACGACCGCGCCGCCCTCGGCGGCGACCGGCGACTGGTCGCCCTCGCGGGGGCGCGCCTCCGGATAGCCCTGCGAGGAGGAGAACGTGTCGTGCACGGTGGTCAGCACGGCGTTGGCCAGGCCCTTGTCGGGGCTCTCCTCGTAGACCAGGCGGAAGATCACGCCGGCCGCCATCAGCGAGACGGCCATCGGCATGAACACGATCAGCTTGAACGCCGTCGCCCATTTGATGCGCTCGGTGAGCACCGCGAAGATCAGCCCCAGCGTGGTCACCACGATCGGCGCGACGACCACCCAGATGAGGTTGTTGCGGATCGTGGTGAGCATGCCGCCGTCGGTGAAGATCGTGGTGTAGTTGCCCAGCCCCACGAATCCGGTGCCCGTCGAGTCGAACAGGCTCCTGAAGATGGAGTAGACGATCGGATAGACCACCCAGATGCCCAGCAGCAGCGCCGCTGGGAGGAGGAAGGCGATGGCGACCGCCGGCGATGGGCCGATGCGTCGTTGCGTGCGGGGGGTTTCAGCCGGTCCGGTGGAGGGCCCGCCCGCGATCTCCGCGGGCGGGTCCTGCGGGCCGTCCAACCGTTCGGTCACGGCCTTACCTCTTTACTTCCAGGCCTTTTTGGCCTCGTCTTCGAGCTTGGTCTGGGCGCCCTTGACGTCGCTCGGGTTGCGCAGGAAGTCCTGCAGCACCTTCCACTCGCCCTTGCCGTCGGTGCCGCCGAACGCGCTCGGCGCCAGGTCCGACATGTCGTAGCGAACGGCGTCGCCGGCCGAGACGATCGTCTGTCCGAGCTGCTTGGTCAGCGGGTCCGGGTAGTTGTCGGGGGAGACGTTCTTGTTGGGCGACAGGTAGCCGGGCAGCTTGGCCCAGATCTCGCCGCCCTCCTTGGAGGCCAGGAACTGCAGCAGCGCCATGGCGCCGGGCGAGTCCTTCATCGCCACCGCGACGTCGCCGCCGAGCACGACGGGCGTGGTGTCGCCGACCTTGGGGAACGGGATGTACTTGGCCGCATCGCCGACCTTGGCGCCCGACTGGTCGGCCTCGACGGCGACGAAGTCGGCCTCGATGACCATGGCGGCCTTCTTGGTGCCGTAGACCTTGCTCACGCAGGTGGGGAAGTCGGTCTGCAGGGTGCCGGAGGTGCCGTCGACCAGGAACTCCTTCTTGCCCACGATCTGCTGGATCTTCTCCAGCGCGGTGGCCACGGTGGGGTCGGTCCACGGGATCTCGTGCTTGGAGAGCTTGTCGTAGTTCTCGGGGCCCGCGGTGGACAGGTAGACGTTCTCGAACAGGTCGGTCAGCGTCCAGCCGGAGGCGCCGCACAACGAGAACGGCGGCGTGCCGGAATCGGCGATGGTCTGCGCGGCCTTGACCAGCTCGTCCCAGTTCGTCGGCGGCTGTACGCCCGCGTCCTCGAACGCCTGCGCGCGGTACCAGACCAGCGACTTGTGCGCGGCCTTGATCAGCACGCCGTACACCTTGCCGTCGGCGGAGCCGAGCTCCTTCCAGTACGGGGTGTAGTTGGTGTCGATCTCCGCGGTGACGGCGTCGGTCAGCGGCTTGAGCGCGTTCTGCGCGGAGTACTGCTGCACCAGGCCGGGCTGGGGCAGGATCGCCACGTCCGGCGGGCTGCCGCCCTGGATGCGCGGGCCGAGGTAGGCGCCGGTGTCCTCACCGGTCGAGGCGTAGGTGACCTGGGCCCCGGTCTTGTCGGAGAAGGCCTTGAGCACCTGCTCGAAGTTCTTCTGTTCCTGGCCGGTCCACTTGGCGGCGACCTCGAGCTTCACGCCCTCGAGCGTCTTGCCGGCGCTGGCGGACGCCGAGCCCGAAGCGGTGGGCTGCGTCGTCGTCGGCGCGTTGCCGCAGGCGGCGACGGCTACCGCCAGCCCGGCCAGGATCGCTGCTGCTCTGGCTTTTCGCATGACTGCCTCACTGGGTTCTGATGATCTCTTCGAGTTCGGACTTCATGGAGACCGCGACATCGCCCGCGGACTCGGTGGAGGGGTTGCCGAGTGCCTTGGCGACCGAACTGGCGATCACCAGGCTCAGCTGGTTGTAGTTGGCGCTCACCGGCCGTGCCTTGGCGGCCAGGATGCTCTCCTTGAGCACGGGCAGGTACGGAAAGCGCTTGATCAGGGCGGGATCGTCGTAGAGCTCGGTCCACACGGGCGGGAAGGAGCCCGCGGTGAGCACCCTGCGCTCGTTCTCCAGGCTCGTGAAGTAGCGGATGAACTCCTGCGCGGTGTGCTGGTGCTTGGAGTACGCGCTGACGGCCAGGTTCGCGCCGCCCAGCGTGCTGATCCCCGGCCCGTCGAGCCCGGGCAGCCGGGTCACCCTCAGCTTGTCGCCCAGCTCGGCCTTGGCGGGACCGTACGCGTGCGGCCAGTTGCGGGCGAAGGCCAGCCGGCCCTCCTGGAAGGCCAGGCGCGACTCCTCCTCCTTGTAGCTCAGCGACTCCTTGGGTATCCAGCCCTCGCGCAGGCCCTGGAGCAGGAAGTCGAGCGCGATCTCGCCCCTGGCCGGGTCGAGGGTCACCTCCGTGCCGTCGCGGCTGACGATCTGCCCGCCGGCCGACTGCACGGCCTCGGAGAAGTTGACGGTGAGCCCCTCGTAGGCCAAGAACTGCCCGGCATAGCCTTCTATGTCATGATTTTCCGTAATTTTTCGTGATTGGTCGCGAAGCTCCGCCCACGTCCGCGGCGGCTTCCTGACCAGGTCGGTCCGGTAGTAGAGCAGCCCCGCATTGCTCGTATACGGGACCGCCCAGAGCTTGTCCTTGTAGACAGCCGTCTCCACGACGGGCGGCAGGAACCTGTCGAGCGGGAACAACCCGCGCTCCAGGGGGATGATCCAGCCGTTCTCCGCGAACTCGGCGGTCCACACGACGTCCAGCCCCAGCACGTCGTAGCGACTGCTCTGGGCCTGCAGGTTGGCCACCATCTGAGCACGTTGCTCGTCGGCGGCCTCGGGCAGCTCCAGCAGCGTCACCTTCTCGGCCGGGTGGGCCTGGTTCCAGCGGTCCAGCAGGGGTTGCAGGTACGCGGTGGTGTCGCGGCCGGTGGCGAACGTGATGGGCCCGATGCCACCCGTTCCCGTGTCGCCGCCGCCCTCATCGCCCGTCGCCGCGCACCCGGCCGCCACGAGCACGGCCAGTGCGAGCGGAAGCGAGCGCAGCACTCTGTTTCCTCCGTGTTCAGAGTGGTTACATACGTGTTAGGTAGATGCATTCATGTTATGCACACAGGTAATCTGGCGGTCAACGGATAACCGCGTAACGCATACGTAACACACCGGGGAGGTGAGGCGTGCGGCTTCACCTGCTGGCGCTCCTGGCCAAAGAGCCGGCCCACGGCTACGAGCTCAAACAGGCCCTCGAGCAGACCTTCGGCAGCGCCTATCCCTCCCCCAACATCGGCCAGATCTACGTGACGCTCGGCAGGCTGGAGAAGGACGGCCTGGTCAGAGCGGTCGACGTGGAGCAGACCAACCGGCCCAACAAGAAGGTCTACTACCTGACCGCCAAGGGCCGCGACCTGCTCACCGCCTGGGTCGACGAGCCGACGGAGGGCCCCAGGGTCCGCGACGAGTTCTTCATGAAGCTCGTGCTCGCGCCGCTGACCGGCATCGCCGACCGGATGGCGCTGATCAACCGGCAGCGCCGCCACTACCTGTCGCTCATGAGCGATCTCAACGACCTCCTGGCCCGCACGCCGCCGACTGACCGGGTGGCGATGTTGCTCATCGAGGGCGCCATGCTCCACCTGCAGGCCGACCTTGACTGGCTGGAGCGATGCCAGGAGGATCTGGCATGAGCCCGGTTGTGAAAACGGTCAATCTGGTCAAAATCTACCAGGATGGCGCGGTCCCGGTGCCTGCCGTGCGGGGCGTGGACCTCCAGGTCGAGCCGGGCGAGTTCGTCGCGATCATGGGGCCTTCCGGCTCGGGCAAGTCCACACTCGTCCACATGCTGGGCGGGCTCGACACCAGGACCAGCGGCGAGATCTGGCTCGACGGCAAGCGCGCGGACACCCTCTCCGAGAGCGCGTGGGCGCTGCTGCGGCGCAAGAAGATCGGGTTCGTCTTCCAGTTCTTCAACCTCGTCGCCAACATGACCGTCGGCGACAACGTCGAGCTGCCCGCGCTGCTGGCCGGGGCCTCGCCCAAGGTGGCCAGGGAGCGCAGGGAGAGCCTGCTCGGCGCGCTCAACCTCGCCGAGCGGGCCGACGCCGCGCCCGCCCAGCTCTCCGGCGGCGAGCAGCAGCGGGTGGCGCTGGCCAGGGCGCTGGCCAACCAGCCCAGCGTGCTGCTGGCCGACGAGCCCACCGGCAACCTCGACAGCCGCAACACCCGTGACGTGCTCCGCCTGCTCGGCGACGTGCACAAGGAGGGGCAGACGATCGTCATGGTCACGCACGACGCCCGGGTGGCGAGCCTGGCCGACCGGCTCGTGTCCCTGTTCGACGGCGAGATCGTCGACGACGGCCGCATCGCCCGCCGGCGTACGCGCACGGCCGGCGAGGTGATCGACCTCCGATGAGTGCCACGCTCGCCGGGAGCAGGTGGATCCAGGCCGATCTGCGGGCCAGGAAGGGTCAGGCGGTGCTGACGGTGCTGGCCGTGGCCGGGATCGTGGCCGCGCTGATCACCGCGGCGACCCTGCTGGAGGACGGCACCAACCCGTGGCGGAGCCTGTTCGCCCAGACCGACGGGGCCCACGTCTGGCTCTACACCGACGACAGCCCGCAGGTGGCCCTGGGGAACATCGACGGCGTGACCCGTACCGCGGGCCCGTACCGGTCGGCTCCCGTGACCGTGGCGCAGGACGGCAAGAAGGAGCCCGCGGCGCTGCGCGCGATGCCCGCCACGCCGCCGGACGTGGCGCACCCGGTGGTGGCCGAGGGCAGGTGGCTGGACGCCGCCCAGCCCGACGGGGTGGTCGTCGAGCGGTCGTTCGCGACCGCGCTGCGGCTCAGGATCGGCGCGCCCTTCACGATCATCGCGCTCAGCGGCGAGCGCCACACCCTGTACGTACGCGGCATCGCCGACTCCGCCGAGCAGGGCTTCTACCCGGAATGGACCCCCGGTCTGGCCTACGTGCTGCCGGTGATGCTCGACCGGATCGAGCCCATGCTCGGCCGCAGCGAATGGGTGACCGGGCTGCGCCTGGCCGACCCCGACGCCTCGCAGGTCGTCTCGCAGCGCGTGGTCGTCATGCTGGAGGACAAGCTGCAGCGGGTCTACACCTGGCGCGAGGTCAGGGCCTCCATGGAGTTGGACAACCGGCTGCTCGGCACGCTGCTGGCGCTGTTCGGGGTGGTCGGGCTGGTGGCCGCCGCGCTCGCGCTGGCCAACGCCGCCGGCGGGCGGGTGCTGGGCCAGCTGCGCGACCTGGCCACGCTCAAGTCGCTGGGCTTCACCAGGGGCCAGGTCGCCCTGCTGCTCCTGGTCGAGCACGGCGCGCTGGGCCTGCTCGGCGTGGCTCTGGGCGCGCCGGCGGGCTGGGGCGTGATGGCGGCGGTGCTCGGCGCGACGTCCGTGGCCCCGGTGCCGGTGCTGCTGATCGTCGGCGGCACGGCCCTGGTGGTGCTGGCCGCCGTCGGGGTGCCCGCGTGGCGCGGCGGCCGCACGCCGCCGATCCCCGACGTGCCCGCCGCGCCGCCGCGCGGCCACCTGTCCAGGCTGGCCAGACTCGCCCTCCTGGTACGCCTCCCGCCCGCCCTCATCCTGGGCACCAGAGACGCCTTCACCAGGCGGGTGCCGGCGTTCCTGACGGCGTTCGGGCTGGCCGTGCCGATGATGATGATCACGATCGGCCTCGGCGTCTGGGCCACGCTGGACAACTTCCTCAGCCACCCCGAGCAGGTGGGCCAGCACGCCTCCCTGTACGTCAGACCGGGCAAGCTGGAGTCGGCCGACGCCAAGCGGATCGCCGAGCAGGACAGGGACGTGGCCGCGGTCTATCCGGGCACCGACGTGAACGCCCTGGCCCCCGGCCAGGCCCGCTCGGTCATGGTCCGGGCGATCGGCGCCTCGGCGGAGCCGTACCCGTTCCCCGTGGTCGAGGGCCGCATGTACGGCAGGCCAGGCGAGGCGGTCGCCGGGCAGGGCCTGCTGGACCTGCTCGGCCTCAAGATCGGCAACCGGGTCAGGCTGACCGTGGGCGGCTCGCCGCTGATCGTCCGGATCGTCGGCAGGACCGTCGAGCCCGACCTGGACGGCGAGGTGCTCTCGGTGGGGCTCGACAGCCTGGCGGCCAAGGACTCGGTGCCGCCCGAGTTCTACGCGCTCGCGCTGCGACCCGGGGCGGACCAGGCCGAGGTGCGCGGCCGGCTGCTGGCGGAGTCGGCCGAGGGCCTGGACGTGCAGGCCGCGGTCAACCCGGCGGACCGGCTGTCGGTGATCAGGGTCGTGATCGTGGCGCTGATCGCCGTGCTGACCCTGATCGGCCTGGCCAACCTGCTCACCGCCAGCGCGCTCGGCCTGCGCGACCACGCGTTCGACCTGGCCGTGCTGAAGGCCATGGGGCTGACCCCGCGCCAGGTGATGGCCACGCTCGTGACGGGCACGGGCCTGCTCGTCGTGCTCGGCGTGGGTGCGGGCGCCGCGGCGGGCGCCTCCGTCGTCAAGGGGCTGATCGACCTGCAGGGTCACACGAGCGGCGTGGGCGCGGGCATCGGCCGTTCGCCCTCGGCTCTGACGCTGGCCGTGGCCGTCGTGGTCGCCGTGGGCACGGCCCTCGCGGTCGCGCTCATTCCCGCCCGCCGCGCGGCCCGTGCCCAGGTGCCGGTCACGTCGCGCTGATCTCCGCCGGCTTCAGCGCGAACCAGTAGAACCCGTGCCCCGGCAGCGTGAGCAGATAGGGCAGCTCCCCGATCGGCGGGAACTCCACCCCGCCGCGCGCCTCGACCGGGATCATCCCCTCGAACCTGCGCAGGTCCAGCTCCACCGGCTGCGGGAACTTCGAGAGATTGTTCACACACAACATCACGTCGTCGCGGTCCTCGCGCACGTAGGTGAGCACGGAGGGGTTCGACGACCACATCTCGGTGTACGCGCCCACGCCGAACACCGGGTGCTTGTGGCGGATCTCCAGCATGCGCCGGGTGAAGTGGAGCAGCGAGCCTTCGTGACGCTGCTGGGCCTCCACGTTGACCGCCTGGTAGCCGTAGATCGGATCCATGACCGCGGGCAGGTAGAGCCGCCCCGGGTCGGCCGAGGAGAACCCGGCGTTGCGGTCGGGGCTCCACTGCATCGGCGTACGGACCGAGTCGCGGTCCTCCAGCCAGATGTTGTCGCCCATGCCGATCTCGTCGCCGTAGTAGATGACCGGCGAGCCGGGCAGGCTCATCAGCAGCGCCGTGAACAGCTCGATCCGGTCCCTGTCGTTGTCCAGCAACGGGGCCAGCCGGCGCCGGATGCCCAGGTAGGCGCGCATGCGCGGGTCCTTGGCGTACTCCTTGTGCATGTAGTCGCGCTCTTCCTCGGTCACCGTCTCGAGCGTGAGCTCGTCGTGGTTACGCAGGAAGATGCCCCACTGCGCCTTCTCCGGCAGCTTGGGCGTCCGCGACATGATCTCGGAGATCGGCTCGCGGGTCTCCTTCTTGACCGCCATGTAGATGCGCGGCATGAGCGGGAAGTGGAAGGCCATGTGGCATTCGTCACCGCCCGTGGTGGGGTCGCCGAAGTATTCGACGACGTCCTCGGGCCACCCGTTGGCCTCGGCCAGCAGCACCCGGTCCGGGTAGAGGCGGTCCACCTCGGCCCGGACCTTCTTCAGGTACGCGTGCGTCTCCGGCAGCCCGGCGCACGCGGTGCCCTCGCGCTCGAACAGGTACGGGACCGCGTCCAGCCGGAACCCGTCGATGCCCAGGTCCAGCCAGAACCGCAACACCTCGAGCATGGCATCCTGCACCGCCGGGTTGTCATAGTTCAGGTCCGGCTGGTGGTGGAAGAAACGGTGCCAGTAGTACTGCTTGCGCACCGGGTCGTAGGTCCAGTTGGACTCCTCGGCGCCGATGAAGATGATCGGCGCGTCGGGATAGGCGCCGGGGTTGTCGGACCACACGTAGAAGTCCCCGTAGGGGCCGGCGGGATCGTGCCGGGACGCCTGGAACCAGGGGTGCCGGTCGCTGGTGTGGTTCATCACAAGATCGGTGACGATCCGCAGGCCACGCTCGTGGGCGGCCTCGATCAGCTGCACGAAATCCCCCAAATCACCAAAATCTGGAAGGATCTTCATATAGTCCGAAATATCGTAGCCGCCGTCTCGCAACGGCGACTCGTACAGCGGCAGCAACCACAAGCAGTCCACACCCAGCCACTCGAGATAGCCCAGCTTCTCGATGAGACCGCGCAGGTCGCCGGTGCCGTCGCCGTTGGAGTCCTTGAACCCCCGGACGAGGACCTCGTAGAACACCGCCCGCTTGTACCAGGATGGATCCTCCGAGACGAACGCCTCGGAGATCGGCTCCGGTATTGGGGATGCGTTGATCATATGTCGCTCACAGGAAGAGATGTGGGCAGGACGAAGTCACCGGTATGCCCCGGCGTTGTTATCTGGTGACCGCGCCGCGTGGAGTCGTCATCCCTGCGAACTCCATGCCCTCGAACGAGACCGGATTTGTGATCCGGTGCCCGTTTGTGCGGCGCTTACGGGCCGAACACTACCAGCCCGTTGGCTATCCGGAACCCGCTTCTGCTGTGCGACGTTTAATACCCGCGAGATCCGTATGTAATCGCCCTGTTACCCAGAGTTCACTAAAAAGGTGCGGCCAGGTCCGTGAGGTCGTTTTCGAAGTCGTTCAACCACAGCCCGAACAACACCAATCCGCGTACCCAGAAGCGATCGTTCCAGCCGTTGAACCTGGTCAGAGCGTCGGGCCCGCCCGCGATCACCTCGTGCAGCTCGTCCGAGAGTAACCCGGGCACCCGGCTCACCACGGTTTCCAGCATGCGGTGCGAATAATTTCGGGCCGGAGCCGCCGTGGACCGCAATGGGATCCGCTGAAGCGGCTGTTTGATCACGTTTGTAGAGGGCAGGGCGGCCACCCGCGGGTTGGCCGCGTACAGCACCTCGCGGTAGAAGCGGCCCTTGTCCTTGCGGGCCACGCCAACCGACAACGCGGCGTCGAAGAAGTCCGGGTGGATGAACGGCGCGGCGAACGACGCCTCGGGCCCGACCAGGTTGACCGCCGAGCGCGCGATGCCCCGCACGGTCCTGGTGTGCAGCACCGACAGCGGCAGCTCGGCCCGGTGCCCGTGGAACATGGAGGTGGCGGCCGCGAACTGCTCGCGTACGGTCTCCTCCATCCACTGCGCGGCGGCCTTGGACAGGAACGGCTGCGCGGGTTGCCCGAGTGACAGGGAGCTGAGCACCGCCGCCGACCGCTCGGCCTGCGTCTTCGCCTCCAGCGCCGCCTCGCTGACCATGAAGTTCTTCAGCAGCGGCCCGCCGGCCAGCCCGTCGATGAGAATCCGGCCCGCGCCGTGCACCTCCTTGGCGAAGGGCGCGTACCAGGCGTGGTGCGGGGTCAGGTATTCGAGCCTGCGGGCCACCTCCACCGCGTCGTCCGGGTAGTCGGCGGCGTCCTGGAGGATCACCCGGTAGGGGATGCCCAGCTCCCTGGTGATCGACCTGGCGAACGCGATGTCGGTGTCGGTGCCGTCGTCCGGGCTGGTGGTCCACGACTCGACGTCCGCCCCACGGGCCTTGGCCACGCTCGCGAGCAGCCGCGAGTCGTAGCCGCCGCTGACCGGCACGAGCAGCTTGCGGCCCTCGTAGTCCCGGTAGACCTCGTGCAGCAGCTCGACGATCTCGCCCGGGCTGATCCACGTCTCGTACGGCTCGCTGCGCAACCAGCGCGGCAGCCGGCGCTCGGTGGTCACCTGGCCGTGCTCCCACACCAGCGCGCTCGACCCCGGCAGCCGCTTGACCTCGCGGTACGGGGTCGCCTCGCCCAGCGGGAACGTCACCTGGATGATCGAGGCCCAGGCCGACCAGTCGATCTCGATCGGCACCAGGCTGAGCAGCGGCTGGATCAGGGACGAGAAGTAGACCGCGTCGCCCTGGCGTACGTAGTAGACGTCCACCAGCCCCAGCGCGCCCGTGTGCAGCGTGACCCGCGGGCCGTCGCCGATCAGCCCAGGGGCCTCGTACGTCTCCGCGACGGTCATCCACTCCCCGGCCGCGACCGGCCTGCGCTCGCCCCAGGCGAACGCGAACGAGCCGTCAGCCCGGTGGTAGGGCGGCAACGGCGTGGAGCTGAACAGCGCGGCCTCGGCGGTCTGGAGCGCGGGCCGGACCTTCGGCCCCGCGGCGGTCAGCTTGCCGAGTATGGCGGTGTCGATCCGGCCGAGAGCGCCGCATATGTAGGGCCGCACGTTGAACTGCACCGGATCTCATCCCTTCGAGACGCTTCTCGCAAAAGAGTATCCTTTGCCGGACTGAGAGGGCGGAGGACCGGTTTGTCTGAGCTGGAGAGCACTCGTCGCGCGCTGCGGGACGCCGTCGCGCAGGCTGGGCGCGCGGCCGAGCTGGCCAGGCTGCTGGACGCCGCCCAGGCCAGGCTGGCCGCGGCCGAGCAGCGCGCCGAGGAGGTCAAGGCGCTGGCCGAGCAACTGAGCGAGACCGAGGAGTGGCTCGAATCCGAGCGGGCCGCCGCCGAGAAGCTGCGCAGGGAGCTGGCCGAGCAGCGGTTCCAGGCCGAGGTGGCCAACTGGAAGTTGTCCTCGATCAAGGTCGCGCGCTGGAACCGTCTCGGCGACGCGATCAAGAGCGGCAAGAGCAACCCGATGCGGCTGGCCAAGGGCCTCAGGGGCGCCGCCAAGCCGGTCAAGCGGCCCATCGCGCCCAAGCGCAGGCCCGTGGCCGCCGCCAAGGCCAAGGAGGAGCGCCTGGGGGCCGCGTTCCAGGCCACGACCACGACCAGGACGCTCGGGGGCGCCTCGTTCAAGCTCAAGCCGTTCCGGGTGCCGACGGGGCCCAACACGCGGCCGCACCTGACCGCCGCCGTGATCGCCGACCCGCACGCGGAGGCGCTGCTGCGGTACGAGTGGCGGCAGACGACCGGCTTCACGCCGCGCGACTTCGCCAGGGTGCTGCCGCTCGAAGTGCCCCACCTGCTCGTGGTCGAGTCGGTCACCCAGGGGCCGTGGGCCGAGGAGATCACCGGCGAGCCGGGCGAGGGCCTCAAGGCGCTGCTGGCCTGGTGCGCCGAGCGCGGCATCCGTACGATCTTCTGGCACACGCAAGGTGACGTGGCCGCCTACGCCGCGGCGGCCGAGCTGTTCGAGCACCGGTTCACCACTGATCTGACGGTGGCCTGGCCGCGGCTGCAGTTCGGGGTGCAGCCCAGGGTGCACAACCCGCTGCCGCTCTCCGGCGGGCGCATCGACCGGGTGCTCACGCTCGACCAGTTGCTGCCCGGGCATCTGGCGTACCCGGACGTGCTGACCTCCTACCGCTGGCCCGCCGCGGCCGACTGCCCGCCCGGCACGCCGCAGTGGCGGCTGGCCGAGATCGCCGCCTGCGGCACGCCGATCGGCACCGAGGCGGACACGCGGCGGGCGCACGTGGCGCTGCGCCGGGCGTACGGGATGGGCACGATGACCGAGCGCATCGACGAGCTGCTGGAGGCGATCGGCCTGCCCAGCGCCCGCGCCACCCTCAACACCTCGGTGCTGTTGCCGATCATGGACCCGTTCCTGATGGAGCACGCGCTGGCGCAGGTCGCCAAGCAGTCGGGCGTGGACCAGGTGATCGTCATCGGTCCGCCGGAGGCCGAGTTGCGGGCCCGCGACGTGCTGCCTGACGTGGAGGTCGTCTACCGCCGGCCGCAGCCCTCGATGACCGAGGGCGCCATGCTCAACGCCGGCATCGACCTGTGCGAGGCCGACCTGGTGGCGGTCATGGACCCGCGCGACGTGTACGGCGCTCACTACCTGTCGGACCTGCGCCGCGCCTTCCTCTTCAGCACGGCCGACATCGTCGGCAAGGCGGCCTTCTACGCCCACCTCCGCAAGCCCCAGGCCACCCTGCTGAAGCAGCCGGACGCCGAGTACTCCCACCTCCCGGAGATCGCCGGAGCCACCCTCCTGGCCCGCCGGAACACGCTGCGCGAGCTGGGCTTCGCCGACCTCACCGACGGGTGGGACGAGGTGCTCATGCGGCAGTGCCGGACGGATGGGATCAAGGTGTTCTCGGCGGACCGGTTCGGCTATGTCCGGGTCCGCGACGAGGACCGCTGGCTGCTGGGCGCGGCCCACCTGGTCGAATACGGCTCGGCGGAGCCCCACGCGCTCATCTAGGGTCGTCCCCATGACGCTTGGGGAGCTGGCCGAGGTGCTCGGGGAGCCGCCGGTGCCCGAGGGGACGTGGGAGCGGGAGGCCGGCTACGTCTCCGCGGCTGCTCTTCGGCGGCGGGTTCCCGCCGAGTCGCTGGCGGAGCGGGTGCGGGAGCTGCCGGGAGTCGCCGGGGTGGAGGTCCAGGGGAACGGGTTTCTGCGGATCGTCGTGAGCGTGCCCGGCGAGGTGCTGGAGGCCGTCGAGCCGTTCGACGTTCCCGGGCCTGAGTGGCCGGACTTTCCGCGTACCTGGGACAACCCCGGGTTCGTGGTGCGGTACGGGCATGCGCGGGCCTGTGCGGTGCGGCGGTGGGCCGAGGAGCTGGGGGTGCCGCGCGAAGGGTTCCGGCCCGAGTTGCTCGATGATCGCTACGATCGGGGGGTGTTGCGGGTGCTGGCCGAGTTGCCCGGGCGGGTGGTCAGCAGGGATCCGGGGTGGGAGACGTACCTTGTGCGGCTGGCCCTGGCTTATCACGACGCGCACGAGCACGCGCCTGCCGTGCCGGTCGGGGATGCGTTGCCCGCGCCGGTGCACACCGCGCGGGTGCGGTTGGCGGAGGTCGTACAGGGAGTGTTGGTGGGGCCGGAGCGGCTGTGAAGGATCACAAAATATCCGGCTAAACGGCGAAAAATCGTAAAAATATCCCTTCTGGGGCTTGATCGTGTCTCGATACGTGGTCATGGGTCCTGGGAGGGGTGGCGGGTCCGATAGCCTCGATCGGGTGAGTCGATTCGTCCACCCCGCCGGGGACCGGCACGCCGAGATGCTGCCCCACGAGCGCCCACCGCAGGCGCCCGCCGACCTCAACCGGATCAACCCCGCGATCTGGCCCCGAACGTCGACCCGGACCGATGGCGCGCTCACGGTCGGCGGCGTGGACGTGCGTGACCTGGCCCGCGCCCACGGCACCCCGCTCTACGTGCTCGACGAGGACGACGTACGCTCCCGCATGCGCGACTACGCGACCGCGTTCTCCGACTCCGACGTCCACTACGCGGGCAAGGCGTTCCTGTGCAAGGAGGTCGTCCGGTGGCTGCTGGACGAGGGCCTCGGGCTGGACGTGGCCAGCGGCGGCGAGCTGGCGGTCGCGCTCAGCGTCGGGTTCCCGCCCGGGCGCATCACCATGCACGGC
Organism: Nonomuraea marmarensis; assembly: GCF_043197025.1. Lineage (NCBI taxonomy): Bacteria > Bacillati > Actinomycetota > Actinomycetes > Streptosporangiales > Streptosporangiaceae > Nonomuraea > Nonomuraea marmarensis. The sequence continues at coordinate 270,790 of NZ_JBICRM010000003.1, forward strand.
AACAACAAGTCCACCGCCGAGCTGGCCAGGGCGCTGGAGGTCGGGGTCGGGCACATCGTGGTCGACTCGTTCGACGAGATCGCCAGGCTCGGCTACCTCGCCGAGCAGCGCGGCAGCCGGCCCAAGGTGATGATCAGGGTGACGACCGGGGTCGAGGCGCACACGCACGAGTTCATCGCGACGGCGCACGACGACCAGAAGTTCGGGTTGTCGCTCAACTCCGGGGCCGCCGCCGAGGCCGTACGCCGGATCCTCGCCCTGCCGCAGCTCGAGCTCGTCGGGCTGCACTCGCACATCGGCTCCCAGATCGTGGACACGGCGGGGTTCGAGGTGGCGGCGCGGCGGCTGGCCACGCTGCTCGTGCAGATCAAGGACGAGCACGGCGTGGTGCTACCCGATCTGGACCTGGGCGGCGGCTACGGCATCGCCTACGTCGAAGGCGACGAGGCACCCGACATCAAGGAGCTGGCCGACGGGCTGCGCGAGATCGTCACCAAGGTGTGCGTGGACGCGGGGCTGCCGGTGCCGCGCCTGACCGTGGAGCCGGGGCGCACCATCGTGGGCACGGGGGGCATCACGCTCTACGAGGTCGGCACGGTCAAGGACGTCGAGGGGCTGCGCTCGTACGTGAGCGTCGACGGCGGCATGAGCGACAACGTGCGCACGGCTCTCTACGGCGCCGAATACACCGCCGTGCTGGCCAGCCGCGAGAGCACGGCCGAGCCCGTGCTCAGCCGTCTGGTCGGCAAGCACTGCGAGAGCGGCGACATCATCGTGCGCGACTGCCACCTGCCCGCCGACCTGGCGCCTGGCGACCTGATCGCGGTGGCGGCGACGGGAGCCTACTGCCGTTCGCTGGCGAGCAACTACAACTACCTGCCCAAGCCCGCCGTGGTGGCCGTCTCCGGCGGCGCCGCCCGGGTGATCGTGCAGGGTGAGACCGAGGACGACCTGTTGAGGGGGCAGCTGTGAAACCGCTGAAAGTGGCTCTGCTGGGCTGCGGCGTCGTCGGCTCGCAGGTCATCAGGCTCATGCACGAGCAGGCCGCCGACCTGACCGCCCGCGTCGGCGCCCCCCTTGAGCTGGCCGGGGTCGCGGTGCGGCGGCTGGGCCGCAAGCGCGACGTCGAGGTGGATCCCGCGCTGCTCACCACCGACGCCGAGTCGCTGGTCACGCGGGACGACGTCGACATCGTGATCGAGGTCATCGGCGGCATCGAGCCCGCCCGCACGCTGATCGTGTCCGCCCTGTCCAAGGGCAAGTCCGTGGTCACCGCCAACAAGGCGCTGCTGGCCGAGGACGGCGGCACCCTGCACGAGGCCGCCCGCACCGGCAACGGCGACCTCTACTTCGAGGCCAGCGTCGCCGGGGCCATCCCGCTGCTGCGGCCGCTGCGCGAGTCGCTGGCGGGCGACCACGTCAAACGGGTGCTCGGCATCGTCAACGGCACCACCAACTACATCCTGGACAAGATGGACTCCTCGGGCGCGTCCTTCACCGACGCCCTGGAGGAGGCCCAGACCCTCGGCTACGCGGAGGCCGACCCGACGGCCGACGTCGAGGGCTTCGACGCCGCCGCCAAGGCCGCCATCCTGGCCGGGCTCGCCTTCCACAGCCGTGTCACGGCCGCCGAAGTGCACCGGGAGGGCATCACCGAGATCACCGCCACCGACGTGGCCTCGGCCAAGGCCATGGGCTACGTCATCAAGCTGCTGGCCATCTGCGCCCGCTCCGACGACGGCCGCTCGGTCGGGGTGCGGGTGCACCCGGCGATGATCCCGCGCTCGCATCCGCTGGCGGGGGTGCGGGAGGCGTACAACGCGGTGTTCGTGGAGGCGGAGTCGGCGGGGCAGCTGATGTTCTACGGCAAGGGCGCCGGCGGGGCTCCCACGGCCTCGGCCGTGCTCGGGGACCTGGTGGCCGTCGCCCGCAACCGCCTGGCGGGCACGCGCGGCCCCGAGGAGTCCACGTACGCGGAGCGGGTCGTGCATCCCATGGGGGAGACCGTCACGCGCTGCCACGTGGCCCTGGACGTGGCGGACAAGCCGGGCGTGCTGGCGCGAGTGGCGGACCTGTTCGCCAAGCACGACGTCTCGATCCAGACCGTCCGCCAGGAGGGGCACGGGGACGACGCCCAACTCGTCATCGTCACCCACCGGGCCACGGACGCGGCGCTGACGGCGACCATGGAAGGGTTGCGGGAGCTGGACATCGTCCGCGCTGTGGCCAGCGTGATGCGCGTGGAGGGCGACGACGATTAACGTCCATGCGACTCTGCATCGGATCACCATCGAGTGGCGCGCGACCGCTCGCATCCTGGCCGATCCCGCCCTGACCGCTCAGCTCACTCAGGCGTTGCCCGATGAGGACCACGGCGAGGTGCTCGCTCCGTGAGCCCGAAGCGTGGCGACGACGTGGAACGGCGGACCGTGCATTTCGTGTATGCGTCCACCAGGCACCCCAAGGACACGGACGTGTAAGCCGGGCTAGTCGTCGGGGAAGGCCAGGTTGCGGACTCGGCGGACGGCTCGTTTCAGTACCGTGCGGTTCTGGGCGCGGGTCAGGCGGGCCGCCTCCCGGCGCCAGGCTTCGGCCTTCTCGCGCCAGCGGGCCGCGTCCCTGCCGTTCTTCCCCGCTTCCCTGCGCAACTGCGCGATCTCCGTTCGGAGGGCGGCCGTGCGTTTGCGGTAGAGGGCGATTTCCTTTTCGTATTCGGCGGTGAGCCGGGCCACCTCGGAAATCGGCTGCTTGCGGGGCGGGTAGACGGCGGGCCGGCGGCTGAAGCCCCAGGTTTGCCCGTCCACCCATTCCAGGCCGAAAAGTGAGTCGATCAGGTCGTCCAGGCGGTCGTCCTGCGTGGCCACCAGCGCGGCTCTGGACAGGGCGGCCGTGCGGTCCAGGCGGGCGACCCTCACGCCTTGCGGGGTCTCGTCCAGGGCCACGCAGAGGGTGCCGAGGTCGTGTTCCTCCAGGTGGGCCACCAGGTGCTCCACCGCGTCCTTCGACGGGACCCAGCCCGCGGGTACGGAGAGGCGGAACGGGGGCGTTCCGGCCGTCGGGGTGGTCAGGTGGACACGGGGGTCGTGGGCGAAGTTCGCCTGGATGAGGCGGAGGTCGAGGTGCTCGTCGGCGAGCGGGGAGCGGCGGTCGTCGGTCAGGGAGTCCCAGGGGCCGGTGACGGTGACCCTGATGTCCGGGATCGAGCCGGCCAGGAGGGCGTCGACCGTGGCCCGGGTGTCCTCGTACGTGCCGGCGGGCACCACCGCGTCCACGTACGGCACCAGCCACTGCCGGCCCGCGTCCGTGCGGAGGTAGCGGCGATAGGGGACCCGGTCGGCGACATAGGGGTCGTTGTAGCGCTTCAGCGCGGCGAAGTCGCGCATCGCCGTAGGAAGGCCGATATGCCACGTACGGGACTCCGGATCGGGCACGAAGACCACGCCCGCCTGGGTGAGCCGGTAGCCCAGCTCCGTGTCCTCGGCCAGGACCAGGGACGTGTCCATGCCGCCGATCGAGCGCAGCAGCCCGGCCGGGTACGACACTGTCGCCCCCACATGGATCCGGGTGGCCAGCGAGCTCGGCGCCGTACGGAGTCCGTCGTGGTCGTGGATGATCTGCTCGGCCCAGTCGTGGCGGTGCGGGGACGGGGGGAAGAGCGACTCCTCCTGGCCCGCCTCCAGGGTCTGGCGGACCTGCTCCTGCGTCGGGAGGTCGGCGGCCGCGGTGAAGTCGATCCAGCCCAGCGCCACCACGTACGGGGCCAGGTGGTGCCACCGGAGCTGGGCCTCCACGTGCTGCCGGTGCGGGACCATGTCGGCGTCCAGCACGAACACGACCTCGCCGGTCGCAGCGTCCAGACCCGCCTGTACGGCCCACGCCCGGCCCCACCCGCCCGGCGGGCTGGAGGTCAGCTTCGTCTTGGCCGGGACCAGCTCCGGCAGGTGGAGCGGCGTGGTGCTGCCGTCGTCCACGACCACGACGTCGAGGAGGTGCTCCGGGTAGCTCTGGGCCGACAGGGCGGCCAGCGTCAGGTCCAGGGTCTCCTGGCGGTCGTGGGCCGGGATGACGACCGTGACGGTGAGCGTGGGATCCCAGGCGCCCAGCGCGGGCGGGGTCAGCACGCCGAAGTCGTTACGGCGGATACGGGGAACGCCGGTCATGGGAGAGGGCTCTCGTCCATGGCCATGAGAGCGTTCGGCCGGAAACCGCGCCACTGCTGCCTGTTGCGCTGCAGGAACGTCCCGATCGGCTCCTGCCAGGTGTGGTTGGCCGCGGGGCCTCTGCGCAGGATATAACCGAGGCCGTGGGTACGGTAGATCTGCCCGCCCGCCGCCTGCAACGCCTCCTGGAACTGGGTGTCCACCGACCGCCGCAACGGCCTGAACCCGCCCACCGCCTGGAACGCCGACCGCTCCACCAGGATCGTCCCGCCCGCGACGAAACTGGTGATCTGCTCGGTCACCTGCCTGCGGTGCACGGTGACGTCGATGGAGGACAGGTAGACGAACTCCGGCACCGTACCGACCACCTGAGCCCCCGAGTACGAATGCGCCAGCAGCAGATCCCACAGGAAGTCGGGCCCGTACCAGTCGTCGTCGTCCATCTTCAGCAGGAACGACCCCGAGGCCCGGGCGGCGGCGTCGTTCAGCACCTCGCCGAAGACGGCCCGGTGATCGGCCTCCAACACGGTCAGCGGCCCTTCGAACGCGGCGATCGCCGCCGCCACGTCCGGGTGCCCCTTCGGGACGCCGTGCAGGGCGAGGATCACTTCGAGCTGGACCCCGCGCTGGCGGGCGATCTGGTCGAGGGCGAACGACACCATGTCGGTGCGCCGGGTGGCCAGCAGGACCGAGGTGAGCGGGGGAGCGGGGGCGGGCGCGCCGAGCTGCTCCCATCGGGCCGCCACACCATGGGTACGCAGTGCCGCGCGCCGCAGCCGGATACTGTGCTCCTCCCGCCGGAGATCATCCGAAATATCGGGACAAAGCTCGATAAGTCCGATGATTTCCTCACCGAGTGCACCGGCCCATCGCGGCACCGCGTCCGCCACCAGCGGCACCCCGGCGGCGGCCAGCCCGGCCAGCACCCGTACGGCGGCGAGCGGCCCGCTGTGCGCATGCCGCCAATCCACCTCCACGCCGCGGATCTGCCGCAGCCTGGCCACGTCCGCGTCGGTGACCCCGCCCGACTCCGCGAACGACGTCACCACCTTCCCCTCCAGCAACACCGACCAGCGCCCGTCCCGCTCGGCCAGCGAGGCCATGCCGCGGGAGGGGGTGGTGACGAAGCCTTGGGGGTTCACCAGGCGCTCGTCCACCGGGGGCACCATGGAGGGTTCGCCGAGCACGTCGGGATCGGCCAGCGGCGAGTCTCCCATGCCCGGCCGCCCGAGCCGCTCCCAGCTCACCGCCTTGAGCGTCGGCCGCTCGATGGGCCTCTCGTCCCCGGCCCACTCGACGCCGCTCGGGTCGCCGTCCCATGCGAGTGCCGCGGTCTCCTCGGCACCGGCCGGAGCGGTGGTGGGCGGATGGTCCAGAGCCACGTCCCGCAGCTCCACGTCAGGCTCCGTAGGCGGATGGCCCAGGGTGCGTAGCACCATGTCGCTGCCCGGCGCGCCGACCCGCTCGGGAACCGGCCCCGTCACCTCGGCGGGCGTGGCGTTCGGATCGCCGGGCCGCCAGTCCGCCGCCCCCACGCCCGCGATCGCCGCCGCGGGCGCCGCGATCACGTCCAGGCGATGTCCGGCGAACGCCCGCGCCGTCGCCGTCACGGTACGCCCGGCGGGCGTGGCCGCGGAGAACCGCGCATCCACCACCCAGACCCGGTTCTTCGGCTGGTAGACCCGCAGATCCGTCAGCGACCGCCACCGATGCGCGGGCGTCGGCGTGGGCACCGGTGCCGGATGGGAGGCAGGTGTGTCGAGCACGGCCACCACCACCCGTTCGGCCTGCGGCAACAGCTTGTGCAATGTCGCGATCCTGCGCAGGTCGGAAGGCGTCCTGGCGAGCACGAGGACTTCCCGCACCTGACCGGGCTCGGCGACGGGCTCCAGCAGATCCCGATCGAGATCGACGACCCGGGTCCCGGTGGCGTAGAGCGGTTCGACGTCCTCGATCCCCGCGAAGAACACCTGGGCCCCGCCCAGCTCCGCCAGCAACCGCCGGATCATCCGGCGCTCCGCAGGTGCCTGATCAGCGACCGCAACGTCCCGGGGCTCTCCGTGGGCGGCTCGGCGGACAGGCGTTCGACCTCGGCCGACAGCCGCTCCACCGCGGCCCGCAGCTCCTTGACCTCGCCCAGCCGCTGCTCCGCCAGTGCCCGCCACTTCGCCGGATCGCCGGAGAGCGGCTCGGCCTCGTCCGCCGTCGCGAAGCCGTACTCGCCGCCGCTGACCCACTCCGACCCGAACATCTCGTCCACCAGGTCATCGGCCACACCCGGGAACAGGGCGGCGCGGGCGAAGGCGGCCGTGCGCTCCAGGCGGGCGGCCACGACCCCGTCCGTACCCTCCGCCAGCGCCACGCTGACCAGGCCGAGCAGGTCCGTACCCGCATGGCGTACCAGTTTGGCGAGTGTGTCGGCGCCCAGCACCCACCCGGCGGGCACGCTGAGCAGGAAGGGGGCGGGCGCGGCGGAGCCGGGTACGCTCTCCGCGAACACCACCCGGGGCTCGTGCACGTAGAGATTGTGCAGGAGCCGCAGATCGAGCAGCGGATCGTCGAGGTTCGAACGGCGTTCGCCGGTGAGCTTGCCCCACGGCCCGACCAGCGTGACGGCGGCGTCGGTGAGGGTGCCCGCGAGCGCCGAGTCCACGGTCGCCCGCGTCCGCTCGTAGGTGGTCGCCGCCACCACGACCCGCACGTACGGCACGAGCCAGTGCCGCCGGGGATGGTTGCGCAACCAGCGCAGCTCGGGGATCAGGTCGCCGAGGTAGGACCAGTTGTGCCGGTGCACCTCCTTCTCCCGCGACATCACGGTGGAGGGCCCGACGTGCCACGCCCTGGCCTCGGCGTCGGGGATGAACACCACGCCCGCCTGCGCCAGCCGGTATCCCAGCTCGGTGTCCTCGGCCATGTTCAGCCCGGCGTCCACGCCGCCGGCCGCGCGCAGCAGCTCGGCGCGCACGGAGGTGGAGGCGCCCGTGTGCAGCAAGTACGCGCTCGCCCCCGCGTCCTTGAGCCTCCTGGTCGACTCCAGGGTCTTCCTCGTGTACTCCGACTGGACGCCCTCCTCGCCGGGCGCGGCCACGAACCGGGTGTCGCCGATCACCACCGCGTAGTCGATCAGGTGGTGCCAGCGCATGTGCGCCTCGAGGTGATCGTCGGCCAGGAGCATGTCGGAGTCGAGCCAGTGGATCACGTCCCCGGTGGCCGCGAGCTGCCCCGTCTGCCGGGCCGCGCCACGCCCCCACCCCTCGGTCACCCGTACCACTCGGGCGCCCGCCATGTCGATCGGCGGCTCACTGCCGTCGTCCGCGACGACCACTTCGACCAGCTCGGACGGGTACGTCTGCCGCGCCAGCGCGGGAATCGTACGTTCGAGCGCCTCAGCGCAATCGTAGGCGGGAATGACCACGGAAACCCGCAACGACGGCCGCCACGACCCCACGACAGGCGGCCGCAACACCCCGTAGTCGTTGTGCCTGACCCGCGTCATACGGAGTCCTTGGCCAGCGCGCGAACCTCCGCGCGCAGCTCCTCCACCTCTCGCGCCCTCGCCATGGCGTTCACCCGATCCTCCCCGAGTGAGGCCAGGATCGCGCCCAGGTCGTCGGCCCGCCGCCCCGCCGAGTCCTCGACGGCCTGCACCAGCAGGTCCAGCCTGGTCTCGATGTGCTTGAGCGCGGTGGTGGTACGGGCCAGCTCGGCCTCATGTTTCTTGATCCGCAGGTCGATCCGGTGGGCCTTGCCGTCGAGGCGGCGTACGGTCAGCACGAGGAACGCGAGGGCCGCCAGCGAGATCAGGAACGCCGCCGTGGCCGCCGCCGCACCGAACGTGATCAGGTCTGCGAGTACGAGGAGCGCCAGCACGGCGGCGGCCACGGCGGCGAGGAGTGCGGCGGTCGCTGCCAGTCGGCGGGGCGAGAGCATCCGCATACCTTTCGTAGATCACGCCTTGTGAGGGCCTTCTTAGGACATCGGAGGCGTCACGGACATCAGGGGATTATTGACACCTTAATAAACATCGGCCCCTACCGTGCCATAAGTTCCTGGAGGAAAACTGGGAATCGCCGGCCGCTCGACCTGCATCGTCGAGCCTGCCGAAAGTGGCGCTCACGTCTACCAGTCAGTAAAACCGGCGTAAGGTAGGCGCCGACTGAGTCCCAAGCGGTCTAGGAGCCCTGCCCATGTCCGTCACCCCTTGCGGCTTCGCGCGTACGCCGGAGAAGGGGCTGGCCCGCCTGCACTGGGCTGACATCGGCTGGGTGGTCGACGGCCAGGCGCCCGACGTGCCCGCGCTGCGCCCGCTGCGCGGCCTGGAGATCGAGTGGCCCGCCGCGGAGGTGCCGGAGCTCGCGCTGGACGGCCTCCTGCGGCTGGCCGCCGCCGGGATCCCGCTTACGGCCGACCGCGCGGCGCCCTGGGTGCCCGCCGGCCTCGCCACGCTGCTCACAGACCGCGCCTGGCTCGGCCATGCCGCCGACGGCACCGCGCGTTCGCTCGCCGACCTGCGACGCGAGGAGCACAGCGTACGCCTGCGCCGCCTCGCCAATCCCACCCCGCGACCCAAGATCAGTATCGTCATGTCAAGTAAGCGGTCAAGAATGGTCGGGACGGCGCTGGCCCAGATGGAGCGCCAGCGGGACGTCGAGGCCGAGGTGCTGCTCGGGCTGCACGGGGTGGCGTACGAGCAGGTACGCGAGGCGGTCGAGTCCTGTTCGCTGCCCGTGAAATACGTCGAAGCCTCGGAGTCCGTGCCCTTCGGCGAGGTGCTCAACCGGGTGGCGGGCCTGGCGAGTGGCGACTACGTGGCGAAGTGGGACGACGACGACTGGTACGGTCCCCGCCACCTGGCCGACCTGTTCATGGCCCTGTCGTACTCGGGGGCCGACGTGGTGGGCACGACGGCCGAGTTCTTCTACCTGGAGCCGTTGCGGGCCACGATCAGGCGCACGACGTTCGCGAGCGGGGCGGGTTATCCGAGCGAGGTCTGGGCCGATCACGTGGCGGGCGGCACGATCTTGGTGCCTCGGGCGAAATTTCAGGAAATGGGCGGATTTCCCGGGCTGCCTCGGGCCGTCGATCTCGAGTTCCTGAAAGCGGCGCAAGCGGCCGGAGCGCGGATCTACCGGACGCACGGGCTGGGCTACGTGCTGCGCAGAGGGCTCAGCGACGAGCACACGTGGCAACTGCCGCTGGCCCACTTCATCAAGGTGGCCGCCAACCAGTGGCGCGGCTTCCGCCCCAGCCTGCTCATGGAAGCCGCATGAAGGTGAGCGTCGCCGACGAGAGCCACACGACCGCGCCTGGCGGCGCTGCCGTTGCGGCGCCCGGCGACGCTACTGCGGCAAACTCTGCGAGGGTGCGTGGCAACGACTACCGCGTGCTCCAGCCCCCGGAGCGTTTCACCCCGGAGCTGACCGTCAGCGTGGTCATCCCGGCCTACGGCGGGCAGGACCAGCTCGACCTGGTGCTGGCCGGGCTGGCCAGGCAGACGTACCCGGCCGGGCTGACCGAGGTCATCGTCGTCGACAACGGCAGCACGCCCCCGCTGCGCCTGCCCCCCACCCGCCCCGCCGGGACGCGCCTGATCGTCTGCGCGCAGCCGGGCCGGGCCAGCGCCCGCAACGCCGGCCTGGCCGAGGCGACGGGCGACGTGATCCACTGGCTCGACTCCGACGTGGTGCTCACCCCGGGCGCGATCGAGGCCCACATGCGCTGGCACCACGCGGCTCCTTACCTGGTCGTGACCGGCTACATCAGGTTCACCGACGCCGAGTTGCCCGCCGATTTACCCGACGACCTGGAAAAACACTTCGAGCCCGCCGAGCCGCACGCCTGGATCGTCGACCTCGTCGAACGCACCGACGGCCTCACCGACAACCCCCAGCGCCCGTTCAGCCTGCACGTCGGGGGCGCGACCTCGGTCAACGCCCGGCTGGTCGAAGCGGCGGGCCCGATGGACGACGAGCTGATCCTCGGCCAGGACACCGAGATGGGCTACCGGCTGAGCCAGGCGGGCGCGGTCTTCGTACCGGAGCCCGCGGCCCGTGCCTACCACCTCGGTCCGACGATGCGGATGCGCGACAAGCAGCCGATCGACCGGGTGAGCCACGCGTTCGTGGCCGACCGCATCCCGGCCTACCGCTGGCTCCGCGGCCATCCGGGCCGCCAGTGGCAGGTCCCGTACGTCACCGTGGTCGTGGACGGCACGGCGGGCTACGACCCGGTACGGGCGACGGTGGATGCCCTGTTAGCCGGCACCGTTCCCGACATTTCCGTACTCCTCCTGGGCCCTTGGGACACGCTCGAACGCGACCGCCGCGCCCCACTGAAGGACCCCAACCTCGACCTGGTGCTGGTCCACGGCCACTACCAGCACGAAGGCCGGGTACGCCGGTCCGGTCGTGCCGGGGAGGGCGTCGATCCGGCCGTGCCGTTCGTGTTGCGCCTGCCGCCCGGCTGGATCCCCGGCGAGGACTCCCTGGCCCGCCTGCTGGACCTGGCCAGGGACGAGGGCCTCGGCCTGGTGAACATCCTGCTCCACGAGTCCTCCCAGGGCGTCGTCGCGGCCCGCCTCGAACGCGCGTCCGCCTTCGCCAGGGCCCGCCTCGTGGTCGCCCCCGGTGAGGACCTGGACGACGCGGTGGACGCGGTGTCGGGCGTCTCCTGGGTCGAGGCCGAGACCTACGGCTTCACCACGGACCCGGCGCCCCTGCTCGGGCGGCGCGGCGCGTACCGGGCGCGGGTGGAGGCGCAGGCGGAGGCGGCCAGGCTGGCGAAGGAGGCCGAGCGGCTGCGCGCCCAGGTGGCCAAGTGGAAGGAGGAGGCGGGCCGCTGGCGCAAGTCGGCCGTGGAGCTCCGCCGCGAGGTCGGCACCCTGCGCCGCCGGCTCGCCGCCGCCGGCCGCGCCCAGCAGAGCCTGCGCGCCCTGATGTCCTCCACGATGAAACGCGCCCTCCGCAAACGCCTCCGCGGCTAAACGCGTCACAGGGCGTGGTCAGTTCGGGCGCAGGGCCGACTTCAGGCGTCTCAGCAGCGTCTTCTCCGGTGTCTCCGCGGGCGAGTCGGCCGGAGCCTTCACCGGAGCAGGAATGGTGACCGGGTCCGGCTGCGTGGGCGCGGGCCAGAAGCGGTCCGGCGGCTCGTGGCGTACCCCATGGGTGGTGTCGATGACGGCGTCCAGGTCCGCGCCCGCGCCGGCGAGCAGGGCGGCGCGCCCGAGCGCCGAGGTGCGCTCCAGCCGGGCCGTGCGCCCGTCGGGAAGGTCCACGACCAGCACGCCCGTGAGGTCCTTCTGCACCGACTCGATCATGCGCTCCAGCGTCGCCCGGTGCAGCGGCACGTCCACCGGCCCACGGTAGCGGAACGGCGTCGGCGCGGGCGTCGGGGCGGCCTCGTCGATCAGGCGGATACGTTCGTCGTGCGCGAACAGGTCGCGCATCAACCGGAGCTCGAAGCACGGGTCCGACAGGCCGAAGCGGCGCGGGTCCAGCCGCGACCACGGCCCCACCAGCGTCACGACGACGTCCTGCAGCTTGCCGTCCAGCGCCGCCGACACCGCCTGCCGCACCACGGCCTCCGACGTGTCCGTGACGTCGAGCACGATCTCCACGTACGGCACCAGCCACCGCCGCCCCCGCTCCTTGCGCAGGTCCCTGCGCAGCGGGATCCGGTGCGCCAGGTACGGCTCGACCGCCCGCACGGCCCGCTCCCTGTCGCGGTGCTGCGCGGGCAACCCGAGGTGCACGGCCTGCGCCTCCATGTCGGGCACGAACACCACGCCGTGCATGGCCAGCCGGTAGGAGAACTCGGTGTCCTCCCCGCGCACCACGGTCGGGTCCAGCCCGCCCACGGCGTGGAACACCTCCCTGTGCAGGGCGAACGTCGGCCCCGTGCACACGTGGTACGGGTTGCGGCTCTTGCGCAGCCCGTCGGTCTTGGCGATCGTCGCCTCGGTGGAGCTCGACACGGCCCCGGCCAGGTCGAACACCTCTCCCAGCCCCCCCGCCTGGAACACCTGTGAGGGGGTGACGGGCGGCGCCTCGACGAACTTCTTCATCCCGATCGTGACCAGGTAGTCCGTCTCGTGGTGCCAGCGGGCCAGGGCCTCGATGTGCTCGCGGCAGGCCACCATGTCGGCGTCGAGCCGCTGGATGATCTCGCCGTCGGCGGCCTTGGCGCCGGTGTTGACGGCGTTGGAGATGCCCCAGCCGTCGCGCACCCGCACGACGCGGGTGCCGGCCGGTCTGATCTCGGGCAGCCGGATCGGCGGCTCGCTGCCGTCGTCGACGACCAGGACCTCCAGGAGATGGCCCGGGTACGTCTGCGCCGCCAGCGCGGCCAGCGTCAGATCCAGCCGGTCCTGCCCGCCGTGAGCCGGTATCACCACGCTCACGGAAAGAGCGGGTGACCAGGCGCCGAGCGGTGGCGCCGCTACTGGTGAATAGTCGTTCTGCCGCAAAGCAGGACGCGCGTTCATGGTGGTGACCCCCTGCCGAGACCTTATCGGGAGATGCTGAGAATTTCCTGAATAGTGCCCCTGTCTAATGAACTGGTCCGACCCGTGGACGCGGCTCCGCGACAACCCCCCCGCACCCCGTACACTCGATGCCCAACACCGCAGGTAGGAGAGTCATCATGAGCAGGTCGTGGCGTGGCCTCATAGAGGAATATCGCGAGCGTCTTCCTGTCACCACGAAGACGCCTGTCATCACGCTGCTCGAAGGCGGCACGCCGCTGGTGCCCGCGCACCGCGTCTCCGCCCTCACGGGGTGTGACGTCTACCTGAAGGTCGAGGGGGCCAACCCTACGGGCAGCTTCAAGGACCGCGGCATGACCATGGCCATCAGCAAGGCGGTCGAGGAGGGGGCCAAGGCGGTCATCTGCGCCTCCACCGGCAACACCTCGGCGTCGGCCGCTGCCTACGCCGTTCGCGCAGGGCTTACCTGCGCCGTGCTGGTGCCGCGGGGGAAGATCGCCATGGGCAAGCTGGCCCAGGCGCTCGTTCACGGGGCCACGTTGCTGCAGGTCGAGGGGTCGTTCGACGACTGCCTGGAGATGACCCGCAAGTTGTCGTCCAGCTACCCGATCGCGCTGGTCAACTCGGTCAACCCGTTCAGGTTGCAGGGGCAGAAGACGGCGGCGTTCGAGATCGTCGACACGCTGGGCGACGCGCCCGACATCCACTGCATCCCGGTCGGCAACGCGGGCAACATCTCGGCCTACTGGATGGGTTATCGCGAATACTTCGACGATGGTGTGGCGTCGAAGCGGCCGCGCATGTTCGGCTTCCAGGCCAGCGGGGCGGCGCCCATCGTCGAGGGGGCGCCGGTGGCGCATCCGCACACGATCGCCACCGCCATCCGCATCGGCAACCCGGCCTCATGGGGGCTGGCCACGGCGGCTCGCGACGAGTCGGGCGGGGCCATCCAGGCGGTGACCGACAGGCAGATCGCGGCGGCGTACAAGCTGCTGGCGCAGGAAGAGGGCGTCTTCGTGGAGCTGGCGTCGGCGGCCGGCGTGGCGGGCCTGCTGCAGGCCCACGCGCAGGGGCTGGTCGAGGCGGGGCAGCTCATCGTCTGCACGGTCACGGGCAACGGGCTGAAGGACCCCGACTGGGCCATCTCGGGCGCGCCGGCGCCGGTCGTCATCCCCATCGACGTCCACGCCGCCGCGGCGGCGCTGAACCTCGCCTGACGGCGGCACGGGGAGGAAAAGAGTGAATGAGGACCGTTGAAATTCGCGTGCCGGCCACGTCGGCGAACCTCGGGCCGGGGTTCGACGCGCTGGGGCTGGCACTGAGCCTGTACGACGAGGTCGAGGCCACGCTCACCGGTGACCGGGGTGTGCACGTCACCGTGGAGGGCGAGGGCGCGGGGGAGGTCGATCTCGGCGAGGGGCACCTGATCGTCAGGGCGATGCGCAAGGCGTTCGGCGCCATGGGGGTCCCTCAGCCGGAGGGGATCCGCCTGCGGTGCCGTAACAGGATCCCGCACGCCCGCGGCCTGGGATCCTCCTCGGCGGCCGTCTGCGCGGGCATCCTCGCCGCCCGTGCTCTGGCCGATGGCGAACTCTCCGACGACGAGGTGTTCGCGCTGGCCACCGAAATGGAGGGCCATCCGGACAACGTGGCCCCGTGCCTGGCCGGCGGGCTGACCGTGGCCTGGTCCGACCACACCGGGTCACCGCGTATGGTGAAACTAGCTCCCGATGAGCGCATCCGCCCGGTCGTCGTCGTTCCTTCGACGCGGCTGGCCACGGAGACCGCGCGGGGGCTGCTGCCGAAGGACGTGCCCCACAAGGACGCTTCCTTCAACGCCGGACGGGCCGCGTTGCTGATCGCCGCGCTGACCCAGCGGCCGGAGCCAGGGCTGCTGCTCGCCGCCACCGAAGACCGACTCCACCAGCACTACCGCGCGCCTGCGATGCGGGAGAGCGCGGATCTGGTAGAACGTCTCCGTGCAGTGGGTGTGCCCGCAGTCGTTTCGGGAGCGGGTCCCACGGTTCTTGCGTTTTCGACATCGGATACGCAGGATTTGATCGCGCCAGAAGTGGGTAATGACTGGCACATCCAGCAAATGGACGTCGACCCGGTTGGTGCGAACGTTCAGTTCCCCGAGACACGCTGATGCCTCTTTAGACCTTCAGGGAATAGCCGTGTGCGCTGGTGATGTTAGGCTGGTAGCCGCACCAGTTGCCCCCTTGGTGGGTGCGTGCTTGTCAGCCATACATCGCCGCATCATGCTTCACGTCGCGAGGCGTGGGCAGCATGGCTGTCTCCCCGGAATCCGTTGCCTCCGGTTGGCCCACACCCGGTTGGCTCGACGCGAGGTGGCGACGACGGGGACCTGCGCGTTCGATTCATCTCGACATCTGGTTGGCGACAGCAATCTGGGGGGTGTCAGCCACGCGCCACGGCCCATTGGCGGCGTGGACCAGCCCCTCCCCAAGAGTGGCGGCCGTCTCCAGCGACAGCCGAAGATCGCAAAGTGCACCCCGACCCGGTCTGTCCCGCCGGATCGCAAGCACCTCCGGGACGCCCGGCAGAACAAAACCGGCGCCCGACCCCTGGGAAGGACCTTTTAGTTGAGCGACACCACCGAACTCCTCTCCGACGCATCAGGCGCTGAGCCGGCGTCCGGCGACACCCCCACCCGCGCCCCGGCCAAGCCGCGTGCGCGTCGCTCCGGCACCGGCCTGTCCGCCAAGGTGCTGCCCGAGCTGCAGAAGATGGCCGCGGAGCTGGGCATCAGCGGGACCGGGCGCATGCGGAAAAGCCAGCTGATCGCGGCCATCCAGGAGAAGCAGGGTGGCGGTTCCGGAGACAGCGCACCGGCTTCCGCGCCCGCCGCGGAGGCTCCCGCCCCGACCGAGGCGGCGGCGCCCGCTGCGGAGCGGCCCACCCGCACGCGCAGGGAACGTTCCCGCGCCAAGACCGTCGAGGACCCCGCCCCGCAGCCCGTGGCCCAGCCCGCGGAGCCCGTGGTCGCGGCCCCCGAGCCCGTCGCCGCCGCCCCGGCCGAGCCGGTCGTGGAGCAGCAGCAGGCGCAGCCCGCGGAGGCCGGGCAGGGCGACCCGCGTGCCGAGCGCGGCGAGAGCCGTCGCGAGCGCCGCAGCCGCGGCGAGCGCCGTGAGCGTGGCGACCGCAGTAGCGGCGACCGCTTCGGCAGCGACCGCGGTGAGGGCGGACGCGACGGTGGCCGCAGCGACCAGCGCGAACGCGCCGCCGACTCCGGCGGCCGGAGCGACCAGCGCAGTGATCAACGCGGTGATCAGCGTGGCGACCAGCGCGGTGATCAGCGTGGCGACCAGCGCGGTGATCAGCGTGGCGACCAGCGCGGTGATCAGCGTGGCGACCAGCGCAGTGACCAGCGCAGTGACCAGCGTGGCGACCAGCGTGGCGACCAGCGTGGCGACCAGCGTGGCGACCAGCGTGGCGACCAGCGTGGCGGGGATGACGACGACCGCGGCGGGCGTGGCCGCAGAGGCCGCTTCAGGGAACGCAACCGTGGCCGTGGCCGTGACCGTTTCGAGGGCGGCGAGCCCGTCATCGGCGACGACGACGTACTCATCCCGATCGCCGGCATCCTCGACATCCTCGACAACTACGCGTTCGTCAGGACCAGCGGCTACCTGCCGGGCAGCAACGACATCTATGTCTCGCTGGCCCAGATCCGCCGCAACGGCCTGCGCAAGGGCGACGTCATCACCGGCGCCGTCAGGCAGCCCCGCGAGGGCGAGCGGCGCGAGAAGTTCAACGCCCTGGTCCGCCTCGACACCGTCAACGGCATGGACCCGGAGCAGGCCCGCAACCGGCCCGACTTCAACAAGCTGACGCCGCTCTACCCGCAGGATCGCCTGCGCCTGGAGACCGAGCACAACATCCTCACCACGCGGATCATCGACCTGGTCTCGCCGATCGGCAAGGGCCAGCGCGGCCTGATCGTCTCGCCGCCCAAGGCCGGTAAGACGATGGTGCTGCAGGCGATCGCCAACGCGATCACCTACAACAACCCCGAGTGCCACCTGATGGTCGTGCTCGTGGACGAGCGGCCTGAAGAGGTCACCGACATGCAGCGGTCGGTCAAGGGCGAGGTCATCCACTCGACCTTCGACCGTCCCGCCGAGGACCACACCACGGTCGCCGAGCTCGCCATCGAGCGGGCCAAGCGCCTGGTGGAGCTGGGCCACGACGTGGTCGTCCTGCTCGACTCGATCACCCGTCTCGGCCGCGCCTACAACCTGGCGGCCCCGGCGTCCGGTCGCATCCTGTCGGGTGGTGTCGACTCCACGGCGCTCTACCCGCCCAAGCGCTTCTTCGGCGCCGCCCGCAACATCGAGAACGGCGGCTCGCTGACGATCCTCGCCACGGCCCTGGTCGAGACCGGGTCGAAGATGGACGAGGTCATCTTCGAGGAGTTCAAGGGCACCGGCAACGCGGAGCTCAAGCTCAACCGCTCCCTGGCCGACAAGCGGATCTTCCCCGCGGTGGACGTGGACGCGTCCGGCACCCGTAAGGAAGAGATCCTCATGGGCAAGGAAGAGCTCCAGATCGTCTGGAAGCTGCGGCGGGTGCTGCACGCGCTCGACATGCAGCAGGCGCTTGAGCTGCTCCTGGAGAAGATGAAGGAGACCAAGTCCAACGCGGAGTTCCTCATGCAGGTCCAGAAGACCACGGTGAGCAACGACCGCGACTAGCTGGCTCTTGTAGTACGAGAGGGGCGGCAGGGGGTTCTCCCTGCCGCCCCTCTCGGTCTGTGTGGGGTTCCGGGGCTCGGCTTTGGGAACGTCCCGCCTGGCACGTGCCGGCTCTTGCGCGGAAGTTCGAGTCCAATGTGCGAGCGGGTCTGCCGAGGGGGGCTCACGGGTGTGGCGGGAGGGGGATAGCCCTACCCCGAGGACGGACGCTCGCCGCATTCACTCCTGAGGCTTCGGCGGGCACGCTGGTGGGCATGCGATCGGTGGCGTTGAAAGACCGCGTGCCCCTTGGCCCGAAGGGGCCGCTGGGGGTCCTGGTCGATCCGATGACCTGGCGGGCGGCCCCGTACTTGCTGGTCAGCGGGGCGTTCGGGATCGGCTGGTTCATCGTGTTGTCCATGGCCGTGCCGATCTCGCTCACGCTGGCGGTCGTCTGGGTGGGCGTGCCGCTGATGATGGCGACCGTGCTGATGTGGCGCGGGGGCGCGATGCTGGAGCGACGGCTGATGTACGCGGCGTTCCGCGTCAAGATAGCCGACCCCTACCGCCCGAGGCCGGAACGCGGGCTGGGCGCGCACCTCCGCTGGCTGCTCGCCGACTCGGCCACCTGGCAGGACCTGGGCTACCTGCTGATGTTGCTCCCGCTGGGGCTGGTCGAGGCGGCCGTGTCGATCGTGTTGTGGTCGGCGACGGTCATGCTGCTCATCCAGCCCGTGCTGACCTCATTGTGGGCCGCGACGGGCCTCTACACCGACCTCACCATCGACAACTGGCCGGGCACCTTCGTCGCCGCGTTCTTCGGCGCCCTGCTGCTCGTGCTGAGCGCGTACCTCGTGCGAGGGATGGGCTGGCTGCACGGGACGCTCGCCGTCGTGCTGCTCGGCGGCAGCGAGGAGGAGCGGCTGCGGGCCAGCAGGGCCAGGGGGATCGACGCGGCCGAGGCCGAGCGGCGCAGGATCGAGAGAGACCTGCACGACGGCGCGCAGCAGCGGCTGCTGTCCGTCGCGGTGGACCTGGGGCGGGCGCAGTCGAAGTTCGACACCGAGCCCGAGGCGGCCAGGATGCTCATCGCCCAGGCCCACGCGGGCACGAAGGCCGCCATTGCCGAGCTGCGCAACCTGGCCAGGGGCATCCACCCGGCCATCCTGAGCGACCGCGGGCTCGACGCCGCTCTGTCGGGGCTGGCCGCGCGGGCGCCCGTCCGCGTGGACGTGTCCGTCGAGCTGGCCGAACGGCCCCCGGCGGCGGTGGAGAGCATCGCGTACTTCATCGTGGCCGAGACGCTGGCCAACATGGCCAAGCACGCGGCGGCCACCGAGGCGGCGGTCACAGTCGTCAGGGACCACCGCGGGGTGGTCGTGGACGTGTGGGACAACGGCATCGGCGGGGCGCTCGTCAGCCCGGGAGGCGGCCTGTCGGGGCTGGCCGACCGGGCGGCCACCATCGACGGCGTGCTCGTCCTGCACAGCCCCCTGGGCGGCCCCACTCTCGTGCGTGCGGAGCTGCCCTGCGAGTGGTAGTCATGTGCTCATGCGCGTGGTCATCGCAGAGGACTCCGTACTGCTGCGCGAGGGGCTCGCGCGACTCCTGGCCGACGGGGGCATCGTCACCGTCGCCGCGGTCTCCGACGGGCCCTCGCTGGTCGCCGCGGTGCGTGAGCACGAGCCCGACCTGGGGATCGTCGACGTGCGCATGCCGCCGAGCCACACCGACGAGGGCCTGCGGGCGGCGCTGCAGGTTCGCGCGGCCCGGCCGGACTTCCCGATCCTGGTCCTGTCGCAGTACGTGGAGGAGCGCTACGCCGGAGACCTCATCGGCAAGGCCGTCGGCTACCTGCTGAAGGAGCGGGTGGCGGACGTGGCGGAGTTCCTGGAGACGGTGCGGCAGGTGGCGGCGGGCGGCACGGTCATCGATCCCGAGGTGGTCGTGCAGTTGCTCAGCCGCCAGCGCCGGGGCGCCCCGCTCGACTCGCTCTCTCCCCGGGAGCGCGAGGTCCTGGCCCTGATGGCGGAGGGGCGCTCGAACACCGCCATCGCCTCCCGGTTGGTCGTCACGGAGGGCGCGGTGGAGAAGCATATTTCCGGCATCTTTACCAAGCTGGCCCTCGGACCGGCGCCGGAGGACCATCGGCGGGTGCTCGCCGTGCTGACGTACTTAGGTCGTTGACGCCTCTTTGGCGGGCGAGCCGTGCGGGGGAGGCTGGTGTGACGTCAGTGGCGACCCCGTGAAGATCGTGGGAATGCCGGATGGCCTGGGTTGGTTGCACGATCTGGCACACTGGTAGCTGACCATTTTGCGGTTCCGGTTCACGCCACGCGTGACGGCGACCCGGCGGCCGCACCCCGAAAGGACAGCGATGAAGCGCGACATCCACCCTGACTACAACGTGACGCAGGTGACCTGTTCCTGCGGTAACACGTTCAGCACCCGTAGCACCGCGAAAAGCGGCGTGATCCACGCCGACGTGTGCTCTGCCTGCCACCCGTTCTACACCGGCAAGCAGAAGATCCTCGACACGGGCGGCCGGGTGGCTCGCTTCGAGAAGCGCTTCGGCAAGAAGACCACGGGCAAGTAGCTTCACCCACGCCGGCTCGGACGCACCCCGGTGCGCCGGGTCGGCGTTGTTGGTGAAACGGCCCTAACCCAGACGAAGGACGCACGGTGAACCTCGACGAGTTGCTCAAGGAGTATTCCGAGCTGGAGCTGCAGCTCGCCGACCCCGCCGTGCACGCAGACCAGAACAAGGCCCGCACCCTCGGCAGGCGCTATTCCCAGCTCACGCCGATCGTGGGCACCTACCGCGAGCTCGATTCGGCCCGTGACGACCTGAGCGCCGCCAAGGAGCTGGCGGGTGAGGACGAGGGGTTCGCGGCCGAGGCCGCGGAGCTCGAAGAGCGCATCCCCCGGCTGGAGGAGAAGCTCAGGCACCTGCTCATCCCGCGCGATCCCAACGATGACAAGGACATCATCATGGAGATCAAGGCGGGCGAGGGCGGCGAGGAGTCCGCGTTGTTCGCGGGCGACCTGCTGCGGATGTATCTGAGATACGCCGAGCGGCTCGGCTGGAAGGCCGAGATCATCGACACCCAGTCCTCCGACCTCGGCGGCTACAAAGACGTCACGGTCGGCATCAAGGCCAAGGGCGACGAGGGCGTGTGGTCCAGGCTCAAATACGAGGGCGGCGTGCACCGCGTGCAGCGGGTGCCCGTCACCGAGTCGCAGGGCCGCATCCACACCAGCGCCGCGGGCGTGCTCGTCTACCCGGAGGCGGAGGAGGTGGACGTCCAGATCGACCCCAACGACCTGCGCGTCGACGTCTACCGCTCCAGCGGCCCCGGCGGCCAGAGCGTCAACACCACCGACTCCGCGGTCCGCATCACCCACCTGCCCACCGGTGTGGTCGTCTCGTGCCAGAACGAGAAGAGCCAGCTCCAGAACAAGGAGTCGGCCATGCGCATCCTGCGCGCCAGGCTGCTGGCCGTGGCGCGGGAGCAGGCCGACGCCGCCGCCCAGGCCGAGCGCAAGTCGCAGGTGCGCACGGTCGACCGCTCCGAGCGCGTACGCACCTACAACTTCCCGGAAAACCGCATCTCCGACCACCGGGTCGGCTTCAAGGCGTATAACCTCGACCAGGTTCTCGACGGCGAGCTCAGCGCCGTCACCCAAGCCCTCATCGACGCCGAGATGGCGGAGAAGCTCGCACAACACTCATGACATTTCTGCTGGACGAGATCGCCCTCGCCACCGCTCGGCTGGCCGAGGCAGGTGTCCCCTCCCCGCGCACCGACGCGGAGGAGATCGCGGCGTTCGTCCACGGCGTGCGCAGGAGCGAGCTGCACACGGTCAAGGACTCCGACTTCGACGCGCTGTTCTGGGAGGGCGTCGCCAGGCGCGAGGCCCGCGAGCCGCTGCAGCACATCACCGGCCACGCCTACTTCCGCTATCTGGAGCTCGCGGTCGGGCCCGGCGTGTTCGTGCCGCGGCCCGAGACCGAGGTGGTGGCCGGCTGGGCCATCGAGACGCTGCGCGCGATGGACGTGACCGCCCCGCTCGTGGTCGACCTGGGCACCGGCTCGGGCGCGATCGCGCTCTCGATCGCCCAGGAGGTGGCGCTGGCCGAGGTGCACGCCGTGGAGGTCGATCCGGGGGCGTATACATGGGCCAAGCGCAACATCTCCGAACACGGCCAGGGCCGCACCCACCTGCATCCCGAGGACCTCGCGGAGGCACTGCCCGAGCTCAACGGCAAGGTCGACCTGGTCATCTCCAACCCGCCCTACATCCCGCCCGGCGCGATCCCGCGCGATCCCGAGGTGCGCGACTACGACCCCTCCAGGGCGCTCTACGGCTCGGGCGACGACGGGCTCGGTGAGGTGCGGGCGGTCGAGCGTACGGCCCGCCGCCTGCTGCGGCCCGGCGGCTGGGTCGTCGTCGAGCACGCCGACGAGCAGGGCAGGGCGGTCTACCTGACATTCCCTGAGGACAACGGCTGGCGGGACGTACGCCTTCGCCAGGACCTCACCAGAAGGGACCGCTTCGTCACGGCCAAGCTGGGCCAGGACTAGGATGCACGCCGTGGGAAGACGCTTTGACTGCTCCGACCTTGACCAGCGGACCGAGGGACTGACGGAGGCCGCCGCCGCCGTACGCCGCGGCGAGCTCGTGGTGCTGCCGACCGACACCGTCTACGGGATCGGCGCCGACGCCTTCACGCCGTCGGCGGTCACCGCCTTGCTCGACGCCAAGGGGCGCGGGCGCGAGATGCCGCCGCCGGTGCTCGTCGGCACCGTCAGAGCCGCCACAGCGCTCATAGACGACCTGGGGCCTTATGGGCAGGATCTGATAGACGCCTTCTGGCCGGGGCCGCTCACGCTGGTCTGCAAGGCCAACAGGGCCCTTTCCTGGGACCTGGGTGAGACCAAGGGCACGGTGGCCGTACGCATGCCGCTCCACCCGGTCGCGCTCGACCTGCTCAAGGAGACCGGTCCCATGGCCGTCTCCAGCGCCAACCGCTCCGGCGCGCCCGCTGCCGTCACCGCCGCGGAGGCCGAGGAGCAGCTCGGCGAGTCGATCGCGGTCTACCTCGACGGCGGCAAGACCACCGACAACACGCCCTCCACCATCATCGACCTCACCACGGCCGTGCCCCGGCTGCTGCGGCGCGGGGCGATCCCGGTGGAGAAGCTGCGCGGCATCATCGGCTACGTCGCCACCGACGACTGACGTATACCGTCTGCTTATCCCGGCTGCGATCGTGCTCCGGCCAAGATTACGGTGAGGCCCGGAGCGGCGATACGTCCGGGAGTGGCCCATGGGCAAGTTCGACGGCATGGATCCCAAGCTGGTCCGTGACCTGCTGACCGAGGTGAAGCACGCGACCACGCAGATGCGTACGGTCGAGGACCGGGTCAGGCTCGCCATGAACCGCGCCGGGCTCGCCACCCAGACCACCCATCGTCCCGCGCAGGTCGCCGACGCGGCTGACGAGATGGTCAAGGACGTCAACGTCCGGCTCGGCGTGCTGGAGAAGCGGGTGGATCAGCCTCGGGGGGACGTTCCCGGGATGGGGGCGGGCTCGACCGAGGACGACGAGCCGAAGGATGTGCGCGTGGATCAGGACAAGTACGACAATCCACGCGCCGACGAGGTCCCCCCGAAGGACCACGACGCGAGGACGGGCGAACAACCGAAGACCGGCGAGGACGCCAAGACGGGCGAGGAGCCGAAGACCGGCAAGGACGGCACGACCGGCAAGGACGGGACGACGGGCGACGACGCCAAGACCGGCGAGGAAGCCAAGACCGGTGACGGCACGAAGACCGGCGATGAGGCCAAGACGGACTCCGACGGCAAGACGTGCGACGACGCCGAGGACACGGGGACCGGCAAAGATACCGGTACCGGGCAGGACGCAGGTACCGGGCAGGACACCGGTACCGGGCAGGACACCGGGACGGGGCAGGACAGCGGGACCGATGGCGGGACCGGTGACCAGCCCGCGGACGAGCCCAAGGACGACGACCAGGACAGCAGGCGCGACCGAGGGGCCGAGGCGGACGCGAGCGTGCCCGGCGCCCCGGCCAAGGACCAGCAGGACGCGACCAAGCCGCAGATCGTGGTGGTCGATGGCGTCAAGGTCCTCCAGGTGCCCATCGATCCGCCCACGGCCGAGCAGTTGGAGGCCCTGCTCGAGAACACCGACGACGTGCAACCCGCCGAAATGCCGAAGCTGCCCGCCGACACCACCGCCGCCGCGAACGTCAACACCTGGGCCAACGACGGCAGCGACGTGGTCTCCGCCGACACCACCCCGCCCAGCCTGGACGCGCTGAAGACGGTGGTGGAGAACCACAGGGACATCCAGCCGCAGGACATGCCCGGGGTCGAGGTCCCCGCGGGCGAGTACGGCAAGGGCGAGTGGGCCGAGCGCGACATCCGCCCGGACGGCCCCGCGGGCTCGATCGACGCGGGCGGGCCGAGTACGGGCGGAGGTGACACGGTGACGCTCCCACCGACATCGGCGGCTATGGACGACGGCGGAGCCCCGCCGACCACACCGGCCGACAACGCCGCCACCACCGCGGGGGCCGACGACGCGTGCGCCTCCGGCACGGATACGACTCCCGGCGATACGAGGCCGGGTGGCGCGGACACGATCCCCGGCGATACGAGGCCGGGTGGCGTGGACACGGCCCCAGGTGGCGCAGGCGCGACTCCAGGTGATTCTGGCGCTACGCCAGGTGACAAGGATGCCCTGCCGGGCGGGTCCACAGGCGACCAGCCCGGCCAGGGGACCGGCGATGACCAGGGCACGGGTGACCGGGACAGCGGCGACCGGGGGACCGGGGACCGAGGGACCGGCGACCAGGGGACGGGCCAAAGGACGGGCGACCAAGGCGCGCCCGTTACGATCCCGCCGACGAATCCCGCGGCCGAGTCGCCCACCGGCACCACGGCTGCCCCGCCGGCCACGGCAACGGTCGCCGAGGCCGGTTATGGGGCGGAGACGCCGTCGAGGGCCGAAGCCGCCGGCGGGGCCGGTTACGAGGCGGCCGGATCGGGGGTCAGTGCGTGGGCCAATGACGGCAGTGACGTGGTGTCCGTGGACATGCCGCCCATCGACCCCGAAGCCCTCCGAGTCCTGATCGACAACGTGCGCGACATCCAGCCCCTCGACATGCCCTCCGTCGAGATCCCCGCCGGCGAGTACGGCAAGGGCGAGTGGGCACCCAAGGACATCGGGCCGGACGGCCCACCGGGGTCGATCGATCCCGGTACGCCGGAAAGGAACCCGTGATGTACGTAGACCCCCCGGCCCCCAAACCCAAAGAACGCGACGAGACCCCGCCCGCCAGCACCGCAGGCCCCCTGGAGAACCCTCCGAGGGCCTGGGAGTTCAATCCCGACTACCAGCGCCTGGTGGTCGCGTGGAACACCGTCCTGCCCCAGCTCGAAACGCTCAGAACGGCCCTCGACAAGGCGTACGGCCTGGCCAGGAGCCCTCAGACGTGGGACGCCCCCGTGGGCGAGCGCTACGTCCAGGACATCCGCGAGTGGCGCACCAGGCTCGCCGTCTACCGCCATTCCGTGCTCACCTCGATCAGCGACGAAGCGGCCGATACGCCGCGCTGGATCCCGACGACCGCCAACGCACCACACGCCTTCCCGTGAGGTGAAATTTCGGGGAATCACCGACGTATGGGAGAAACGGACATTAGGTCGTACAGTGGGGAAATGGGTGAGCAACCCTACTATGGTCCGGACTTCGGGCTGCTGCAGAGGCAGGATCCCGAGCTCGCGCAGGTCCTGCTCGACGAGCTGGACCGGGTGCGCGGCGGGATCCAGCTCATCGCGAGCGAGAACTTCACCTCGCCCGCCGTCCTGGCTGCCCTGGGCTCCACGCTCACCAACAAGTACGCCGAGGGCTACCCCGGCAGGCGTTACTACGGCGGCTGCGAGGTCGTGGACCGGGCCGAGCGGCTGGCGATCGAGCGAGCCAAGAAACTCTTCAAAGCCGAGCACGCCAACGTCCAGTCCCACTCGGGAGCCTCCGCCAACCTGGCCGCCTACGCCGCCCTCCTCCAGCCCGGCGACACCATGCTGGCCATGGCCCTGCCGCACGGCGGCCACCTCACCCACGGCTCCAAGGTGAACTTTTCCGGAAGATGGTTCGACGTCGTCTCGTACGGCGTGCGTCGCGACACCGAACTCATCGATTACGACGAGGTGCGGGATCTCGCGCTGCGCCACCAGCCGAAGCTCATCGTGTGCGGCGCCACGGCGTACCCGAGGTTGATCGACTTCGCTGCCTTCCGCGGCATCGCGGACGAGGTGGGGGCGTGGTTGCTGGCCGACGTGGCGCACCCGATCGGGCTGATGGCGGGTGGCGCGATCCCGTCGGCGGTGCCGTACGCGGACGTGGTGACGCTCACCACCCACAAGGTGCTGCGCGGGCCGCGCGGCGGCGCCATCCTGTGCACCGAGGAGCTGGCGAAGAAGATCGACCGGGCGGTGTTCCCGTTCATCCAGGGCGGGCCGCTGATGCACGTGGTGGCGGCCAAGGCGGTGGCGTTCGCGGAGGCGATGCGGCCGGAGTTCGCCGACTACGCCAAAAAGGTGATCGTGAACGCGCAGGCGCTGACGGAGACGCTGGCCGGCGAGGGGATGCGGGCCGTGTCCGGCGGCACGGACACCCATCTGGCGCTGATCGACCTGCGCGACCTCGATGTGTCCGGAGCCGAGGCGGAGCGCAGGTGCGCCGCCGCCGGGATCACGCTCAACCGCAACGTGATCCCGTACGACCCCGAGCCCGCCTCCGTGACCTCGGGGATCCGCGTCGGCACGCCGTGCGTGACCACCCAGGGCATGGGACCTCAGGAGCTGAAAGAGGTGGGCACTCTGGTGACCCGGGCGGTGCGGGATCCGGGCAGCGCGGGCGAGGTTCGGGAAAGAGTCTCGGCGCTTCTTGCCATCCATCAGCCATATCTCAGCGAATAATAAGCTGGTCTGTGTCGTTTTCCGGTCACACTCGGCCGGAGCATCCGGGAAACTAGATCCGTGCGCGAATACCTGTTCATGGCGCTCATCTCAGCGGCCGTGACCTACTTGCTGGTCCCGCTGGTGCGTCGCTTCGCCATCCGCATCGGCGCCATGCCCGAGGTTCGCGCGCGCGACGTGCACACCACGCCGACGCCCAGGCTGGGCGGCCTGGCCATGTACGGCGGGCTGGTCGCGGGCCTGCTGGTCGCCAGCCGGCTCACCCACACCGGCGAGGCGCTGGCCGAGTCCGACGGCAACGCGGTGACGGCGTTGATCGTCGCGGGCGGGCTCATCACGCTGACCGGATTCCTCGACGACTGGTGGGGCATGGACGCCTTCATCAAGCTCGGCGGGCAGATCGCGGCGGCCGGGGTGCTGGTCTTCTTCGACCTGCGGCTCCTGTACATCCCGCTGCCGCAGGATTGGGGCGGCTCCACCAGCCTCGACTACACGCTCAGCACCGTCATCACCATCATGGTCGTGGTCGTGACGATCAACGCGGTCAACTTCGTCGACGGGCTCGACGGGCTCGCGGCCGGGATCGTCTGCATCGCCGGCATGGCCACCTGGGCCTATTCGATCTTCCTCGCCGACAACATCAGCGGTGGGCGCATCACCACCACGGCCGCCATCGCCGCCATCCTCATCGGCACCTGCCTGGGCTTCCTGCCGCACAACTTCCATCCGGCGAAGATCTTCATGGGCGACACGGGGGCGATGCTGATCGGGCTCGTGCTGGCCTCTTCCATCGTCACCGTGACGCCGCTCGACCCGGCGATCATCGAGGGCATGAATAAGGTGCCGGTCCTGCTGCCGCTGCTCCTGCCGGCCGCGGTGCTGGTGTTGCCGCTGGTCGACCTGATAACCGCCGTGGTACGGCGCACCTCGCACGGCCTGTCGCCGTTCGCGCCCGACCGCGGCCACCTGCACCACCGGCTGATGGACATCGGCCACTCCCACCGGCGCTCCGTGCTGATCATGTACGCGTGGGCGTTCCTGTTCGCTTTCGGCATCGTGGGGATGTCCACGATCGGCGTGCCCGTCCTGCTGTTCCCCGTGGTCATCGTGCTCGCGCTGGCCGTTCTGGTGCTGATGGCCCTGCCGCGCTGGCGGGGCAGGGGCGGGACGCACGCCTCCCGGGGCAGAAAGCAGCCCGACGACGACGGGCCGCCCACCGGGCCGATGCCGCCGATCCTGCCGGAGACCGAGGTCAGGCGGCGGGTGCCGCCCGCGGACGGCCCCACGCACGAGCGTGCTTCTGCCGAGGGCAATCCGGTCATTCCCGCCTTCCCGAGCCGTTCTTGATCGCGAACTAGAAACGGCAGGTAAAAGCGGTCTTCCGTGAGCTTGTGATATCTTTCACGAGCAGGGACTCCAGATGCACCGCTTCTGGAGGTAGCAAACGCTCGCTTGATAACATGCTGATGGAGCACCAATGCAGGCCAACGACGTGCGCATTCTCAAGAGCGCCGCGATTCCGACCCTCGCGGTTGGACTGGTCGCCGTGGTCGTGGCACTGCTGGCGGCAGGCGGCAAGGGAGCGCTGGGCGCGGCGATCGGCACCTTGCTCGTCGGGGTTTTCTTCAGCATCAGCGTGGTAGCGGTGTCCTATGCCGCACGGGTCTCCCCCCAGCTGATGGCGATCGCCGCGATGGTCAGCTATCTCGTCAAGGTCGTCGTCATCATGATCGTGCTGAGCGCGTTCGGTGACACCACGGCCTGGGACTCCCGGGCGTTCGCCTGGTCGGTCGTCGTCTGCACGCTGGTGTGGACCGGCTTTGAGGTGCGCGCCTTCATCAAAACCAAGATGCTCTACGTCGACCCCGAGGCATCCGTCCCCGGAAGGGGCGACTCATGAGGCCGGCATCCGGGCGGGGCCCGATATGACTAGTCCTCTACTTGCCTGCTATCCTCGGGCCCGCGATGAGCGCACACGAACGCCGACCCGAAGAAGACGGTCGCGACTTCGCCGACGCCATGTGGTCGATCCCCAGCTATCTGCTCGCCGGGATGGCGATCTACGGAGGCATCGGGTGGTTGCTGGACCGCTGGCTCGACACGTCCGCGTTCTTTCCCATAGGCACCGTCTTGGGGCTGGTGCTCGCGGGCTACCTGGCCTACCGGAAGTTCAGCCGCTAACCCGCTGCGGCAATGGCTTCGCTGAGGAAACCCTTGTGATCCACTACGACGTTGAAGGGAACGCCGCGTGAACACGCTGACGGTCCTCGCTCCTCCTGGTGACCAGTTCGGGGCGCCTACGCCCAACGAGCTGTTCGACCTGCCCCCGATCATTTCGGGGGTCGAATGGTTCACCAAGCCGGTCCTGCTGGCGACGCTCAGCGCGATTCTCGTGATCGGCCTGTGCTGGGCGGCCTTCTCCAAGCCGAAGCTCGTGCCGAGGGGCGTCCAGAACATCACCGAGTACGGCTACATGTTCGTCCGTGACCAGGTCGCCCGGCCCTTTCTGGGCAAGGACGCCGACCGGTTCATGGGCCTGCTGCTGACTCTGTTCTTCCTGGTCTTCTTGTGGAACCTGATGGGCGTCATCCCGATCGCCCAGTTCCCGGTGGCCTCGCACATCGCCTTCCCGGCGGTGCTCGCGCTCTCGATCTACGTACTCAAGATCTACCTCGGCATCAAGCACCAGGGCCTGGGCGGCTACTTCAAGAACATGATGTTCCCGCCCGGCCTGCCGAAGGCGATCTACCTGCTGCTGTCGCCGATCGAGTTTCTGTCGAACATGATCATCGCGCCGTTCACCCACGCGGTCCGGCTCTTCGCCAACATGTTCGCCGGGCACATGCTGCTCGCGTTCTTCAGCATGGTCGGCTTCTGGTTCCTGTTCGAGAAGCTCACCCCGCTCGGCGCGGGGGTCGGCGTCGTCGGTGTGATCATGACGATCATCTTCACCGGCTTCGAGATCTTCATTCAGTTCCTGCAGGCATTTCTCTTCGCGATGCTGGCATCGATGTACATCGGTGGCTCCTTGCACGCTGAACACTGAGAACCACATACCGGAATATCCATGACCGGTGAGACTCCGCTTCACCGGCCGTCCAGTAAAGGAATACAGCAATGAGCGTTCTCGCTGAGGTCTCCGGCAACGTCACCGCCATCGGTTACGGTCTCGCCGCCATCGGCCCCGGCATCGGCGTCGGCATCATCTTCGGTCAGGGCGTGCAGGCCATCGCCCGCCAGCCGGAGGCGTACCCCCTGATTCGCCAGAACATGCTCCTCGGCTTCGTCCTCACCGAGGCCCTCGCCCTGATCGGTCTGGTCGCCCCGTTCCTCTTCCAGGCCATCTGACGACCGGAAGAATCTCTGACGAAAGGCTGCAACCATGACAATGGCAGCTAAGCTCCTCGCCGCGCCGGAGGAGGGTGGGTTCAACCCCCTCGTCCCGCACACGTACGAGCTCGTCGTCGGTATCTTCTCGTTCCTCGTCGTCCTTGTCGTCGTCGGCAAGATCCTCGTACCGCGCATCCAGAAGACGCTGGCTGAGCGGACCGACGCGATCGAGGGTGGCATCAAGAGAGCCGAGGAGGCCCAGGCGGTCGCGCAGGACCTGCAGCAGCAGTACCGCGACCGGCTCGCCGAGGCCCGGCACGAGGCGGCCAGGCTGCGCGAGGAGGCTCGCGAGCAGGCCGCGCAGATCAAGGCCGAGCTCCGCGAGGAGGCGCAGGCCGAGGCCCGCCGTCTCGTCGAGGCCGCGCACGCCCAGATCGAGGCGGACCGCCAGGCGGCGTTCGCCCAGCTCCGCGCGGAGATCGGTCGCCTGTCGACCGACCTGGCCGGCCGCATCGTCGGCGAGTCCCTCGAAGACGAGGCCAGGCAGAGCCGCATCGTCGACCGGTTCCTCGACGAGCTCGAGTCCAGCGACGCGCAGGCGGTGCGCTGATGGTAACCGCCAGCAGTGACAGGGTGAGCGGCCGATGAGAGGGCTGAGCAGGGCCTCGCTGGCCGTGGTCGAGGAGCGGTTCAACGCGGTCGCCGGCAGTGCCGACCTCGGTGCGCTCTCCGACGAGCTGTTCGCCGTCGCGGATCTGCTCGACCGTGAGCACGGCCTGCGCCGTGCCCTGTCCGACCCGGCCAGGGCCGCCGAGCAGAAGGCGCGCACCGTGCGTGCGCTGCTCGATGGCAAGGTCAGCGAGGCGGCGATCGCCACCACCGAGACCGCGGTCTCGGCCACGTGGTCCCGCGCCGGTGACCTGGCCGACGTGCTCGAACGGCTCGGCGTCGTCGCCGCGGCGGCGGAGGCGGAGGGCCAGTCCAGGATCGACGACGTGGAGGACGAGCTCTTCCGCTTCGGCCGCATCGTCGCCGCCAACTCTGACCTGCGCCGCGCGCTCGCCGACCAGGCGGCGCCCGAGCCGGGCAAGGAGCAGCTCCTGCGCGACCTGCTCGGCGGCAAGGTCGCCCCGACCAGCCTGCGCCTGATCACGCAGGTCGCGGTGCATCCGCGTGGGCGTAGCCTGGAAACAGGACTGGAGGAGTTCGGCCAGCTCGTGGCCCAGCAGCGCCAGCGCCTCGTGGCGGTGGTGCGCAGCGCGGTCGAGCTGTCCGAGGGGCAGAAGCAGCGCCTGGCGGCGTGGCTGAGCGCCTCCTACGGGCGCGACGTGCACCTGAATGTCGAGGTGGACAAGCGAGTGCTCGGTGGGTTCTCGGTCCGCATCGGCGACGAGATCATCGACACCACCATTGTGGGACGAATCGAAGAAGTCCGCCGCCGGTTGGCCGGCTAGGGCAAAGAGGGAGACAGAGTAGAGATGGCGGAGCTTACGATCCGGCCGGACGAGATCCGGGACGCGCTTGAGCGCTTCGTCCAGGCGTACGAACCGGAAGGCGCCGCGCGCGAGGAGATCGGGACCGTCGTCGACGCCGGCGACGGCATTGCCCATGTCTCCGGCCTTCCCTCGGCGATGGCGAACGAGCTGCTCGAGTTCGAGGACGGCACGCGCGGCCTGGCACTTAACCTCGACACCCGCGAGATCGGTGTCGTGGTCCTGGGCGAATTCAGCGGCGTCGAGGAGGGCCAGACGGTCCGCAGGACGGGCGAGGTCCTGTCCGTGCCCGTCGGCGACAACTTCCTCGGCCGTGTGGTCGACCCCCTGGGCAACCCGCTCGACGGCAAGGGCGCCATCGAGTCCGAGGGCCTGCGCGCCCTCGAACTGCAGGCCCCCTCGGTTGTCCAGAGGCAGCCGGTGAAGCAGCCGCTGCAGACCGGCATCAAGGCGATCGACGCCATGACGCCGATCGGCCGCGGCCAGCGCCAGCTGATCATCGGTGACCGTGGCACCGGCAAGACCGCGATCGCCGTGGACACGATTCTCAACCAGCGCGACAACTGGCTCTCGGGCGACCCCGAGAAGCAGGTGCGCTGCGTTTACGTCGCGGTCGGCCAGAAGGGCTCGACGATCGCCCAGGTGCGTTCCCGCCTCGAAGAGGCCGGCGCCCTGGAATACACCACGATCGTCGCCGCCCCGGCGTCCGACCCCGCCGGCTACAAGTACATCGCCCCCTACACCGGTTCGGCCATCGGCCAGCACTGGATGTACCAGGGCAAGCACGTCCTGATCATCTTCGACGACCTCACCAAGCAGGCCGACGCCTACCGCGCCGTCTCGCTGCTGCTGCGCCGCCCGCCGGGCCGCGAGGCGTTCCCCGGTGACGTCTTCTACCTCCACTCCCGCCTCCTGGAGCGCTGCGCCAAGCTCTCCGACAACATGGGCGGCGGCTCGATGACCGGCCTGCCGATCATCGAGACCAAGGGCAACGACGTGTCGGCGTTCATCCCGACCAACGTCATCTCCATCACCGACGGTCAGTGCTTCCTGGAGACCGACTACTTCAACGCCGGCATCCGGCCCGCGATCAACGTCGGTATCTCGGTCTCCCGAGTCGGCGGCTCGGCGCAGATCAAGGCGATGCGGAAGGTCGCGGGCACGCTGCGCCTGTCCCTCTCGCAGTATCGCGACCTGGAGGCCTTCGCGGCCTTCGCCTCCGACCTGGACGCGGCCTCCCGCGCCCAGCTCGACCGCGGTCAGCGCCTGACCGAGCTGCTCATCCAGCCGCAATACTCGCCGTTCCCGGCCGAGCGGCAGGTCGTCTCGATCTGGGCCGGCACGACCGGTGAGCTGGACGAGGTGCCGGTCGAGGACATCCGCCGCTTCGAGCAGGAGTTCCTCGACTTCCTGCAGAGTGGTCACAAGGGCGTCTTCGACGCCATCCGTGAGACCAACGACCTGCACGACGACACGGTGACCGCGCTCAAGGACGCCATCACGGAGTTCAAGAAGGGCTTCACCACCTCATCGGGCGAGCTTCTGGTCAAGGACGAGCCGGTCGCTCCGCTCGAGGCCGGCGAGGTCGGCCAGGAGAAGATCAAGAAGGTCGTCCGTCCGGCGGCGGAGAAGTAGTCATGGGTGCCCAGCTAAGGCTGCTGCGGCGGCGGATCAGGTCGGTCAAGTCGACCGCCAAGATCACGCGTGCCCAGGAGCTCATCGCCAGCTCGCGGATCGTGCGGGCGCAGCAGCGGATGCAGGCGGCGTTGCCGTACGAGCGTGAGATCACTCGCGCCGTCACGGGCGTCGTCAGCAACGCGGCGAGCGTCGACCATCCGCTGACCGTGGAGAAGGAGAATCCCGTCAAGGCGGGCGTTCTCATCGTCACCAGCGACAGCGGGTTCTGCGGCGGCTTCAACGCCAACGTGCTGCGCGAGGCCGAGGCCCTGCGCGGGCTGCTGCAGAGCCGCGGCCTGAACGTGGTGCCGTTCGTCACCGGGCGCAAGGGTGTCACCTGGCACACCTTCCGCAGCCGGGACATGGGCGGCCAGTGGGTCGGTTTCTCCAGGAAGCCGGCCTACGCCGACGCCAAGGAGATCGCGGGCACGCTGATCGAGTCGTTCAAGGACGAGGAGGGGATCGACGAGATCCACATCGTCTCGACCGAGTTCGTCTCGATGCTGACCCAGAACGTCGTGGTCAAGCGGGTCCTGCCGCTGGAGGTCGAGGAGACCGAGGCGACGGAGTCCACCGCGATCCCTCCTTACTTCGAGTTCGAGCCGACCGCGGCGGACGTGCTGGAGTCACTGCTGCCGCGTTACGTGGAGTCCCGCATCTTCACGGCGCTGCTGCAGTCGGCGGCGTCTGAGGAGGCCGCGCGGCGCCGCGCCATGAAGTCCGCTACGGACAACGCCAACGAGCTGATCCGCACGTTCACCATGCAGATGAACCAGGCTCGCCAGGCGGAGATCACCCAGGAAATCAGCGAGATCGTCGGTGGCGCCAACGCGCTCGCTGACGCCGCAGCGGGGAAAGAGTGAAATGACTGCAGAGGCTGTTGAGACCGTTGAGACCCCGTCGGCCGGCACCGGCCGCGTGGCTCGCGTCACAGGGCCCGTCGTCGACGTGGAGTTCCCCGTCGAGGCGATGCCCGACATCTACAACGCGCTCAACGTCGAGGTCACCCTCGGCGACGAGACCAAGACCCTGACCATGGAGGTCGCGCAGCACCTGGGTGACAACCTGGTGCGAGCCATCTCCATGCAGCCGACCGACGGCCTGGTCCGCGGCACGGCCGTCACCGACTCGGGCTATCCGATCAGGGTGCCCGTCGGCGACGTCGTCAAGGGCCACGTGTGGAACACGCTGGGCGAGGCGCTGGACGCGCCGACCGCCTCCCTGAAGATCGGGGAGAAGTGGGGCATCCACCGGCCGTCCCCGCCGTTCGACCAGCTCGAGTCCCGTACCGAGATGCTGGTCACCGGTATCAAGGTCATCGACCTGCTCACCCCGTACGTGCAGGGTGGGAAGATCGGTCTGTTCGGCGGCGCCGGCGTGGGCAAGACCGTCCTCATCCAGGAGATGATCCGCCGGGTCGCCCGTAACTTCGGTGGCACCTCGGTGTTCGCCGGCGTGGGCGAGCGCACCCGTGAGGGCAACGACCTCTGGCTGGAGATGGAGGAGGCGGACGTCCTCAAGGACACCGCGCTCGTCTTCGGCCAGATGGACGAGCCGCCGGGCACCCGGCTGCGGGTCGCGCTGTCCGCGCTGACGATGGCGGAATACTTTCGCGACGTGCAGAAGCAGGACGTGCTGCTGTTCATCGACAACATCTTCCGCTTCACGCAGGCGGGCTCGGAGGTCTCCACCCTCCTCGGCCGCATGCCGTCCGCGGTGGGCTACCAGCCGACGCTGGCCGACGAGATGGGTGTGCTCCAGGAGCGCATCACCTCGACGCGCGGTCACTCGATCACCTCGATGCAGGCGATCTACGTGCCCGCCGACGACATCACCGACCCGGCGCCGCACAACGCGTTCGCGCACCTCGACGCGCAGACCGTGCTCTCGCGGCCGATCTCGGAGAAGGGCATCTACCCCGCGGTGGACCCGCTCGACTCCTCCTCCCGGATCCTCGACCCGCAGATCGTGGGCGAGGAGCACTACCGGGTGGCCCAGGAGACCAAGCGGATCCTGCAGAAGTACCGCGAGCTCCAGGACATCATCGCGATCCTCGGTATCGACGAGTTGTCCGAAGAGGACAAGGTCACCGTGCAGCGGGCCCGCCGGATCGAGCGGTTCCTGTCGCACCCGATGTACGCCGCGGAGGCGTTCACCGGCCAGCCGGGCGAGAACGTCCCGCTGGACGAGACCATCGCCTCCTTCAAGGGCCTCTGCGCGGGTGAGTACGACCACCTTCCCGAGCAGGCGTTCTTCATGGTCGGTGGCATCGAGCAGGCCGTGGCCAAGGCCAAGGAACTCGAGCGCCGGTAAATCGCCCGCCGGTAGTGATGTGGTCTTTTGGGCCACATCACTACCTGATCGGAAAGGAACCTACACAAGTGGCGAAGCTACGCGTAGGGGTTGTCTCACCCGAGCGTGAGATCTGGTCGGGCGAGGCCGACATGGTGATTGCCAAGACCGTGGACGGCGAGATCGGTATTATGCCGCAACACGCACCTGTGCTCGGGGTTCTCGTCGAGGGCGGCGTGCTGCGCGTGAAGCGGGAGGGCGAGGGCGATCTCGTGGCGGCGGTGCACGGCGGTTTCATCTCCGTGGCCGACGACGAGGTGTCCGTGCTCGCCGAGGTGGCCGAGCTCGGTTCCGAGGTCGACGTCGCGGCTGCCCGTGACGCTCTCGACCGAGCCCAGGCCTCGATCGAGGCCGACCACGAAGACGCCGACGCGGCAATCGAGGCCAAGCGGGCCAGGGCCCGGCTGCGCGCGGCGGGCGAAGAGGTTTAATACTTAGAAACGGGCTCCGGGGGGCGGCATGATAGCGACGGTTGTGATTCTCGTATTGCTATGTGTGGCCCTCATAGTCCTGCGCGGGGTCACATTGGCCCGTTCCCGCGGGAGTGTGCCCTGTCGCCTGCGGGTGGGCGACCGCGGCTGGCAGAGCGGGGTAGCCCGCTATGCAGACGGGGAGCTCCATTGGATCCCGCTCCTGGGTGTCCTACTGAGGCCGCGCCACGCGATCGCGAGGCGCGGCCTCGTCGTTTCCGCCCGCCGTGAGATCGACGGCGGGTTTTTCGCGGTCGACTTCGGCGGGAGCACGCGCGGCGTGTCGATCGCGATGAGTGCCGACGCGCTGACGGGCTTCCTGGCGTGGCTGGAGTCGGCGCCGCCCAGCGCCTATCTCGATGTCGCCTAGCGGGTGCCGCCGGGCTTCCAGAGGATCTCCTCGCCCCCGTGGGCCACGCGGCAGGTGATGAAGAGCAGGTCGGACAGGCGGTTGAGGTATTTCGCCGTCAGCGGGTTCGTGTCCTCGTGCGCGTGCAGGGCCGCCCAGGTCGTACGCTCCGCCCTGCGGACCGTGACCCTGGCCACGTGCAGCGCGGCCGTGGCGGGATCGCCGCCGGGGAGTATGAAGCTGCGCAGGGGCGTGAGCTCGGCGTTGAAGCGGTCGCACTGCTCTTCCAGCCAGTCGATGTACGACTGCTCCACCCGCAGCGGCGGGAACTCCGGGTTTTCGGTGACCGGGGTGGCCAGGTCGGCTCCGAGGTCGAACAGCTCGTTCTGGACGCGTACCAGGACTTCCACGAGGTCGGCGGGCAGCGTGCCGTGGGAGAGCGCGACGCCCAGGTGGGCGTTGGCCTCCTCCACGTCGGCGTAGGCGGCCAGCCGCGGATCGGTCTTCGAGGCGCGGCTCATGTCGCTCAGCGCTGTGGTGCCGTCGTCGCCGGTGCGGGTGTAGATGCGGGAGAGGACGACCGGCTTGTCCTTGTCGGCGCGCGTCATGCCTCCAGCCTAGTGAGTGATGACAAATGTCATCGGGATCGGACGCGGGATCCATGTCCGGGTCGTGATTTCGGCGACTGGCCGGACGAATGCCGCTAAAGCCACTATTGATCCATGACTAAGGAGAGGACCTGATGCTCGAGATCAGCGAGCTGCGCAAGCGTTTCGCGGCCGGGCCCGACGCCCCAGGCGGCAAGGTCGCCCTGGACGGGATCAGCTTCGCCGTACGGCCGGGTGAGATGTTCGGGTTCGTCGGCGCGAACGGGGCCGGCAAGACGACCACGATGCGCATCGTCATGGGCGTGCTCCAGGCCGACTCCGGCTCGGTGAGCTGGCAGGACAGGTCGCTCGGCTACGACGACAGGCGGCGGTTCGGCTACATGCCCGAGGAGCGCGGGCTGTACCAGAAGATGAGGGTCGCCGAGCAGATCGAGTATTTCGGCCGCCTGCACGGGCTGAGCGGGGCGGCCGCCAAGAAGGCCACGGACGACCTGCTGGAGCGGCTGGCTCTGACCGAGCGCAGGGGCGACGCGGTGCAGGCGCTCTCGCTGGGCAACCAGCAGCGCGTGCAGCTCGCCGTGGCGCTCGTGCACGACCCCGAGGTGCTGGTCCTGGACGAGCCGTTCTCCGGGCTCGATCCGATCGCGGTGGACGCGCTGGCCGCGGCGCTGCAGGAGCGGTGCAGGGGCGGCGTGCCGGTGATCTTCTCCAGCCACCAACTGGAGCTGGTCGAGCGGTTGTGCGACTCGGTCGGCATCGTCTCGGCGGGCCGGATGGTCGCCACGGGCACGGTGGCCGACCTGCGGGCCGCGGAGGGCAACACGCTGCGCGTGGTCGTCCGCGACCCGGCCCCCGGCTGGGCGGACGGCCTGCCCGGCACGGTCACCGTCACCGGCGACCGGCACGTCCTGCGTACCGCGGACGGCGACGACCAGGAGATCCTGCGCCGCGCCGTGAAGGCCGGGCATGTCGAGCACTTCGGCGTCGAGCAGCCGACCCTCACCGAGATCTTCAAGGAGGCCGTGGCGTGAACGGACTGATGCTGGTCGCCCGCCGGGAGATCACCACGCAGATCCGGACGAAGGCGTTCGTGATCGGCCTGCTCATCACGGCGGTGCTGGTGGCGGCGCTGTCCTTCGCACCCAAGATCATGGGTGGCCCGGACTCATACACGCTGGGCACCGTCAACTCCCAGCAACTGCCGCTGCGGGCCGCCGCGCCGGACGCCGAGTTCGAGTGGCGCGCGTTCCCCGACGAGAACGCGGCCAAGCAGGCCGTGCTGGCCGGGGACGTGGACGCGGTGCTGGTCAACGGCGCCAAGGTGCTCACCGACGGGGAGATCGACTCCCAGCTCGGCGTGCTGATGCAGAGCGTCAACCGGGAGGTCAGGCTGGGCGCCGCCGGGGTGTCCATCCCACCGTTGGTGATGGAGTCCGTGGGCGCCGACACGCGTTACGAGTCCGCCCGCACCGGGATCGCCGTGGTGCTCGTCCTCGTGCTCTTCATGCTCCTCATGGGACAGGTCATGATGGTCGCCATGGGAGTCGTGGAGGAGAAGGGCAGCAGGATCGTGGAGATCCTGCTCTCCACGGTGCGGCCCTGGCAACTGCTCGGCGGCAAGATCCTCGGGCTGGGCGCGCTCGGCCTGATCAACCTGGTCACGATCCTGGTCGTCGGCCTCGGCGCGGCCACGGTCTCCGGCGTCGCCTCCGACTTCCCGCCCGGCATCCCCGGGCTGGTGGCGGCGGTGCTGGTGTGGTTCGTGCTCGGATACGCCTTCTTCGCCACGTTGTCGGCGGCCCTCGCCTCGCTGGTCTCGCGTCAGGAGGAGGTGAGCACGGTGATGACGCCGCTGACCATGCTCATCATGATCACGTACTTCGTCGCCTTCTACGCCACCAACGACGCCACGGGCACGCTGGCCACCGTCGTGTCGTACGTGCCGCCGTTCTCGTCGATGGTCATGCCGGTCAGAATGGCCGCGACCGAGGTGCCTCTGTGGCAGGTGGGGGCCTCGATGGCGGCCATGGTGGTGGCCGTGCTCGCGGTGCTGGGTTTCGGGGCCAAGGTCTACGAGCGGGCCGTATTGCGGACGGGCGCCAGGCTCAAGCTCGGCGACGTGTTGCGTACACGATAGATGGACGCGATCGAGCAGGCGCGGCGCCTCACCTGGAAGGTGCTGATCTCGGGCTTCGTCGCGATGTGGGTTCTCATCGTCATGATGAGCGTCTTCGCGTTCACCGAGGGGAAGCTCCAAGGGTGGCGCGCCGCGCCCGCGCTGATCGCCGCGATCTGCCTCACCTGGCTCTGCAAGCGCATGTGGATGTGGATCTGGCAGCTCGCCGTACAGGCTCATGAGGGGCGGGAGGCGCACACGCGGCTGGCGTTGGCCGAGGAGCGGCTGCGCTTCGCCAGGGACCTGCACGACCTCGTGGGGCACCGGCTCTCCGCCATCGCCGTCAAGACCGAGCTGGCGGTACGGATGTCGGACGTGGACACGGGGGTGGCCAAGGCCGAGATGGCCGAGGTCAACACGCTGACCAGGAAGGCGCTCAGGGAGCTGAGGGAGGCCGTGCGCGGTTACCGCGAGCTTGACTTGGCCGCTGAGCTGAATAGCGTGAAGGGTGTACTCGAAGCGGCTGGTGTCCGTTGCGAGGTTCACTTGCCCTATCGCGAGCTGCCTGATGGGGTGGCGCCGGTGTTCGCCTACGCGGTCCGCGAGGCGGTGACCAACGTGCTCAAGCACAGCAGCGCCACGGTTTGCGACATCATGATCCGCTTCACCGATCGGGAGGCGGAGCTGCGGGTGCACAACGACGGAGTGGCCCGGCGGCAGATCGCCGACCTGGGCACGGGGCTGGCGGGCATGGGAGAACGGCTGGCCGCCGTGGGCGGCGATATGAGCGCCCATCCGACGGAGGATGGAGAGTTCGTGCTGAAAGCGGTCGTGTCACTCCCGATAGGTGGGTAGGGGAGCTTGTGCGGGGGGTTCACCTCGGTAGAGGTGTGAGCACGCCGTGTGCGTGACTGAGGAGGTGGCATGCGCGTCCGGGGCAATCCGAGGGCCCAGGTGGTGCGGATCGGCGCCCGGCTCGACGCCGGCACGTCGGCGGGGGTGCGGGAGCGGTTGCACAAGGCTCTCGACTCCGGCGAAGGCGACCTGATCCTGGATCTCTCCAAGCTGGAGATGATCGACGCGACCGGTCTCGGGGTGCTCGTGGGGGCGCATCGGCGCGCGCTGAGCGTGCAACGCCGCCTCGTTCTTCGGGGGGTGCCACCGCGGATCATGCGGATACTGGCGGTGACCCGGCTGAATCGGGTGCTGCACGTGGAGGTTCCCGCTGCCGCGGTGGCCTGATGTGACATATCGGAGCGGGCGACGATCAGCCGTTGCCCGCTCTTTCGCGACTTAGACAAAACGTAGATTTCGGCTGTCCGAGTAGTGGGCGCCGGGAAAACGGAATGTGATTATCGCGGTGGGTCAGCGGGTTCCGAGGCTGCGGCTGAAGATGTACACCGCGACATCGACGAGCTCGTCGATCTCCGGCTGATCCTCGGAGAGCAGCCATTCGATGAGTAACTCCTGTAACGCGCCAATGACACCGCGTGCCACCAGCCGCCGATTCAACGGGGCGGCCAGCGGGAAATCGGCCGACGCTTCCTCCACGAGCCGGGCGAACGCGTCCACGGCGCGCTGACGGGACAGTGTCAGGACGTCGCCCGACCTGCGTACCTCCACGTGCATGATGCGGGCTCGCCGCCAGTCCGCCGTGGTGAACTCGATGTAGGCGCGAATCCCGGCCTTGACTTTGTCGTCAAGCGTGTTCGGCGCCTCCTCCACCGCTTTGGCCACGGCCGCCAGGCTTTCCTCGACGCACCGCTCGTGCAGCGCCTGAAGGAGCTCCTCGC
The DNA here is from genome assembly GCF_043197025.1 of Nonomuraea marmarensis. Lineage (NCBI taxonomy): Bacteria > Bacillati > Actinomycetota > Actinomycetes > Streptosporangiales > Streptosporangiaceae > Nonomuraea > Nonomuraea marmarensis. The sequence goes on from NZ_JBICRM010000003.1 coordinate 311,335, forward strand.
GACCACCGAAACATTCGTAGAAGGCGCGGTTGGAGATCCGCGCCTCCGAGCAGAGCCTTTCGATGGTCGTCGCCGCGAAACCCGGTTTCGCGTATAGCGTGTACGCGGCCGTCATCAGCCGCTCCCGTCTGTCCGCCAGCCTTTGCTCAGCCGACATTCCCCGGTAAGACCGGTTCACATTCCACCCGTCCAACATGATCGTGGCCCCCAGAGCACACAATTATGGACGGATGATCCGTTTTGGGAAAGAGCGGGAAGATTATCTCTTACGTCGGCCGTGCAAGAACGTGACAAGCCTGATCAGCCGATCAAGTTCGGCGGGCCCCCGAGTGAACGACGTCAGGTTCATTCCGGGCATCGCGAAGCGCTGGCGGGAGATGGCTTTGGGCCTGGCGAACTCGCGCAGGCCGTCGGCTCCGTGGATCCGGCCGAACCCCGAATCGCCGACACCGCCGAACGGCAGGGCGGGCACTCCGGCGAAGGAGATGACGGAGTTGATGGCGGTCATCCCGCTGCGCATCAGGCGGGCCAGCTCCGTCGCCCTTCTGGCGTTGCGCGAGAAGATCGTGCCGCCCAGTCCGTACGCGGAGGCGTTGGCCAGTTCCAGGGCCTCCTGGGCGTCGCGGGTACGCCTTACCGTGATGGTCGGGCCGAACGTCTCCTCGCGCACCGCGGGGGAGTCCTCGGGCACGTCTTCGATGATCACCGGGTCCACGTAGGGGGCTCTTACGGAGTCCGGGCCGCCAGTCACGATTTTTCCGGATTTCGTGGCGTCGTCGATGTGGCGTTTGATGATGTCCACCTGGCCCGGCATCGTGATCGGGCCGTAGTCCGCGCCGGCTTTCACCTTTGTCACCCGGTCGGACAGCTCACGCATGAAAGTTTCATAGACCGCGTCGACGACGTAGACCCGTTCGACGCCCACGCAGGTCTGGCCCGAGTTGGACATCGCGCCCCAGAGGCAGGCGTCCGCTGCCTTCGCCAGGTCGGCGTCGGCGTCCACGATGAACGCGTCCTTGCCGCCGCACTCGGCCACGATCGGCGTGAGATTCTCCGCGCATGCCGCCATCACGCGTTTCGCCGTGGCGGTCGAGCCGGTGAACGCCACCTTCCTGACCCTCGGATCGGCGGCCAAGGCCGCGCCCGTCTCGCCCAGTCCGGTCACCGTCTGGAACACCGGCTGCTCGGGCACCGACTCCCGGAACAGCTCCGCCAGGCGCACGCCGATCCCCGGGGTGAGCTCGCTCGGCTTGAACACGACCGCGTTGCCGGCCGCCAGCGCGTACGCGATGGAGCCCATGGGGGTGAAGACCGGGTAGTTCCACGGGCCGATCACGGCTACCACGCCGAGGGGGAGGTATTCGAGGGTGGCGGTCAGGTTGAGGCCGATCATGCCGGTGTTGACGCGGCGGCGGCCCAGGACCTTGTGCGCGTTGCGGGCGGCCCAGTCGAGATGGGTGATGGCCAGCACGATCTCCAGCGTGGCGTCGCCCGCCGGCTTGCCCGTTTCCTGGTGGACCAGCTGGGCGAGCTCTTCGAGGTGCTGGGTGATGAGCGCCTTGTAGTCGAGCAGGCGCTTCCTGCGTTCGGCCGGGCTCTGCGCGGCCCACCATTCGGCCGCCTCCTCGGCCCGTTCCACGGCCTCGTGCACGGCCTCCTGGGTGTGCTTGGGATGACTGCCGACGACCTCGCCGGTAGCCGGGTTGAGTGAGTCGAACGTCAGCGTCGTCATGGCGTCACGATAGTCCGGTAAGGCATTGCTTACCAGGTCGGGAAAGACCACTTAGGCAGGCAAGAGTGCGCTCGCGTAACGGCGGGCCACCGGTGAAGGGTCAGCGGCCGTTTCCTGGAGGGCCGTCAGCCACGTGCGGCGGGTGGCTGCCTTGGCAGCGCGTAAAGGATCAAAAGAGGGTTGGATTTTCCGGCTCGATGCCCCGAAGGGTGTCGTAATCCAGCGTGACGCAGTCGATGCCGCGGTCGGTGGCGAGCACGCGGGCCTGAGGCTTGATCTCCTGGGCCGCGAACACCCCGCGCACCGGCGACAGCAGCGGATCGCGGTTGAGCAGCTCCAGATAGCGCGTGAGCTGCTCGACCCCGTCGATTTCGCCCCGGCGCTTGATCTCGATGGCGACCGTGGCGCCCTGCGCGTCGCGGCACAGGATGTCCACCGGGCCGATCGCCGTCATGTATTCGCGGCGGATCAGCGAATAGCCGACGCCCAGCGTCGTGATGTGCTCGGCGAGCAGCTCCTGCAGGTGGGCCTCCACGCCGTCCTTGATCAGCCCGGGGTCCACGCCCAGTTCGTGGCTGGAGTCGTGGAGGATCTCCGCCATCGTCAGGACCAGCTTCTCGCCGGTCTTGCCGTGGGTGACCGTCCAGGTCTCGCCGTCCTCCTTGAGCTTGCACGGCGGGTTCATCCAGTTGAGCGGCTTGAACGCGCGGTCGTCGGCGTGGATGCTCACGCTGCCGTCCGCCTTGATCAGCACGAGCCTAGGCGCCATCGGCAGGTGCGCCGTGAGCCGTCCGATGTAATCCACGCTGCATCGCGCGATGACCAGCCGCATGACGACCCACCATAGCGGCTCTGGAAAACTGGACGCATGGTGTTCATACGGGCGGTGCCGGAGTTCCAGCGTAGATGAGCCCTCGTCGCGCCCGCCGCAGGGAGTCCTCCCGTCCCTTCGGCTTCCCGACCGGCCTGGACAAAGTGGAGGAATGGCCCGACGGCGAGTGGAAGGTACGCATGCTCACCGGCGCGTCCTCCACCAAGAACTACCGATGTCCGGGCTGCGACCAGGAGATCCGCAGCGGCCAGCCGCACGTGGTCGCCTGGCCCAACTGGCCGGGCGGCGACGAGGAACGCCGTCACTGGCACCCGGCCTGCTGGCGTAAGAGACTCGACCGCGGCCCCGGCCGCAGCCGTTACTGAAGGGATCCATGGTGGAGATTCGCGCGGCTACGGTGCTGCCCGCCCGGCGGGAGCCGATCGAGTTGCACACGGGCGACGGCCTGACCCTGGTCGGCGAGCTGGCCCTGCCCCTCGACCGGCACCCGGTGGCGACGCTGGTGACCCTGCATCCGCTGCCCACCCACGGCGGGTTCATGGACAGCCACGTTTTCAAGAAGGCCGCCAACCGGCTGCCCGCCCTCGCCGACCTGGCCGTGTTGCGCTTCAACACGCGCGGCACGTCCTCCGAGCGCGGCACCTCGGAGGGGACGTTCGACGGGGGAGAGGGGGAGCGGTTCGACGTTTCCGCCGCCCTCGAGTACGCCGACTACCACGATCTGCCGCACGTGTGGGTGGTCGGGTGGTCGTTCGGCACCGAGCTGGCGCTCAAGTGGGCGCACGATCCGCTGGTGGAGGGGGCGATCCTGCTGTCGCCGCCGCTGCACAGGGCCACGGACGACGATCTGGACGCCTGGGGGCGGTTCGGGCGGCCGCTGGTGGCGCTGGTGCCCGAGTTCGACGACTACCTGCGGCCGGAGGAGGCTCGCAAGCGGTTCTCACGGGTGCCGCAGGCCGAGGTCATCGGGGTGGACGGGGCCAAGCATCTGTGGGTGGGCGAGCCGTATGTGCGCATCGCGCTGGACGAGATCGTCAAGCGGGTCAACCCGGCTGCCTGGCCGCTGCCGACGGAGGTCTGAGGTCAGGGCCGCCGGGGGCGCGCTTGGCGGATATTTCCGGATAAATCGGGCCGATGAAGGAATTTTGAGCAGAATGAACAAAACGCTAGACCTGTGCCCTGACGCGGGTGAGAATCCGATCGTCAACCGAAGATCGTGGAAACGCCGGGCGGTTCCGTCCCGCGCGTAACCCCTGCTCGGACATGGGCGAGGATGTATGCGGGTACTGCGTGGGCTGGTCGCGGCGGCGTTGATCTTATCGATCTCGGTGGTGAGGACCCCCGATCCGGCCGCGGCCGAAGGGATGTCCGTAAACACCGCTCCGGTACAGGCGGGTCCGCTGCGGAAAGCCGAGCCGCCTGAGGAGGCGGCGCTCGCGGCGGCGCGCCGTACGAGCAGGCCGGTCGAGGTCGAGTCGATGCGCAGCGAGACCCGCCAGGTCTTCGCCCAGCCCAACGGCACGTTCGTCCTGGAGCAGAACGTACGCCCGGTACGTGTGCGCCAGGCGGACGCCTGGGTCCCCGTGGACACCACGCTCCGCCTCGCCCCTGACGGCACGGTCGAGCCGGTCGCCACGGCGGTCGATCTGACGTTCTCCGGCGGCGGCAGCGCCCCGCTGGCCCGCCTGACGCGCGGCGGCAAGTCCCTGGAGCTCGGCTGGCAGGGCACCCTGCCCAAGCCCACCCTGAACGGCGACACCGCCACCTACCCCGAGGTCATGCCCGGCGTGGACCTCCAGGTCACCGCCGACGTGGACGGCTTCTCCCACGTCCTGGTGGTCAAGTCGCGGGCCGCCGCGGCGAACCTGACCGAGCTGGCGTACCCGCTCGCGGCGAAGGGCCTGTCGCTGAAGTCGGACAAGGCGGGCAACCTGGAGGCCGTCGACCCGAACGGCGGCACGCTCTTCATCGCCCCCACCCCGACGATGTGGGACTCCGAGGGCATCAGCAGCCCGCAGGCGCTCAAGGAAGGCCGCTCCCCGGAGGCCAGGCAGGCCACGATGGGCGTGGAGCTGGCGGGCCGGCAGTTGCGGCTCAAGCCGGACAGGAACATGCTGGCGGACCCGAAGACGAAGTTCCCCGTCTATCTGGACCCGTACTTCTCGGCCGCCCGCGGCTCGTGGACGGCGGTCTGGAGCAACTGGCCCAACTCCAACTACCTGAACTCCAGCGACGTCGCCAGGGTGGGCCACGTCGAGTCGCAGAAGAACCGCTCGTTCTTCCAGATGGCCAGCGGCTCGACCATCCACGGCAAGCAGATCATCAAGGCGACGCTGCGCACGTACGAGACGTGGTCGTACTCGTGCAGTGCCCGCAAGGTGGAGGCGTGGGGTACGGGCGCGATCAGCAAGAGCACCACCTGGAACGCCCAGCCGTCGTGGACCAGGCTGCTCTCCACGGTGAACGTGGCCAAGGGCTGGGGCTCGTCCTGCCTGCCGGGCGGCGTGGAGTTCGACGTCACCTCGTGGGCCGCCGACGCCGCCGCCAAGAAGTGGAACACCATGACCATCGGCCTTCGGGCCACCAGCGAGACCGACGTCTACGCCTGGAAGAAGTTCAAGAACAACCCGACCGTGGTCATCGAGTACAACTCGTTGCCCGCCGACCCCGTGGCGGCCGACGTGTGGTCGGACCCGGGCGGCCCCTGCGTCTCCGGCGACGGCCGGCCCGTCATCGCCACCGCCGCGCCCAAGTTGTGGGCCAAGCTGAAGGACGTCGACAACTCGGTCAGGGGCCGCTTCGAGTGGTACAACGCCGCTGGCACGAAGACCGGCGAGTACCTCACCGCCGTGGGATCCACCGGCACCGCCTTCTACGCGACCATCCCGCAGAGCCTGTACGCCGACGGCGCCCTGATCCGCTGGCGGGTGCGCGCTGAGGACGGCAAGGCCAACAGCGCGTGGAGCCCCTGGTGCGAGGCCACCGTGGACGCCACGGCTCCCGGCAGGGAACCTGAGGTGTCCTCGCCCGAGTTCGCGGAGAACGCCTGGAGCGACGGCGTGGGACTCGCCGGTTCGTTCGCGTTCGCGCCCAACGGGGTCACCGACGTGGTCACGTACGTCTACGGCCTCGACACCACGCCCAAGGCCGAGGTCGCCGCCGCCCAGGACGGCACGGCCACGATCCAGCTGACCCCGCGCCACGACGGCCCCAACGTGCTGGCGGTGCGCAGCAAGGACCGCGCGGGCCAGCTCGGCCCGATCCGTACCTACGTCTTCAACGTCAACGCGGGCCGCACCCCCAGCGGCCACTGGGCCCTGGACGAGGGCCAGGGCCCAGTGGCCGGCGACGCCGCCAATGCTCACCCGGCGACGCTGTACGGGGCCACGTGGACGACCGGCCGGACCGGCATGGCCCTGCGCCTGGCCAACGCCTACGCGCAGACCTCGGGCCCGGTGGCCGACACGTCGAAGAACTTCACCGTCACCGCCTGGGCCCGCCTGACCAGCACGGCCGCCACCGCAACCGTCCTCACCCAGGAGGGCGCCAGGACCGGAGCCTTCTCCCTGCAGTACTCCAAGGCGGACGACCGCTGGGCGCTGGCCCGTACCGGCGCCGACGCGGACGCCGCGACGGCCGTGCGCGCCCTGTCCACGGCGGCCCCGAGGCTGAACGAGTGGACCCACCTGACCGGCGTCTACGACTCGGCCGCCGGCCAGCTCTCGCTGTACGTCAACGGCCGCCTCGAGTCGTCGGTCGCCTGCACCCAGCCGTGGAACGCCACCGGATCCCTGACGATCGGCCGCGGAAAGGTCAACGGGGCCGCGGCGGAGGCCTGGCCGGGTGACGTGGACGAGGTGCGCGTCTATGGACGGGCCATGTTCGCCGACGAGGTCGCCGACCTGGTGAACAGCGCCGCCACGCTGGTCGGGCACTGGACGCTGGATGAGGAGTCCGGCCTGTCCGCGGCCGACTCCTCGGGCCGGGCGACGGCCGCGACGCTGGGTGGCGCCGCCACGTGGACGGCCGGCTGGCTGGACGGCGCGCTCGCGCTCGACGGCGTCAACGGCTACGCCCAGACCACCGCGCCCGCGGTGAACACCAGGAGCGGCTTCACGGTCGCCGCCTGGACCCAGCTCGACTACCTACCCACTCGCGACACCGCGGCCGTGGCCCAGCCGGGCAGCCGGGCGGCCGGCTTCCAGCTCGGCTTCGACAAGGAACAGCAGCGGTGGGCCCTCGGCATGGCCGCCGCCGACACCGACACCGCCGCCCTCGTACGCACCCGCTCCGACGCCATCCCGGCCCCGCTGGAATGGACGCACGTGGCAGGCGTGTACGACCCCCTGGCCGGAGAGCTGCGCATCTACGTCAACGGCCGGCTGTCCACGACCACCATCACCGACCACGTCAGCGCCTGGAACGCCACCGGCCCGCTGCAACTGGGCCGGACCAAGACCGCGGGAGTCCTCACCGGTTACTGGCCGGGAACCGTCGACGACGTCCGCACGTACGACGGCGTGCTCAGCGCCGAACAGATCGCTCAACTAGCTGCCCAGTAAGTCCCGACTAGCCCAGTAAGTCCCCCCGCAGTAGCACCCGACTGGGAGAAGTTCATGGACCCGCAGAGTGAGTTAGACCTGCCCGAACCCCGCTGGAATCGTTTTCAGCCACCCGATGAACCGGACGCTCCAGACCCCTACTGGAATCGTTTTCAGACCCCCAAACCTGAGTCGCCCTGGCCCCGCAGGCTGGCCGCGGTCCTCTCGATCGCCCTGGTAGTGCCGCTCACGTACGCCATGCCCGCGGCCGCCGAGTCCCGCTCCGCCCCGTCGGTGCAGAAGGAGACCCCGGTCAAGGGCGAGAAGGTCCCGGTGCTGCCCCCGACGGCGGATCCGGCCCAGAAACAGGCGTGGAAGGCGCCACCAGGCATCGCCTGGCCGAAACCCCAGACCGCGGAGCTGGGCGGCGCCGCGGCGAAGACCCTGGCGGCCGGCTTTCCGGTGAAGCTGGCTGCCCAGAAGGGTGTGACCGCCAAGGCCGCGACCCCCGACCCCGTACGCGTTCAGCTCCTCGACACGGATCTGCTCGGCCTCGCGATGCGGGTCAGCCCGGGCCAGGGCGTCGCGGCGGCCAAGTCGGCCGCGAAGACCCGCCTGGAGGTCGACTACTCCGGCTTCCGGTACGCCTTCGGCGGCGACTACGGCGCCCGGCTCCGGATGGTCAAGCTGGAGGAATGCGCGCTGACCGCCGCCGCCGGCTGCGCGCAGCCGCAGCCGGTGAAGAGCGAGAACAACGCCAAAGACGGCACGCTGACCGCCGAGGTCGAGGCCACCGGCCTGTACGCCCTGATGGCCGCCCCCTCGGGCCCGTCGGGCGACCACGCGGCCTCCTCCCTGGCACCCTCGGCCAGCTGGAGCGTCGGCACCCAGTCCGGCGACTTCAACTGGGGCTACGGCCTGCGCACGCCTCCCGCGCTCGGCGGGGACGAGCCGGACCTGTCGCTCGACTACTCCTCGCAGAGCGTGGACGGCCGTACCGCCTCCACCAACAACCAGCCGTCCTGGGCCGGTGAGGGCTTCGAGCTGAACCCCAGCGGCTATGTCGAACGCCGCTACAAGTCCTGCATGATCGACGGCAAGAAGACCGGCGACCTGTGCTGGGACCAGGACAACGCCACCCTGTCCCTCGGCAACTCGGCCGTCGAGCTGGTCAAGGACGCCACGACCAAGCAGTGGCGCCCCAAGAGCGACGACGGCACCCGCATCGAATACCTCACCGGGGCCGTGAACGGCGACAACAACGGTGAATATTGGCGCGTCACCACCGCCGACGGCACCCAGTACACCTTCGGCCTGAACCGCCTGCCCGGCTGGGTCACCGGCAAGCCGGAGACGAAGTCGGTCCAGACGGTGCCGGTGTTCGGCAACAACAGCGGCGAGCCCTGCTACAACAGCACCCCGGCCAACGCCTGGTGCCAGCAGGCCTACCGGTGGAACCTCGACTACGCGGTCGACACCCACGGCAACGCCACCACGTACTGGTACGAGGTCGAGAAGAACTACTACGGCCGCAACATGAAGCCCGAGCTGGGCACCCAGTACGTACGCGGCGGCTACCTCACCCGCATCGACTACGGCTACCTCAAGAACGAGCTGTTCACCAAGGCCCCCGCGGCCCGCGTGGTCTTCGACGTGGCCGAGCGCTGCCTGCCCAGCGGCACCATCACCTGCGCCGCCGACCAGCTCACGAAGGAGACCGCGAGCAGCTGGCCGGACGTCCCGTTCGACCAGATCTGCGACTCCGGCGTGAAGTGCGTCGACCGCCTGTCGCCGACGTTCTTCTCCAGGAAGCGGCTGGCCAAGGTCACCACCCAGGTCCTCAACACCGACACCGCCAAGTGCTCGGGCCAGCAGTACTGCCCGGTGGACTCCTGGACGCTGACGCACCAGTTCCCGGCCACGGGCGACGGCCTCAGCCCGTCGTTGTGGCTGGCCTCGATCCAGCAGAGCGGCCAGGTGGGCGGCACCATCACGCTGCCCAAGGTCACCTTCACCGGCGTCCAGCTGCCCAACCGGGTGGACGCGCTCGAAGGCCGCGCCCCGCTGGTCAAGTGGCGCGTGCAGGCCGTGAACAACGAGACCGGCGGCGAGCTGCGCGTCAACTACGCTCCCGCCGACTGCAAGCCCGGCGACGTGCCGGCCGCCGACAAGAACACCAGGCGCTGCTTCCCGCAGCGCTGGGCCCCGCCGAACGAGGCCGAGGTCACCGACTGGTTCCACAAGTACGTGGTCACGCAGACGGTGGAGGTCGACCGGGTCGCGGGCTCGCCGAACGTGGTCACCGACTACGAGTACCTGGACGGCGGCGCCTGGCGCTACGCCGACAACATCCTGGTCAAGCCCGAGCACCGCACGTGGTCGGACTGGCGCGGGTTCGGCCGGGTACGGGTGCGCGAGGGCGACGGGCAGGACACCAGGCGCACGCTCACGGAGTTCAGGTACTTCCGCGGCATGCACGGTGACAAGCTGGCCGACGGCACCAAGCGCACCGCGCAGGTCGAGGACTCCGAGGGCGTCAAGCTGGACGACCTCGACCAGCTGTCCGGGTTCGAACGGGAGGAGACCCTCTTCGACGGGGACGGCGGCGCGATCCTGACCTCGACCGTCGAGGAGCCGTGGTCGGTCAAGACCGCCGAGTCCACGCAGGGCGGCGTCACCAAGGCCGCGTTCGTGGTCGCGCCCAAGTCCATGGTCACCCGTACCGCGGTGAGCGGCGGCACGTGGCGGCGTACCGGCGAGGAGCGCGCGTACGACGCCAAGGGCCTGCTCACCCAGGTGGACGAGAAGGGCGACCTGGCCAGCGCGGACGACGACCAGTGCACCCGCTACACCTACGCCCGCAACGACACCGCCTGGATGCTCGACTACACCAGCAGGATCCAGCGGGTCGCGGCGGGCTGCGGCACCGGCGTGTCCTCGCTGGCCGCCGGTGAGGTGATCTCCGACGAGCGGGTGCAGTACGACGGCCAGGCGTACGGCCAGGCCCCGAGCAAGGGCGACGTGACCACGGTCCAGCAGCTCGCCTCCGGCGACGGCACGACGATCACCGACAGCACCCACACCTACGACGCCTACGGTCGTGAGACCAGCGAGACGGACGCGATCGGCACCAAGTCCACCACCACCTACACCCCGGCCGCCGGCGCCCCCGCGGCGGAGATCACGGAGACCAACCAGCTCGGCCACGTCGAGCGCACCCTGCTCGAACCGGCCTGGGGCGAGCCCGTCGCCGAGATCGACACGAACAACCGCCGTGTCGACATGGAGCACGACGCGCTCGGCCGCCTGGTCAAGGTCTGGCAGCCCGACCGCAGCAAGGCGGCGGGGCAGTCGCCCAACACCGAGTACTCCTACCTGATGCGCACCGACGGCCCCAGCGTCGTCACCACGAAGACGCTGCGCGCGGACGGCGGCTACACCGCCAGCCACGAGCTGTACGACGGCCTGTTGCGCGGGCGCCAGACCCAGGAATCAGCGCCCCGCGACGACCAGACGCAGGACCCCGCGCTGCGTGACGGGCGCACGATCACCGACACCTTCTACAACTCGCTCGGTGAGCAGTACAAGTCCAACACCGGCTACTTCGCCACCGGGACCCCCGCCACCGAGCTGCTCGCGGTGGCCGACACCGACGTGCCCACCCAGGTCGTGTCGGTGTTCGACGGCACCGGCGACGTCAACGCCCAGATCCTCAAGACGAAGGGCGTGGAGAAGTACCGGGTCTCGGCCATCGAGCAGGGCGACCGGGTCAATGTGACGCCGCCGCCGGGAGGCACCGCGACGACCCGCATCGGCGACGCCGAGGACCGCCTCATCGAGCTGCGCCAGTACAAGGGCGCGACCCCGACGGGCGAGTACGAGGCCACCAAGTACACCTACGACGCCGCCGGACAACTGTCCACGGTGACCGACCCCGCGGGCAACGTGTGGCGCCACCACTACGACGTGCGCGGCCGGGAGATCAAGACCGAGGACCCCGACAAGGGCGTCACCACGATGACGTACAACGACGCCGACGAGCTCGTCAGCACCACCGACGCCCGCGGCAAGACCCTGTGGTACGTCTACGACGAGCTGGGCCGCAAGAAGGAGCTGCGCGAGGGCTCCGCGACCGGCCCGCTGCTCGCCGAGTGGAAGTACGACGCGCTGGCCAAGGGCCACCAGAACGCCAGCATCCGCTACGTGGGCGGGCAGGCGTACAAGGCGGAGATCACTGCCATCGACGCCGACTACCGCCCGCTGCGCGAGACGGTCACCGTCCCCGAGCGGGAGGGCAAGCTGGCCGGCTCGTACGTCCTCAACACCCGCTACACGCTCGACGACCAGGTCCAGTCCGTCAGCTTCCCGGCCGCCGGCGGGCTGGCGGAGGAGTCGGTCGTCTACTCCTACGATGAGCTCGGCCAGCCGACCAAGGTCACCGGCCTGTCGTCGTACGTGAGCGCGACCCGCTACTCCAAGCTCGGCGAGACCCTGCAGTACGAGCTGGGCACCGGAGGCAAGAAGACCTGGCTCACCTACACCCACGACGAGGGTACCCGCAGGCTGACCCGCATGCGGCTGGACCGGGAGAGCGCCGCCTCGACCGACCTCGACCTCAACTACACCTACGACGCCGCCGGCAACATCACCAAGATCGCCGAACAGGCGGGTGGCCAGGACACGCAGTGCTTCAAATATGACCACCTGCGCCGCCTGACCTCGGCCTGGACGGCCACCGACGACTGCGCCGGCGGCACCCCGCAGTCCGACAAGATCGGCGGCGTGGCCCCGTACGCGGTCAGCTACGACTACGACGTCACCGGCAACCGGACCAAGGAGACCAAGCACGCCTGGGGCGGCGCGGCGGAGACCGTACGCACCTCCACCTACCCGGCGGCGGGCGGCAAGCAGCCGCACGCGCTGCAGACCGTCGGGCCGGACCTGTTCGCCTACGACGAGGCGGGCAACACCACCAGGCGCAAGGTCGGCAGCTCCGACCAGAGCCTGGTCTGGGACTCCGAGGGCAACCTCGAGTCGGTGACGGAGGCGGGCAAGACGACGTCGTTCGTGTACGACGCGGACGGCGACCGGCTGCTCCGCAAGACCCCGACGGACGCCACCCTGTACGTCGACGACATGGAGTTGCGCTTCGACTTCGCCAAGGACGCGGTCGAGCAGACCCGCTACTACACCATCAACGACGAGCCCATCGCGGTACGCACGCCGGACAACCAGGTCTACTTCCTGGCCAACGACCACCAGGGCACCGCGCAGGCCGCGGTGAACGCCGGGAACGGCGAACTGGCTGTCAGGAGGCTGACGCCGTTCGGCGAGGAACGGGGAGCGCCGCCACCCTTCTGGCCGGGGCAGCGCGCGTTCGTCGGGGGCACCCAGGACCCGACGACCGGGCTCGTCCACCTCGGCGCCCGCGAGTACGACCCCAAGAACGGCCGCTTCGTCTCGGTCGACCCCATCATCGACGATGAGGATCCGCAGCAGCTCAACGCCTACGCCTACGCCAACAACAGTCCCGTCACCATGAGCGACCCCGACGGGCAGCTGTTCTGGTTCGCCGTCGCCATCGCGGCCAGGATCGCGGCGCAGATCATCGCCAGGAGGCTGGCCGCGGCCGCCGCCAGGCGGGCGGCACTCGCGGCGGCACGGGCGGCGGCCAGACGCGCCGCCATCGCGGCGGCCAAGCGCCGGGCCGCGGCACTGGCCAGGAAGAAGGCCCTGGAGGCGGCCAAGAAGAAGGCCCTGGCGGCAGCCAAGAAGAAGGCCTTGGCGGCGGCCAAGAAGAAAGCGGCTGAGAAGGCCAGAAAGGCGGCGGCAGCCGCGGCGAAACGCCGGGCCGCGGCAGCGGCGAAGCGGGCGGCGGCGAAGAAGGCACGCCAGGAGGCGGCGAGGAGACGGGCCCTGGCGAAGGTCAGGGCGCGGAACCACCGGGCAGGCAGGCTCCCTCGCGGGATCCAGCAGGCGCGGCAGCGGCCGGCGAGCCGGCCGACAAGTCACCGGGCGGCACAGCGGCAGTCGCCGCCCAAGGCGAGCCGCCAGCCGGCGCAGCCACGGCCGAGCCAGGTCTACCGCAACGACGGCACCACCCAGCCGACCCAGTCCTACACCGTCTACCGGAACGGGAAGATGTACCCCGACGGGCCGCCACCGTCGAACATCCCCCGAGGCGGCGGCTCCGGCCAGGGCGAGAAGCAGATCTTCAAGCCCGAGAAGATCGAACCGGAGAACACCCGGACGGGCACGATCGCCGAGACCGGGGCTCGGGTGACCCGCTGGATCGACCAGAGCGGTCTGGACGACTTCTTCGGGTTCTTCTTCTAACCCCTCTCTGATGCCGGACCGGCGCGGGGCTCTCGCAGCCCCGCGCCGGTGGCGTTCCCGGCCGCCGTATCCATAGAATCTTGTTCGGTTCTCGGTACGGAGGAGGCAGCGTGAGCGCGTTCGATCTCAGCGGTAGGCAGGCTCTGGTCACTGGGGCGTCGAAGGGGATCGGGCGGGCCATCGCACTCGCGTACGCCGAGGCGGGGGCCGACGTGGCACTCGTATCCAGGTCGGCCGATCTCCTCGCCGGGGTGGGCAAGGAGATCGAGGCCCTGGGCAGGCGCGCCGTCGTCATCCCCGCCGACCTCACCGACCGCGACGCCGCCGCCGGAGCCGTGGCGGCGGCGATCGACGGGCTCGGCCACCTCGACATCGTGGTCAACAACGCGGGCGGGTCCAATTTCCTGGTCGAGTTCAAGGACCTGCGGCTGGCCGGGTGGGACAAGCTCATGCGGCTCAACCTCGACTCCGCCATGGCGGTCTGTCACGCCGTCGCCCCGCACCTGCTGGGCCGGGGCGGCGGCACGGTCATCAACGTGGCCTCGGTCGCGGCGCTCGGCGCGCCCCTCCTCGCCCCCTACGCCGCGGCCAAGGCCGGGCTGGTCGCGCTGACCAAGACCCTGGCCGTGGAGTGGGCGCAGGCCGGGGTGCGGGTCAACGCCCTGTGCCCCGGGTGGACGGCCACCGACCTCAACCGCAACCTCTGGGAGGACGAGGCCGCCAGCGCCGCCACGGTCGCCGGCGTGCCCATGCGGCGCTGGGGGACGGCGGCCGAGATGGCCCAGCCGGCCGTGTTCCTGGCCAGTCCGGCGGCCGCGTACATGACGGGGCAGGTGCTGTTCGTCGACGGAGGAGCCACCGCCATCTGATCAGGCCGGCAGGACGTTTCCCCGGTGCTCGCCGGACACGTTGCCCGGTCGCTCGAACACGAAGACGATGTACGTCTCGAAGTGCTCCGAGCCCTGACCGGCCACGCGGCCCGCGCCCATCCTGGTGCTGTCCTTCCAGACGAGCTGGCTGAAGTGGCAGGCTCGCGGGCGGTGCCAGTCGTAGGCCGCGATCTCGCCGTACCACGAGGTCACCGCCTGCGCGGCGGTGCTCATGTCGGGGCCCGCGGCCCAGAAGAGGTTCTCGCCGGTGCCCGCGCGCAGGCCGCCGTGGCCGGCCCGGAGGTCGTCGTACTCCGAGCGGGAGGCGGCCCTGGACCTGGCGTAGTCGACGAGCAGCGGGTCCATGGCGAGGGGTGGGGCGTGGTGCCTGGCCCGGTGGGCGTTCGCCGCGTGCAACGCCTCCAGGAGGAAGTTGCCGTTGGTGGCGTCGGGGAGGGCGGGGCGGGTTCCTGCCATCGCTGTTCACCTCGTGGCGCACGGATACTGTGCCTGGATTGTGCGGTCGAATTATCGGCTGGGCAATGTCGGGTTCCTGGCAGAGATCGGCCAATCAAGGCTTTTCAGGGAGATTTAGGGAAATTTCCTGGGAAATGGTTGGGTTTATCGGGGCATATCGACATACGACACTGAGTGCTTGCCGCCGTGAACCGCGTTACCGTGTGGTCCGTGCAGCTCTACACGAGATCGGCCGGGACCGGGCTCCCGGTTGTGCTGCTTCACGCGTTCCCCCTGTCGTCGGCCATGTGGCTGGCCCAGCGCGAAGGGCTGGCCCAGGCCTGCCGGGTCATCACGCCTGACCTGCGCGGCTTCGGCGGTTCGCGGCTGGGCGAGGACGAGCCGTCAATCGACCTGATGGCCGACGACGTCGCCAGGCTGCTCGACGAGGAGGGCATAGACAGGGCGGTGGTCGGCGGGCTGTCGATGGGCGGCTACGTCACCATGGCGTTCTGCCGTCGGCACCCCGACCGGGTGCTCGGCGTGATCCTGGCCGACACCAAGGCCAGTCCCGACCCGCCCCCGGCACGGGAGAACAGGGAGCGCATCGCGCAGGCCGTACTGGCCGACGGCAGCGAGGTGCTGGTCAGCGAGGTGCTCCCGGCGCTCATCGGGCCGACGACCAAGGAGCGGCGGGCCATGGTGTTCGGACGGGTCAAGGGGCTGGTGCAGTCCGCGCCGCCGGGCGCCGTCGCATGGGCGCAGCGGGCGATGGCCGCGCGGCCCGACTCGTTCGGGACGCTGAGCGCTCTGAAGGTGCCGCTGCTGATCGTGGTGGGGGAGGAGGACGAGCTGTCGCCGCCCGCCGACGCCGAGGCGATGGCCAGGGCCGTGCCCGAGGGCAGGCTGGAGATCATCCCCAAGGCCGGTCATCTGAGCGCGGTCGAGCAGCCGGAGGCGTTCAACGCGACGGTGACCGAATTCCTCAGGACGGAGCTCGGCGGTCCGCGACGGGGCTGAACTCAGGCGCTGGCCTGCCGGGGTAGCACGATCTCGCGGATGATCAGCGAGATCGCCGCCGCCACTGGGATGGCCAGCAGGGCGCCGACGATGCCGAGCAGCGCGCCGCCGAACAACGCGGCGATCACCGTCACGGCGGGCGTCACGTCCACCGAGCGTCTCATCACCCTCGGGTAGATGAAGTAGTTCTCGACCTGCTGGTAGACCACGAAGAAGATCGCGCAGGCGATCCCGGCGGGCACCGACTGCAGCAGCGCCACGCCGGTCACGAGCACCGCCCCGATCGTGGCGCCCACCAGCGGGATCAGGTCCGTCAGCGCCACCACCAGGGCGAGCGCGAGCGCGTACCGGACACCCACGATCGACAGGAAGATCCACGTCAGCACGCCGGCGATGACCGAGATCAGCACGTTGCCCGCGACGTACCCGCCGATGCCGGTGAGGATCTGCTCGCTGATCGCGCTCGTGCGCGTCCTGCGCGAGGCCGGTACCAGCTTGAGCAGGTAGTCCTTGATCGTGTGCAGCGAGCCGAGGAAGTACAGCATGAGCACCAGCAGCGTCACGGTGGTGAACACGCCGTTCAGCACCACCAGCCCCGCGCCCATGATCCCGGTGGCCAGCGACGGCCCGAGCGTGCTCGTCACGAACGTCCGCAGCTGCGGCAGGATCTGGTAGTCGGCGTCGAGCTGGCGCAGCGTCGGATGGTTGCTCAGCTCGGTGATGTAGCCGGGCACGGCGGCGACGAACTCGGTGAGCTGCTTGCTGACCGGCGGCACCACGGCCAGCCCGAACAGCACGAACGCCACGATGACCCCGGCGAACACGATCGAGATGGCGCCCCGCCTGGCCAGGCCGCGGCGCTGCAGGGCTTCGACGGCCGGGTTCAGCCCGACGGCCAGGAACATCGCCACGACGACCAGGATGATCGTGCTCAACGAGTTGACGACCATCTGCGCGATGGCGATCGCCGTCAATACCCCCAGCCCGCCGACCAGGCCGAACAGGAAGGGGCCCCGGGCCAGCGGCTTCCCAGGCAGCCCGTACGGCTGACCGCTCTCGTCTTGGGCTGTGTCGTCCTGGGCTGTTTCCTGCCCGGCTGCGGGCGCGACCTCGGTGGGCTCGGCCTTGGGAGGGTCGGCCTTGGGAGGGTCGGCCTTGGGAGGGTCGGCCTTGGCGGGCTCGACTTCTGCGGGCAAGGGGACTCCCGGGATCGGCGACAAACCACGACGAGCTCGTACGAGCCCGACAGCAACAAAGAGAGAGCCTAGCGACCATCGGATCGCCAGGCCCTCTCCAGCCGTCATTCAGCCCCCGTGTAGTCCCGGGCGGCTTACTCCTGCCACCACTCGGCGTCGTCCTCGGACTTGGCCTCGACCTTGGCGGCGGGCGTCGTAGCCGGGGCCGGGGCCTCGACCACAGGCGCGGGCGCGGCGAGCGCCGGCTTCGGCGGGGCCGCGGCGACCGCGGGCTCCGGCTCCATGCCGGGCAGGGCCGCGCCACCGAGCAGCTGGCGCAGCTGGGCCAGGTGGCTGGTGATGCTGTCGCGCTGGCGGGTGAGCTCGTCGACCTGACGCTGCATCGCCGTACGGGTGCGCTCGGCGTCGTTCTTCGCCTCGGTCACTATGGTGTCGGCGCTCGACTTGGCCTCGGCCACGATCGACTCGGAGCTCTTGCGGGCGTTCGCGACGAGCTGCTTGGCGTGCAGGTCGGCCTCGCGGCGGCTCTGGTCGGCCTGCTGGGTCGCCTTCGTGGCCCTCGACTCGGCCGTGGCGGCGCGCTGCTCGGCCTCGGCGACCAGCTTCTGCGTGGCGGCCTGCGCGCTGGCGTGGCGCTCGGCCTCCTGGCGCTCGGCGTCCTCGCGGCGGGAGGCGAGCTGGATCTCGAACTCGGCCTCGTCCTGCGCCCGCTTGGCCTCCGACTCCTCCAGCACCCGCTGAGCCTGCGCGCGCATCTCGTCGGCCTGCCGCTTGGCGGTGGTCAGCACCTCGTCGCGCTCGCGCTTGGTGGAGGCCCGCAGCTGGGCGACCTCGCGCTCGGTGGTGGTGCGGAGCTTGGCGATCTCCCGCTCGGCGTCGGCCCGCTTCTCCGCGACCTCGTGGTCGGCCGTGGCGCGCAGCTTGGCGGCCTCGCGCTCCGTGGTGTTGGTCAGCTCGTCGGCCTCGCGGCGGGCGGTCGAACGGATGTCCTCGGCGTCCCGCTCCGCGCTGGTGCGCATCTCGTCGGTCTCGCGCGTGGCCTGGGCGCGCTTCTCGGCGGCCTCCGCCTCGGCGGCGGCGCGCAGGTCGGCGGCCTCGACCTTGGCCGCGGCCTTGATCTCGTTGGCCTCGGACCTGGCGGCCTGTACGAGCTCGGTGGCCTGTTCCTCGGCCAGGCGGAGCAGTTGCTCGATGCGGGCGCCGAGACCGGAGTAGGTGGGACGCTCCTGCTCCTGTAGCTGGCGCTGGGAGTCGGACAGATCGCGCTGCAGGCCGGTGACCTGCTCGCGGGCCTGGCGTAGGTCTCCGTCGAGCTGCTTCAGGTGATCGTGCACCTGATGCCGGTCATAACCGCGGAGCACCACGTCGAACTCGCGTGCTGGGGCGTCCTCGAAGAAGTTGTTGAGCTGGGCGTCGATGTCGGACTGCATGGAGGCTCGATCCTGGGTTGTCGAGACGGCTACACGGGCCGGACGGGGGGTTCGGGGCATCCGTACCAGGAGCCTGGCCTCACGGCAGGCCCCATGTCCGGTGGAAGGTCAAGCGTACTCCGCTGGTGCCACCTGCGAAGCCCCGTCCAACTTTCTGCGTGACTAGTTACATATGAACGTTTTCTTGCGATTGTTTAGGGCCGGGCCGCCTGGACCAACTCCGTCAGCATTCCTCCTACATCCTTGGGATGCAGAAACGCGATCTCCGAGCCCATCGACCCGTGTCTGGGACGCTCGTCCAGCAGCCTCACCCCCTTCTCGTTGATCTTAGCCATCGCGTCGGCGACGTCGGGCACCCCGAATGCCACGTGATGGACGCCCTCGCCCCGCTTAGCCAGGAATTTTCCCACAGGTGAGTCCTCCGAGAGAGGCTCTAGCAGCTGAATGTAGGAGCCCCCACCTTCACCGTCGGCGATATGCAGCATCGCCTCCTTGACGCCCTGCTCCTCGTTCACCTCGCGGGCCACAACGGTCAGCTCGAACGTCTCGGAGAAGAAGGCGATCTTCGCTTCGAGGTCGCGGCAGGCGATCCCGATGTGGTCGATGCGCATGAACATTGTGTGGCCTACCTCCATAGCGAGCGTCCTCCTACTCGTGGGTATGGTGTCAAACAACCCGACGCGAGCACAGGAGGCCGTTGTCATGTCCAGTTCCGTCATCGTCGCCGGAGCTCGCACCCCGATAGGCAAGCTCCTGGGCGCCCTGTCCGGGCTCCCGGCCGTGGAGCTGGGGGGCATGGCCATCAAGGCCGCTCTGGACCGGGCCGGAGTGGCCCCGGAAGCCGTCGAGTACGTCATCATGGGCCAGGTCCTGCAGGCCGGAGCGGGCCAGATCCCCTCCCGCCAGGCCGCCGTCAAGGCCGGCATCCCGATGACCGTCCCCTCGGTCACCATCAACAAGGTGTGCCTGTCGGGCCTGGACGCCATCGCCCTGGCCGACCAGCTGATCAGGGCGGGCGAGTTCGACATCGTGGTGGCCGGCGGCATGGAGTCCATGACCAACGCCCCCCACCTGCTGCCCGGCCTGCGTAAGGGCGTCAAGTACGGCGGCGCGGAAGTGGTGGACTCGATGGCCCACGACGGCCTGTTCTGCGCGTTCGACCAGTGCGCGATGGGCGAGTCGACGGAACGCTACAACGCCAGGCTCGGCATCGGCCGCGAGGAGCAGGACTCCTTGTCGGCCCGCTCCCACCAGCTGGCCGCCGCCGCCGTCAAGAACGGCGTCTTCGAGGAAGAGATCGTCCCGGTGGAGATCCCGCAGCGGCGCGGGGAGCCGGTGGTGGTCAAGGAGGACGAGGGCGTACGCGGGGACACGACGGTGGAGACGCTGGCCAAGCTGCGCCCGGCCTTCGCGGCGGACGGGACGATCACGGCGGGCTCGGCCTCCCAGATCTCGGACGGCGCCTGCGCCGTGCTGGTCATGTCGAGGTCGAAGGCCGAGGAACTGGGCCTGGAGTGGCTGGCGGAGATCGGCAGGCACGGCAACGTGGCCGGCCCCGACGCGTCCCTGCAGTCGCAACCGGCGAACGCCATCAAGCAGGCGATGTCGAAGCAGGGCGTGACGGCGGCAGACCTGGACCTGGTGGAGATCAACGAGGCATTCGCCAGCGTGGTCCTGCAGTCGGCCAAGGAACTGGACATCCCGCTGGACAAGATAAACGTGAACGGCGGCGGCATAGCCCTGGGGCACCCGATCGGGGCGTCGGGGGCGAGGATCGTGCTGACGCTGGCGTACGAGCTCAAGCGGAGGGGCGGCGGCCTGGGGGCAGCGGGCCTGTGCGGCGGCGGCGGCCAGGGCGACGCCTTGCTCATCACCGTCCCGAAGCCCTAGGGCGGTCACGGGCCCCGACAACCATGGCTGATAGCCAGAATCGCCCCGCCGCATCAAGATCACGTGACGGTCGGGCGATGCGCACATGAGCCGCGCGGAGCGCCGCCCAGTGCGAGGACTTCGCTTGTCGGGGACCGAACTCTGGACAGCGCGAGGCCCCGGTCCGACCAGGAATGGACCGGGGCTCCGTGACGCTGCGCGTTGTGCAACCGGCCAGGAATCCGGTTCCGCGCCTGCCCCTAAGGGGGCAGTTCAGCCCGGCCGCGAGGGAGGTTGCGGCCGGGCTGCTTGTGGGTGGTCATGAGGCCAGGAACTTGGCGAAGACCGAGCGGTGACGGCGGTCGGACCGCTGTCCCTTCAGGGCCTCCCGTACGCGCCTGTGCTCGGCGGCGGCCTGCCGGAGCTCGGAGGCGTGGTGCTGCATCACGGTGTATTCGAGTTCGGCGTTCATCCGAGTGCTCCTGTGCTTGATGGTCCTTGTTCTCCCGCACTCTTAGAGTGCTTCTAAGGCCCTCCCCGCCACATCGGGCTTATGCCTTATCTCCGGACCTAAGGGTTGTTAGGGAGGTACTTAGGAGGGTGCACAGGGCTCCTAAGGCGGCCGTGAAACCTCTAGGGCTCGTCGGTGTACTTCACCGTGACCTTCGTGAAGCCGAGCGACTTGAGCATGCCCGACAACATCGCCTTCGTATTGGCATCGGCCCTGGTACGCAGGTCGCTGGCGACGGCCGCCTCGCTGATCTTCTTCTCGGCCAGCAGGTAGAGCTCGCGCTGGTCACCCGGCGAGCCCGAGAGGAAGTCGTGCACCCGGTCGAACAGGCCACGCTGCTGGGCGAACACGTACGAGCGGCTGTTGTCCAGGCTCGGCTTCTCGAGCTGGGCGCGCGGCAGGCGTATGGTCGCCTGGGTGCGGTCCTCCGAGACCGTCACCGCGTTCGTCGCCATCGCGGAGAAGTCCACGTACGCGTCCACCCCGCCCGCCCCGACGAACAGCGTGCGGGTGCCCTTGATCGCGTCGGGCAGGAAGTTCGCGTCCTTCTCCAGGTCCACGACCACCTGGAAGTTCCCCGTCGCGGCCTCGAACCTGCTCAGGTCCTTGATGGACTGCAGGAGCACCGGCTGGCTGCGGTCGACGGTCTGCTCGCCGAGCGGGTTGAGCCAGGACCAGGCGAGGCGGCCGCCCACCACGAGCAGGACCGCCAGGACCAGGAAACCCGCCACATATCGCCACCAGCGCCGCCGCCCGGGGGTCACCTCGGGCAGCGTCGTATGGGAAGTCGTCATGGGAGCATGACTACCCGCTCGTCGATCATCAGTGCCACCCGTTTGGTGACATCTTCGGTCCCCAACCGGCCCGGTGCGTCTCCGATCTGGCCAACGACCTGTCTGAGGCTCCGTCTGAGGCCGAGCCGGCCGACGTCGAGTCAGCCGCCGACCTGGTCGGGGCCTGGTCCGGCCCCGGCGTGGCCGGGGTCCGTCCGGGGGCGGGCGTGCCGGGCGCCCTCCCCGTGGCGGGCGTGTCCGGCACGGCGCTGGCCTCGGGCGTGCCGGGCACTGAGCCGCTCTCGGGCGTGTCCGGCACGGTGCCGGTTTCGGGCGTATCAGGCACGGTCCCGGGTGTGGCAGGCACGGAGCTGGTCTCGGGCGCTTCCGGTGCTACGCCGACCTCCGGCGTGGCAGGTGCCGAATTCTCCGCCGGCGTGCCGCTGGGATCCGGATACACCGGATACACGTGGCTCGACTCCGGCGTAGGGCGTACAGACGGCGCCACCTGCACCCGCGCCGGCCCCCCGCCGAAGTGCGTGCTCGACAACCCGCACCGCTGGAAGTCGCTGTAGAACATCCGCAGCCACTCCCGCCGCTGGTGCTCGCTCAACCCGGAGAACCACGACGCCGCGTACTGGTGCTCCGGCATCGGCCCCCCGGGCAGCGGCTCGCCGCGCAGCCAGGCCATCACGATCTCCCGGTAACCGTCAGCGACCATGCCAGGACACCTGGCGGACAGCGAATCGATGTACTCGTACGCCGCCTCCTCCGCGAACCCGGCCGAAAGGTCGGGAACGTGCACCGGCGCGAGCCCGCTCGACGGCTTCAGCTCGTCGTCGAGCGGCCGCTGCTCCACCCGCGTGAACGCGGCGGGCGTCCCCGCCAGCCGGGAGGCGATCTGCGTGAACGCCGCCCCCAGCTCGGTCAGCCCCGCCCGCATCCCCGGGTGCACGCACACCGTGATCGGCCACTCCTGGCAGCTGTACGCGATGTCCTCGGCCGCGGCCGGCTTCGGCTGGGTCAGCACCCGCGCCACGCCCATCCCCGCGGCCAGCACGGCCAGCAGCGCGCACGCCAGCACCAGGGCCTGCCTGGTCACCAGCGCCGCCCAGCCGAGCAGCAGCGCCGCCGTGATGCCGAGCAGCCAGATCGTCTGGTCGAAGAACGGCGCCCCGCTCAACCCCTGGAACAGGTCGTACGGCTCCCCGGTGCCCGGCGCCAGCTTGTCGGCCCACCCGCGGTCGTCGGCCAGCCACGAGAACACCCCGTAGCAGGCCAGCCCCGCGACGGGCGGCGTGAGCGCGTTGGGCGCCACCCAGCCGGCCACCCACCCGATCACCGAGTACAGCGCCAGCCCCGCCATGCCCATGCCCAGCCCCGACAGGCTCAGCCGGCCGGCCTGGTCGGTGAGCACCGTCTTGACCGCCAGCACCAGCACCGTCGCCCCGAACGATCCCAGCACCACCACCACGATCGCCAGCGGCGCCTTGAGCGCCCGCCACGTCGTGAGCGAGCGGCCGCGCAGCGCCCTGCGCTTGCGCAGCGCCACCCAGGCGGCGAACGCGGCCGCCACCGGCCCGGTCAGCCGGAGCGAGCCGATGACCGCGGCCACGATGTTCTCCCAGGCGTCCACGCCAGGTATCAGGACATTCCACGCCGCGACCAGGCCGAGAGCCAGGAGCACGGCCACCGTGACGGCCGCGCTCTGCTTCAGCTCCTCTCGTGAAACGCCCGCGTGCTCACGCACCCTTTTTCCCGTTGATGTACATCAAGCACCCCCCGTGCCCCCTTGGTGAGGCGGAAACGATCAGTCCAGGCCGGTCCCCACGGCAGATGGACTTGGCTTCGCCGTCACCATTCGTATGAGAACCATAACTGAGCGTGATGATTGACGTCCGGATTCTTGGTCAAGCGAAGAAGCCTGTCGCGCAGAGTAATCAGACGAACCGGGACGACCAGCGCGCTACCGTAGCGCGTGTGTCGCTGCCGAAGCCGCTCAACCTGCCGTTCGACCCGATCGACCGCGCCGCGGAGACCTGGCGCGCCCACTTCGGGCCCTCAGCCGCCATGGCGGCCGTTACCTCGATCATGAGAGCGCATCAGATCCTGCTGTCGCAACTTGACTCGCTCCTGAAGCCATATGACTTGACCTTCGCCAGATATGAGGGCCTCGTCCTGTTGACCTTCAGCAAGACGGGCGCGCTCCCGCTGTCGAAGATCGGCGAACGTCTCATGGTCCACCCCACCAGCGTCACGAACACGGTGGACAGGCTGGAGAAGTCCGGGTTCGTCCGCCGCCTGCCCAATCCCCGCGACGGCCGGGGCGTGCTCGCCGAGATCACCGAGGCGGGCAGAGACGTCGTACGGCGGGCC
This sequence comes from Nonomuraea marmarensis, assembly GCF_043197025.1. NCBI lineage: Bacteria > Bacillati > Actinomycetota > Actinomycetes > Streptosporangiales > Streptosporangiaceae > Nonomuraea > Nonomuraea marmarensis. The sequence continues at coordinate 335,276 of NZ_JBICRM010000003.1, forward strand.
ACGCACGACCTGATGGCCGCCGATTTCGGCCTGACGATGTACGCCGAGGACGAACTCCACCAGATGTTCGACCAGTTGCGCACCCTGCGGGTGGCGGCGGGTGACTTCGCAGTTCCATCCATGCGGCAAGATGAAGAGCATGGCGGACTTCTCTAGGCCCGGGTCACTCTACGGAGCGGTGGACCTGGGCGCGCGCAAGCAGGCACTGGACGCGCAGACCCGGCGGGAGGCCGCGGGTCCCCAGGCGGCGTCGGCCGCGGTCGTCGATGTGACCGAGGAGACGTTCACGACCGACGTCATCGACCGTTCGATGACCGTGCCCGTCGTCCTCGATCTCTGGTCTCCGAGAGCGCCGGGCAGCGCCCAGCTCAGCCCGGTGCTGGAGAAGGTGGTCGGCGACCTGGGCGGCAGGGCGGTGCTGGCCAAGGTCAACGTCGACGCCAGCCCGCAGATCGCCCAGGCGCTGCGCGTGCAGGCGGTGCCGACCGTGCTGGCGATCTTCCAGGGCCAGGCCGTGACCGGCTTCCAGCAGGTGCTGCCCGAGCAGGAGGTGCGCCGCTGGCTCGACGAGCTGATGGGCGCGGTCGAGCAGTTCTACCAGGCCAACCCCGACGCCCGGCCGCCGGGGGAGGAGGGCGAGCAGGAGGCGCCCGCCGCCCCGCCCGCCGACCCCGACATCCTGGTGGCCGAGCAGGCCATCGACAACGGCGACCTCGACGCGGCGATGGCGGCCTACGAGCGGTTGCTGGCCCGCGCGCCGGGCAACGAGGACGCCAAGATGGGGCTCGCCGGCGTCAGCCTGATCAAGCGCACGGCCGACGTCGACCAGGACGCACTTCAGCGGCGCCTGCAGGACCCGGCCGACATCGACGCGCAGCTGCTCGCGGCCGACCTGGAGATGTTGTCGGGCGGGGTCGACGAGGCGTTCGACCGCGTCATCGCCGTGGTCAAGCGCACCTCCGGCGACGATCGTGACAAGGCCAGGCGGCATTTGCTCGGTTTGTTCGACGCGTTGCCGGCAGAAGACCCATCTTTGGCCAAGGCACGTAGAGCTTTGGCGAGCGCCCTGTTCTAACCTGGTGGTATGCGGGTCGTCACGATATCGGCGACGTACGGCACGGCCGGCAGCCAGATCGGCCCGGCCGTGGCCGAGCGTCTTGGCGTGCCGTTCGTCGACCGCGCCATCCCCAGCGCCGTCGCCGAGGAGCTGGGCTGCACGCTGGAGGAGGCGCTGGCCCACGACGACCGGGCGGAGCACGGCCTCGGCCGGCTGCTGTCGGGGGCGATGCGGCTGCCGACGGTCACGTTCGGCGGCGTGGACATGTACGTCCCCGGCGCGATGCCGCTCGCGCCCGAGGAGTTCGTGCGCCGTACCGAACGCATGCTCAAAGACATGGCCCGCACCCAGGGCGGCGTCTTCCTGGGCCGGGCGGGGGTGGTGGTGCTGGCCGACCACCCGGGCGCGCTGCACGTCAGGCTCGACGCCCCGATCACGCGCAGGATCCGGCAGACGGCCACCTTCGGGGAGCTGAGCGAGCGCGAGGCCCGCCGGATTATCGAGGACAATGACCGCGCCAGGACGGCCTACGTACGCCACTTCTACCGGGCCGATCCCACGGATCCCTGCCAGTATCATCTGGTGCTCGACAGCACCACGATCCCCGTGCCGACCTGCGTCGACCTGATCGCCACCGCCGCCGAGGCGCTGGATTGACCGGATGCCCCCTAACATGGATGCATTCTTGGTCAGTCCCGAAGGAGCGATTGGCGTGGCGACCGTCCCGAGTGTGTCATACTCCATCACCGTCCGGCTCGAGGTGCCCGCAGGCGGCAAGGCCGTCAGCCAGCTCACCCACGCCGTAGAGTCGGCGGGCGGTGTCGTGACCGCCCTCGACGTCACCAACGCGGGCCATGAGAAGCTCCGCATCGACGTGACGTGCGCCGCGCGGGACACCGATCATGCCCAGGCCATCGTCGACCAGCTCGAGGCCGTCGAGGGCGTGATCATCCACAAGGTGTCCGACCGGACGTTCCTCATGCATCTCGGCGGCAAGATCGAGATGAGGTCGAAGGTGCCGCTGCGCAACCGCGACGAGCTGTCCATGGCCTACACCCCGGGCGTGGCGCGCGTGTCGATGGCGATCGCGCGCAACAAGGAGGACGCCCGGCGCCTGACCATCAAGCGCAACACGGTGGCCGTCGTCACCGACGGCTCGGCTGTGCTGGGGCTGGGCAACATCGGGCCGGAGGCGGCGCTGCCGGTGATGGAGGGCAAGGCGGCGCTGTTCAAACGGTTCGCGGGTATCGACGCGTGGCCGATCTGCCTGGACACGCAGGACGTCGACGAGATCGTCCGCACCGTTCAGGTGATCGCGCCGGGGTTCGGCGGGATCAACCTGGAGGACATCGGCGCGCCGCGCTGCTTCGAGGTGGAGCGGCGGCTGCGCGAGCTGCTCGACATCCCGGTCTTCCACGACGACCAGCACGGGACGGCGATCTGCGTGCTGGCGGCGCTGACGAACGCGCTGCGGGTCGTCAACAAGAACATCGAGACCGTCAAGATCACCATGGCCGGGGCGGGGGCCGCCGGTTTCGCGGTGCTGCGGCTGCTGCTGGCGGCCGGGGCGCGCAACGTGATCGTCTGCGACTACCTGGGGGCCGTGCACAAGGGGCGCGACGACCTCGACGACTCGCTGCGCTGGATCGCCGACCACACCAACGCCGAGGGCTATTCGGGGGATCTGCGCGGGGCGGTCAAGGACGCCGACGTCTTCGTGGGAGTGTCCGCGCCGGGCATCCTGACGGGTGACGACATCGCGACGATGGCCAAGGACGCGGTGGTGTTCGCGCTGGCCAACCCGGAGCCCGAGGTGTCGCCGGACGACGCGCGCGAGCACGCGGCCGTGGTGGCCACGGGGCGCTCCGACTACCCCAACCAGATCAACAACGTGCTGGCCTTCCCCGGGGTTTTCCGCGGGTTGCTGGACGCGCAGGCCAACGGGGTGACGCAGGAGATGCTGCTGGCCGCCGCCGGCGCCCTGGCCGCGGTCGTCTCGCCGGAGGAGCTAGGTCCCAACTACATCGTCCCAAGCGTCTTCCACCCGGATGTCGCTACGGCTGTCGCCGCGGCTGTCCGCGAATCCGCCGGTGGCCGTGCGCGAGGCTTCACAGAAGCCTGAACATCATCTGGTACGGCGGAGCCAACGGCACGCCACCCCGCCGCACGGGGCACAGCGCCTCCAGGGTGTCGGCCGCTGACCCGCACAGGGCGGGCCACCGCAACGGCGCGAAGTGGCCCGCCTGGGTGATCCCAGGTGGGCGGTTACGGTGCCTGGTCCGGGGCCTCGGCCGTGATCGCGGGTATGAGGCGGTAGCTTTCCTGGAACACCAGGTTGTGGGCGTCGGCGCTGGCGATCACCCGCAGCGTGTCCAGTTGCGCTGTCGCGTCCGCCGCGTCGAAGACGTTCAGGGGCCAGTCCCCGACCGTGTTCCCCCGCAGATGCGGATGGTGGAAGTCGCGCCCGTAATGCCCCACGATCGCGATCGGCTGGACCCCGCTCGCGCGCTGCTCCGGCCACGTCAGTGACCACATCGCGTTGACCCCGCCCTCCTGCGACCTGGTGATCCCGCTGGCCACCACCTCCCCGGTGCCCAGCAGCAGGTCGGTGTTGGCCTCGTGGAGGGCCGTGCGGGCCACCGGGTCCAGGAGTTCGACGGCCGTGAAGAACAGGCGTTCCTTGTCCTCCCGCGTGACGGCCCGGCCGTGGTTGCCGTCGCGCAGGTCGCGGAAGTGGCGGAGCAGGGCCTCGTTCATCGGAGTGCACATGCCTACCCCCTTCCCCGGAGAGCTCCCCCGATGAGTGTCAGGTGAGCGTCAGGTAAGCAGGGCGGCGATGCGGGTCCGTACGTCGGGCGTGTCGAGGCCGCGCACCGTGAGCGTCGTGCGGCGGCGTACGACGTCGTCCACGGTGGCCGCCCACTCGTGGTCACGGGCGTAGACGGCCTGGGCCCAGATGTCCGGGCCGTCCGGGTGGATGCGCTCCCCGAGCGCGGGATCCTCGCGGATGAGCCGGGCCAGGTCGAACGCGATCGTGCCGTAATGGGTGGCCAGGTGCCGGGCCACCAGGGGATCCATGCGCGCCCCCGGATCCCGGTCGGTCCACAACCGCAGGGCCACCGCGTCCGGGCTGGCCAGCCCCGGCAGTGGTACGGCGGGCAGGATGTCGGCCAGGTCGTCGCCCAGGGGCCGCCCCGGCAGGTGGGCGAGCGTGTCGAACACGTGCCTGCCGATATGCCGATAAGTCGTCCACTTCCCGCCGGCCACCGACAACATGCCGCCCGTGCCCCGGGTCAGCACGGTCTCCCGCTTGGCCGCCGCCACCTGGCCCGGCCCGCCCGGCAGCACCCGCAACCCGGCGAAGGCGTAGGTGATGTCCTCGCGCCTGAGCTGGGAGTCGCGTACGGCGTGCCCGGCCTCGTCCAGGATCTGCGTGATGTCGGCCTCGGTGGCGCTCACCCCGGCCGGGTCGCCCTCGTACGCCTCGTCCGTGGTGCCCAGCAGCAGGTGGTCCTCCCAGGGGATGGCGAACGACACGCGGTATTTGTCGATCGGCGTGGTCAGGGCCGCCTTCCACGGCTCGTGGCGGCGCATGACCAGGTGCGCGCCCTTGGACAGCCGGATGCTCGGCGCCGCGTCCGGGTCCTCCATCCGCCGCAGGTGGTCCACCCAGGGCCCGGTTGCGTTCAGCACGAGCCGGGCCGACACGCCGAACTCCGTACCGTCGAGCCGGTCGCGCAGGTCGGCGCCCGTGACGCTGCCGCCCGTCTTGCGCAGGCCGACGACCTCGGCGTGGTTGAGCACGATCGCGCCCGCGTCCACCGCCGCGCGCACGGTCATGACCGCGACCCGGCTGTCGTTCATCTGGTGGTCGCCGTAGACGGCGGCGGCCCGCAGGCCCTCGGTGCGCAGCGCGGGCACCCGGGCCAGGGCCTGGTGCGGCGTGATCACCTTGCCCATCCCGTCGCCGAACACCGACAACGCCGAATACAGGAACACGCCCGCACCGAGCTTGGCGGCCCCGTGCGGCCCGCCCCGGTAGATCGGCACCACGAAGGTGAGCGGTTTGACCAGGTGCGGCGCGATGTCGGCGGCCAGTGCGCGGCGCTCGCGGTGGTTCTCCGCGACCAGCCTGACATTGCCGGTCTGCAGGTAGCGCAGGCCGCCGTGGACGAGCTTGGAGGAGGCGCTGGACGTGGCGCCGGCGAAGTCGCCCGCGTCCACCATCGCCACCCGCAGCCCGGCCTGCGCGGCCATCCAGGTCACCGACGTGCCCAGGATGCCACCGCCGATCACGAGCAGGTCATAGGTGGAGCCGGACAACTCCGCGCGTAGTTCCGCACGGTCGGTCCCGATCGCGGTCGTCATCGCCCCAACTCCTCTTACTCGACCCAGTCCAGCGTGCGGGCCACGGCCTTTTTCCAGTTGCGGTATTCCCGCTCGCGTACGGACTCGTCGATCGCGGGACGCCATTCGGCGGCCTTGTGCCAGTTGGCGCGCAGGCTGTCGATGTCGGGCCAGTAGCCGGTCGCCAGGCCCGCCGCGTAGGCGGCGCCCAGCGCGGTCGTCTCAGCCACCATCGGGCGGATCACCGGCACCGCCAGCACGTCGGCCAGCGTCTGCATGAGCAGGTTGTCGGCCGTCATGCCGCCGTCGGCGCGCAGGGTGGTCAGGTCGAGCCCCGAGTCGGCGTTCATCGCGTCCACGACCTCGCGCGTCTGCCACGCGGTGGCCTCCAGCACCGCCCGCGCGATGTGCCCCTTGTTGACGAACCCGGTCAGTCCCGCGATCACCCCGCGCGCGTCCGACCGCCAGTGCGGCGCGAACAACCCCGAGAACGCCGGTACGAAGTAGCAGCCGCCGTTGTCGTCGACCGTCTTGGCCAGCGTCTCGATCTCGGCCGCGCTGGAGATCAGGCCCAGGTTGTCGCGCAGCCACTGCACCAGCGAGCCGGTCACCGCGATCGCGCCCTCCAGCGCGTAGGTGGCCGGTCCGTCGCCGATCTGGTAGCCGACCGTGGTCAGCAGGCCGTGCTTGGAGACGACCGGCTGCTGGCCGGTGTTCATCAGCAGGAAGCTGCCCGAGCCGTAGGTGCTCTTGGTCTCGCCCGGCGCGAAGCACGTCTGCCCGAACAGCGCCGCCTGCTGGTCCCCGAGCGCCGAGGCGACCGGGACGCCGTCGGACGTGTGGCCGTAGACCTCGGCGGACGGGCGGATCTCGGGCAACATCGCGCGCGGCACGCCCAGTGCGGCGAGCAGCTCGTCGTCCCAGGCCAGCGTGTGGATGTTCATCAGCATCGTACGGCTGGCGTTGGTCACGTCGGTGACGTGGCGGCCTGTGAGGTTCCACAGCAGCCAGCTGTCCATCGTGCCGAACAGCACCTCGCCGCGCTCGGCCCGCTCCCGCAGCCCGTGGGCGTCGAGCAGCCAGCGGATCTTCGGCCCGGAGAAGTAGGTCGCCAGCGGCAGCCCGGACTTCTCCCTGAACAGCCCCTCGTGCTCGGCCAGCGCGTGCGTCAGCGGGGCCGTGCGGGTGTCCTGCCAGACGATCGCGGGGCAGACGGGGCGGCCGGTCTCCCGGTCCCACAACACGGTGGTCTCGCGCTGGTTGGTGATGCCGAGCGCGGCGATCCGGCCGTCCTCGACGCCGCTGACGGCCTCGGCCAGGACCGCCTGCACGGCCCGCCAGATCTCGTCCGCGTCGTGCTCCACCCAGCCGGGCTTGGGGAAGATCTGGCGGTGCTCGCGCTGGGCGACGGAGATGAGGTTGCCGGCCTGGTCGAAGACGATGCACCTGCTGGACGTGGTGCCCTGGTCGATGGCTGCGACGTAGTGGGGTCGAGGCACGGTTCCTCGCTTCGGTCAGGTTCGGCAATGCCGAACGAATATTATTCTGCGGTCTTAGGGGTGTTCAAGTGAGCGGGTGATCGCGCGGGCCGCGTCGCGCACGTACGAGACGTACTCCATGTGCAGGGCGCCGTCGGTGGCGAGCCGCTCGACGGCGCCGCGGATGCCGATGGCGCCCACCACGAGGCCGCGCGGGTCCTTGATGGGTGCGGCGATGGCCACCTCGCCCTCCGTCAGCTCCTCCATCTCGGCCGCCCAGCCGCGCGTCCTGACCAGGTCGAGCTCCGCCTCCAGCTCGGTGAGCTCCACGAGCGTGCGCTTGGTGTGCGGCTGCAGCGGGAGCGCAGGCGCTTCGCCGTACGGGTCGTGGGCGAGTAAGACCTTGCCCAGCGCGCTGGCGTGCGGCGGCAGGTACGTCCCGACCTGGAGGGTCTGCATGCTGTCGTCGGGCCTGAACACGTGGTGGATCACCAGGACGTGGCCCTCGTGCAGGGTGCCGATCCAGGCGCTCTCCCTGCTGCGCCCGGCCAGGGCGTCGGCCCAGTTGATGGAGCGGGTGCGCAGCTCGTTGACGTCGAGGTAGCTGCTGCCCAGGTGGAGCAGGGTGGCGCCGAGCCGGTATTTCCCCGTGGTCTCGTCCTGCTCGACGAACCCGACGTGGACCAGTGTGCGCAGGATGCCGTGCAACGTCCCCTTCGGCAGGCCTAGCGCCCTGGCCAGCTCGGCGACCCCGAGCTGGCGGGGGCCGGAGGCGAGCAGTCGCAGGATCGCGGCCGCCCGCTCGACCGATTGAATCGTCTCTCCCACAACCGGAACCCTAACGTAGTCTCGTTCGATATTGCCGAACGCATCCTGGCGTGGAACCGATCACCGGCGAATCACGTCCACGAGGGGGAAGCCCAAGACGGGGGCGACCGCATCTTAATGGAATAGAAGTTCCGTTAAAATGGATCGTGACAAGGAGACTAGATGGACCAACCTTCCCGCTCGGCGGGAACCGTGCGGCCCGGGGGCCGTACCGCGCGAGTGCGCGCGGCCGTGCTGGAGACCACGCAGGACGAGCTGGTCGAGCACGGCTTCCACGGCCTGACCATGGATCAGGTCGCGGCCAGGGCGGGCGTCGGCAAGACCACGGTCTACCGGCGCTGGGGGAGCACGGCGGGGCTGGTCGTGGACCTCATGACGGAGCTGGCCAACCAGTCCTCACCCCACACCGACACGGGCACGATCGAGGGCGACCTGCGGGCCAACGCCCTCTCCGTCCTGGGCGCGATAAGCGACGGGCGGCTCGGGGCCACGTTCCAGGCGGTGATCGCCGCCGCCACCTGTGACGAGCAGGCCGCCCACGCGCTGCGCTCCTTCTACCTGCGCCGCATCGAGGAGTGGGCCAACGTCGTGGACCTGGCCGTCAAACGGGGCGAGCTGCCCGAGGGGACGGACGGCGCGGAGGTGATCCGCGCGATCTCGGCTCCGCTCTACTACCGGCTGGTGGTCACGAGGGAACCGGTGACGCGCGAGGTCGCCGAGCGGTCCGTGACGCGTACGCTGGCCGCCGCCAGGGCCGGGGCGTTCGTGGTGCCCGGCTCAGGGGGTTGAGCGGGGCCACACGGAGCCGTACCACCACAGGATCCCGCCCATCACCACCAGCCCGCCCGCGGTGGCGAGCTTGCCGACGAGGTCGGTGGGCGGGCCGGTGAACGGGAGCCGGCCGCTACGGTGGCCCCAGGGGCAGTCGTTCTTGACGTGGGTGGAGTCGATCAGCGTGTCCGGCTGGTTGCCGGTGACCTGGTACGCCTCGATCTCGGCGCTGCTGCCCTGCCCCACCGGGACCTGCTTGACGATCGTCCTGCGGGCCGGGATCGAGCCGGTGGCCACGCTCGTGGAGTCGGCCTGGAGGTCGTACCGTACGGCCTGGCGGGTCTGGTTGTGCAGCCTGACGGCCACCTGGCCCGAGCCGCAGCCCACGTCGTCGACCGTCATCGTGAACGGGTCACCGGAGTCGGCCCGCGGCCACGGCCACGCCCACGCCGTGGCGGGGAAGAGCAGCGCGGCGCCCATCGGGAGGGCGGCCAGGACGAGACGGGTTCCGATGCGCATGCGCTCCTCCCGAGGTGTGATCTTTGCTACGTAAGGTGCCCAAGTGCATACAGAAAGTAACATCAACTCGCCGGGGGAGCGCAGACCCCCGATGAGCCTTCATGATGGATGTATGGCGGAAGCGATCTACGTCGGCGGTTTGTTGGTGGCGACGCCGCTTCTCGACGACCCCAACTTCCGGCGTTGCGTCGTGCTGATCCTGGAACACGACCTCGACGGCGGCACCCTCGGCGTGGTGCTCAACAGGCCGAGCGACATCTCGGTGACGCAGGTGCTCCCGGTGTGGGACCCGTTGGTGACCGGGCCCTCCGTGTTGTTCGAGGGCGGGCCCGTACAGACGGACAGCGCGCTGGCGCTGGCGGCGGTCCCGAGTGGCGAGGAGCCGCTCGGCTGGCGCAGGCTGCACTCGGGCACCCCGGCCGTCTCGCGGCTGGGCACGGTGGACCTGGACGCGCCGCCCGAGATCCTGCAGGGGGAGATCGCGCAGATGCGCATCTTCGCGGGGTACGCGGGCTGGACGTCGGGGCAACTGGCGAGCGAGATCGCCGAGGGCGCCTGGTACGTCGTCGACTCCGAGGTCGGCGACACCTTCCACGGGGATCCCGGCTCGCTCTGGCGGCACGTGTTGCGGCGGCAGCCCGGCGAGCTGGCCTTCGTGGCGACCTGCCCGGACGACCCCACCATGAATTAGCCGCTACACATCCCAGCCCGGCCGGAGCGAGCGCTCGGCCAACTCGATCGTCTCCGCCATGCGGCCCGTGATCTCCGGCACGGTGCCAACGCGCCGCGGGCACTCGAAGCCGACGCGCATGGTGGACATGGCGAACGCCACGATCAGATGGGAGAGCTGGTCCTCGTCGGGGTCGGCGCCCCTGCGGGCGGCGATCAGCTCGGCCAGGCGGCGTTCGGTCTCGGCGCCCCTGGCCACCGACTGGCCGACGAGGTGCGGATGTTCGTCCAGGAGACGGCGCAGCTTGAGGAACCTTTCCGAGTCTTCCGGCGTTGAACCCTCCATGTCGCTCAGCACCGCGCGTAGGGCGTGCATGAGCGCAGTGAACGGCGGCTCGTCCTGCGGGCGGGACTCCAGGGTCTCGAGCATGATCCCCTCGCCGTGGTCGTGGAACCACAGCACCAGGTGATCCTTGCTGGTGAAGTAGCGGAAGAAGGTGCGGGGGGAGATTTCGACGGCCCCCGCGATCTGGTCCACCGTGGTCGACTCGTATCCTTGTTCGAGGAACAGGTCGAGCGCGGCGTCGAGGATCGCCAGGCGCGTCTTCTCCTTCTTGCGTTCCCGTAGACCCACAGCGGTCACTCCCTCGACACCTTTCTGTCACAGTGTGCCATAAGTCATAGCCCGACGAATAAAAGTCGTTTGTCAGAAGTCATAGACTGACATAGATTACCTGAGGCTTACGAGTTTTATGCCCCGGCGTGGGGCTGATGTGTGACTTTAGGGGGACTTCATGGTTCACGCGAAGGCGGTCGACGCGCCGTCATCGCCCGGCCCCGCGAAGACGGGGACCGGAGGCAATCCTTGGCTCGTGTTGCTGGCGGTCAGCCTGGGCGTGATCATGGTGATGCTCGACGGCACGGTCGTGGGCATCGCCAACCCGGTCATCCAGGCCGACTTGAAAGCCTCGCTGTCCGACCTGCAGTGGGTGACCAGCGGCTACCTGCTGGCCCTGGCGGTCTTCCTGATCACGGCGGGCAAGCTGGGCGACCTGTTCGGGCACAAGCGCGTCTTCCTGATCGGCGTCGCCGGCTTCGCGCTCTCCTCGGTGGGCATCGGCCTCAGCGCGCAGCTGTCGGACATCATTCCCGGCCTCTCGCCGGTCGGCGCGCTGATCGGGCTGCGGGTGCTGCAGGGCCTGTTCGGCGCTTTGCTCCAGCCCGCCGCCCTGGCGTTGCTGCGTGGAGCGTTCCCCGGTGAGCGGCTCAACCAGGCGATGGGGGCCTGGGGCGCGATCATCGGCCTGTCCAGCGCCGCCGGCCCGATCGTGGGCGGCCTGCTGGTCGAGAACGTGAGCTGGGAGTCGGTCTTCTTCGTCAACGCGCCCGTCGGCATCATCGCCCTCGTCATGGGCATCTTCCTGATCAGGGAGAACCGCACGCGGACGCTGGCCAGGATCGACTGGCTCGGCGTTCTGCTGCTGTCCGGCGCGATGTTCTCCCTCGTCTGGACGATCATCAAGGCCCCCGAGTGGGGCTGGGGCGACAGCAAGACGCTGACCTTCGTGGCCGCGTTCGTGGTGCTCATCGCAGGCTTCATCATCTGGCAGAGCAGGGCGCGCCAGCCGCTGGTGCCGCTCTCGTTGTTCCGGAACGTCTCGATCTCCATCGGCACCGTGCTGATGATGATGGTCGCCTTCGCGATGTTCGGCGCGATGTTCTTCCTGGGCTTCTTCTTCCAGGGCGTGCACGGCCTGTCCCCGCTGGAGGCCGGCCTGCGCATGTTGCCGATGAGCGCCGGCATGATCGTCGCCTCGCCGCTGGCGGGCATGGCGATCGGCCGGCTCGGAGCCAAGATCACGATGTCGGCCGGTCTGCTGATCACGGCGCTGTCGATGTTCCTGATGTCCCAGCTCAGCATCGACGCCTCGTTCATCGAGAGCGGCATCCCGTTCCTGCTGCTGGCGTTCGGCCTGTCGCCGGTCTTCGTGGGCGCCACGGAGATCATCGTGGGCAACGCGCCGATGGAGTTGAGCGGGGTCGCGGGTGGCCTGCAGCAGTCGGCCATGCAGGTCGGCGGCGCGCTCGGCACCGCGATCCTGGGCGCCGTGATGGCCGCCGAGATCTCCACCAAGCTGCCCGGCTACCTCGGCCCCGCGGCCCAGGGCATCCCCGCCGAGCAGATGACGGCGCTGGAGAAGGCGGCCGCGTTCGGCCTGGCGCCCCAGGGTCTGTCGCAGCAGATCGGTGACGCCGTGCACAACTCCTTCATGGACGGCATGCACCTGGCCTTCATCGTCAGCACCGCCATCGCGGTGCTGACCGCCGTGCTGACGTTGTTCGTCAAGTCCGGCAGGAAGAGCGAGGGTGCGCCGGTCCACATGGGCTGACTCCGTCTCGTACGGCCCCCGCCACCCGGCCGGGGGCCGTACCGCTGTCTGGGCCGCCGTGTGGGGCCGGTGTTGCGGCGGGCATAAACTCGGTGAGGTGAGCACCACGAAGATCCTCCCTGAGCAGGAGACCACTCCGCGGACGTCCCACGGCGACGGCGATCATGAGCGATTCGCCCACTACGCGGACAAGCACAAGATCACCGAGAGCATGGTGTCGGGCACGCCCATCCGCGCCCTGTGCGGCAAGGTCTGGGTGCCCAGCCGCGACCCCAAGAAATACCCGGTCTGCCCGGAGTGCAAGGAGATCTACGAGGGCCTTCCCCCGGGTGGCGGCGACGGCGACGGCGACAAGCAGTGAGTGTTGCTGAGCGGTAATCCCACCGCCTGGAGCTACGGTCGGTAGCCAGACCAGCTCAAATCGTAGTGGGGGATTGCATGGCCCGGCGCGCGACCGCCGTCTCGTTGGCATGCCTGCTCGCGGCCGGGCTCATGCCGCCGCTCCGGCTCGACGCCGCCCTGGCGGCAGGTTGCGCCAGACCCGCCGCGCGGCAGCCGGGGCCGCGCTCGCCCAAGCCGGAAGACGTGGCCAAGGTCATGGCCGAGCTCCGCGAGCGGCTGGCCGGGGTCACGCCGCCCACGCAGATCACCGTGCCCACCCGCGTGCACGTCATCACCAAAGGCGCGCGCCAGGTCTCCGACCAGACGGTCAGGGCCCAGATCGACGCGCTCAACTCCGCGTACGGCGGCGTCTTCGGCGGCGTGGACACCGGCGTGCGGTTCAGGCTCGATGGCATCGCGGTCAAGGACGACGCCGCCTGGTTCGCCGACCCCGTCGGCCACGAGAAGGCCATGAAAAGCGCCCTGCACGAGGGCGGGGCCGGCACGCTCAACCTGTACATCGCCCAGCTCAGCGAGCTCATGCTGGGCTTCGCCAGCTACCCCTACTGGTACGCCGAATCGCCCGGCCTCGACGGCGTCGTGATCGACTGGCGCAGCCTGCCCGGGGGCGCGATGACCAACTACAACCGGGGCTTCACCGGCGTACACGAGATCGGGCACTGGCTCGGGCTCTTCCACACGTTCGAGAACGGTTGCGCGTTGCCCGGCGACGGCATCGACGACACCCCGGCGGAGGCCAAGGCCACCGTGGCGTGCGCGGCGGGCAAGGACACCTGCACGCACGCGGGCCAGGACCCCGCGCACAACTTCATGGACTACGCCCACGATCGGTGCATGTCGGAGTTCACGGAGGGGCAGGCGGATCGTATGCACGAGATGTGGGCGGCGTACCGAAACACCCCTGAAACCCAGTTGCCAGCACAAATTACGATGTCTGGGTGACAGCACCGAAGGCACTCGACACTCCCCACGAACGCTCCCGAATCCTCGGCCCCGAATACCGTACGGCCACGTTCGGCATCCTGCTCGTGGTCACTTTGATCGCCTTCGAGGGCATGTCGGTCAGTGTCGTCATGCCGGCCATCGCCGACGAACTGGACGCGCTTGACCTCTACGGGATCAGCTTCTCCGCGTTCCTCATCGCCAGCCTGTTCGCGAACGTGGTGTCCGGGCTCTGGTCGGACCGGCGCGGGTATCCGCTGCCGTTCCTGGCCGGGGTGGTGCTGTTCGTGACCGGGATGGCGCTGGCGGGGGCGGCGCACTCGGCGATGTTGTTCCTGGCGGCGCGGGCCGTGCAGGGGCTGGGGGCCGGGTCCTCGGTGGTGGCGCTGCTCGTGATGATCGCGCGGGTCTATCCGATGGAGGCGCGGCCCCGGGCGTTCGCGGCCGTCTCCGCGGCCTGGGTGGTGCCCGCCATGGTGGGGCCGGCCGTGGCGGGGTTCGTGGCGACCCAGTGGGGCTGGCGGTACGTGTTCTACGGGATCATCCCGCTGGTGGTGCCCGCGCTGGTGATGCTCGTTCCGGCGCTGCGGATGCGGACGTCGTCCGGTACTGAGCCTTCACAGGGGCCGCGCTCCCGGCCGCTGGCGATGACGCTGGCCGCCACCGCCACGGCCGGAGGGGCCGGGCTGCTGCTGTACGGGGTGGACCGGCTGCACCTGCGTCCGGTGCCCGGGGCGGTCGCGGTGGTGGCCGGGGCGGCGTTCCTGGTCTACGGGCTCTACCGGCTGCTGCCTCCAGGGGCGTTGCGGTTCCTGCGCGGGTTGCCCACGACCGTGCTGATGCGGGGGTTGTTCTCGGCCTCCTTCTTCGGGGTGAACTCCTTCATCCCGCTGGTGTTGCAGGAGGTGAAGTCCTTCGATCCGACGTACGCGGGGATCGCGCTGACGACCGGGGCGCTGGGGTGGTCCGCGGGGTCGTACCTGCAGAGCCGGCGGGACGGGGAGGCGCACAGGAGGATCCGGCTGGGCGCGGTGTGCGTCATGGTCGCGATCCTGATCTGCCTGCTGTCCGTCCTCCCTGGGGTGACCGGGTGGATCGCGGTGCCCGCGTGGATCGTGGCCGGGTTCGGGATGGGGTTCGGCATGACCACCGTCAGCGTCACGGCGTTGCGGCAGTCGCCGGTGAACGAGCAGGGGCGAACTCGGCGGCGCTGTCGGTGACGGACATGCTGGGGTCCGCGCTGGCGATCGGGGTCGGTGGCGCCCTGGTCAACCTGATCGGGCACTCCTCCGCCGAGATCGCGAACGGGTTCGTCGTCATCTCCCTCCTCATGGCCGCCATCGCGCTGGGCGCCACTGTGCTGGCCGGGCGCACCCGCTGAATTCCGCCCCTCCTGTCACAGCGATCACGGTTCGCCTGATCCCCGTGGCGAGGAGTGATAGGACAGCGGGACAGAGGAGGTGTCATGGAGGGTGATCACCGTGTCTGGCCGCCGCGGACGGGTCCCAGGCATCGCCGTACTCCTCCAGAGGACGGGGAGCTCGCGTGGGGCCGTGACGAGGAGCCGCGACGGGAGCGCGCGAGCCCCTTCGAGCAGGTACGCGAGCCCGAGCCTCCCCCCGAGCCTTGGCCCGCGCCTCCCCCCGAGTTCCTGGGTCGGCGGGACGTGCCGCACCCGCTGGACCTGGAGCCGGAGGAGCCCTGGAACCCGCGGATCCAACGGACGGCGGACCGCGGGCTGGACCCGCCCGACGACCCGCTCCCGGACTGGGAGTCGCTCCCCCCTTCCGCCCGGCTCTACGGCTCCCCAGCGGATCCGGGGCTGCGCCGCCGCGTCGGTGGGCGGGCGTGGCGTCGGTGGGCGGGCGTGCTGGTGGCGTTGTTAGCCGGGACGGGGCTGGTGGCGGGGGCGACCGCGGTGGTGTTACGGCTCACCGAGCCACCGGCGGAGACGGGGAAGCTGAGCGACTCGCTGGCGGGGGTGACGGTGACGTTGCCGCAGGGGTGGCGCGAGGGGGCGGTGGCGCCGGTGACGGGGTTCACGTCGGTCATCAGGGACGGGGGCGGGGGGCTCGTCATGGCCAGGCCGGTTCCCGGGCCGGTGGAGAACGCCAAGAAGGCCACGGCGGAGGCGGCGGAGTTGTACTCCAGGCTCCTGCTCAAGGGGGACCGCGTGACGATCGTCGAAGACCGGCAACTCCCCGAAGGTCACACCCGGGCACTACGGGCGGAATATCAGGACGTGGTCAACCGGCCCGCCTTCCTCCGAGTGATGCTGCTCACTCGCGACGACAAGGCCGTACTGCTGGTCGGGCTGCTCCAACCCGAGGAAACCAGCCGCAGGCAGGCGCTCGACGCCGTCATGACGAGCATCCGATAAGCCGCATAGCACGTGGGGAAGACCTTGGCCAGAATCCACGACTCACGGCACGTCTTGTCGGTGGGCCCGTCTACTCTTGGGTCACTGTGAGAGAGCGAAGCACACGAACCCCAGAGGTGATGCGGTGAGCACCTTCGCCGCATCCCACCTTTCGCCTTCCTATCCAGACCGAGCCGCATGGGGCACCGCGCCCAAGCTGCGTGCCTGGCAGCAGGAGGCGTTCGACCTCTACTTCAGGCGCGAGCCGCGTGACTTCCTCACCGTGGCGACGCCGGGCGCGGGCAAGACGACCTACGCCCTGCGCATCGCCAGCGAGTTGCTCGCCAACGGGGTGATCAGGGCGGTCACCGTGGTAACGCCCACCGAGCACCTCAAGCGCCAGTGGGCCGACGCCGCCGGGCGGGTCGGCATCGGCATCGACCCCGAGTTCAAGAACAGCCAGGGCGCGACGTCGCGCGACTACATCGGGGTCGCGGTGACCTACGCGCAGGTCGCCATGCACCCGGCCCTGCACAGGGCGCGCACCGAAAACCGCAAGACGCTGGTCATCTTCGACGAGATCCACCACGCGGGCGACGCCAAGTCGTGGGGCGACGGCGTGCAGGAGGCGTTCGAGCCCGCCACGCGCAGGCTCCAGCTCACCGGCACACCGTTCAGGTCCGACGACAACCCGATCCCGTTCGTCGGCTACGAAGAGGACGGCGAGGGTCTCAAGCGCAGCGTCGCCGACTACTCCTACGGCTACGGCCCGGCCCTCGACGACGGCGTCGTACGTCCGGTGATCTTCCTGGCCTACTCCGGCGAGATGAAGTGGCGCACCCGCGCCGGCGACGAGATCGCCGCCACCCTCGGCACGCCGCTGACCAAAGACCAGCTCTCGCAGGCGTGGCGGGCCGCGCTCGACCCCAAGGGCGACTGGATCCGCCAGGTCATGCAGGCCGCCGACCGGCGCCTGACAGAGGTACGCCGGGGCGTCCCCGACGCGGGCGGCCTGGTCATCGCCACCGACCACGAGACCGCCCGCGCCTATGCCCGCCACCTGCGCAACATCACCGGCGAAGGCGCCACCGTGGTGCTCTCCGACGATCCCGGCGCCTCCAAGAAGATCAAGCAGTTCGGGGCCTCGGAGGACCGCTGGCTCGTGGCCGTGCGCATGGTCTCCGAAGGCGTCGACATCCCCCGCCTGTGCGTCGGCGTCTACGCCACCTCGACCTCCACCCCGCTCTTCTTCGCCCAGGCGGTGGGCCGTTTCGTGCGCGCCCGCAAGCGCGGCGAGATGGCCTCGGTCTTCCTCCCCTCGGTGCCCACGCTCATGGGGCTGGCCAATGAGATGGAGGTGGAGCGCGACCACGTGCTCAACAAGAAGCCGCCGGAGGACGGCCTCGACGACAGCCTCCTGGAGCAGGCCAACCGCCAGAAGGACAATCCCGACGTCCTGGGCGATGAGCTCCCGTTCGAGACGATGGAGACGTCGGCCACGTTCGACCGGGTGTTGTTCGACGGCGGCGAGTTCGGCACGGGGGCGGAGGTCGGCTCGGCCGAGGAGGAGGACTTCATCGGCCTGCCCGGCCTGCTGGAGCCCGACCAGGTGGCGACGCTGCTGCGCAAGCGGCAGTCGGACCAGCAGGCGGCCAAGCGCAAGGAGACCGTGCAGGAGCCGCGCGCGGCCCTGGCGCCGCACGAGCAGATCGCGGAGCTGAGACGCGAGCTCAACGGCCTGGTGGGCGCGTGGAACCACCGCACGGGCCAGCCGCACGGGGTCATCCACTCGGAGCTGCGCCGCGCGTGCGGCGGCCCGCCGATCGCCCAGGCCACGGCCGAGCAGATCCGGGAGCGCATCGACACCATCCGCCGCTGGGCCACCCAGCGCCGCTAGCCGAGCCCTGAGTGGTGCCGGCCGAGTCGCCTGACCATGATGCGGCAGACCTCCGGACGCAGCTCCTGCCCGCCGTCCGGGTGATACACGACCTCCGTCGTGTCCACCTCGCCATGCGGCCACTCGGCGTACCCCCGCCGCCGGTACAACCGCTGCGCGGCGAGATTGTCCAGGCCCACGCCGAGAGCGACCTGCTCGTGGCCGACGGCGGAAAGGCGGTCCTCGGCCGCCCACAGGAGCTCGGTCCCGATTCCCTGGTTACGGCGCCAGGGAAGGACCTCCAGATGGGTGAGCAACGCGACGCCGGGTAAATGGGCGCGCAGTTCGGGCTCTTCCGCGGGGGCCAGCCAGACGTAGACGTCGCCCACCGCCACATCCCGCTCCCAGGCGACGAGGAGATATCCGTGCCCGGTGTCCTGCCTGGTCAGACGGTCGGTGAAATAGAGCTCCTGGCCGAGCGAGCGGACAATGGAAGGGAGGTCTGTATGGACGGCTTGGCGAATATCAGGTGCCCCCACGGACGACAGATTCCCTGATGACGCTCCGGTGAATCAACGGGGGGCATCCATGGAGCTCCGCCAACTCAACGGCTTCGCGCCATCCTTGACCAGCCATTTCATGGCGTCCGAAGTGGTGCCGAGCACTGGCATCCGGGCGAGGTGTTTCGCCCATCGGTGCCGGTCTTTCATCCAGGTTTTGAGATAGGAGACGCAGAACTCCGGGCTGATGCGGCGAAGGCGGTCGCGCGCGGCGCGCAGGGAGCTCTCCATGGCGTGCCGCTCGATCTGCGGGCCGGGCGGGAGTTGCTTCACCCGGCTCAGCACGTCCTCGATGAAGTCCTTGCGTTTGGCCAGGAAGCCGGTCCAGTGTGCGAGGTCGGTCGCGCCCTTCCAGCCCGTGCCCTCCTCCTTGTCCAGCAGCCAGTAGATGCCTTCCGCGAGCACGTCGCCGAGCTCCTGGTCCCGCGCCCGGATGAGGCGGTCGAACGGGTCGTAGGGGCGCTGCTTCACCATTCCGGTGATCGCCAGCCTGTGCAGCGACTTCTCGCCCAGCAGGTAGAACCAGTCCTCGTTGTAGATGTTCGGGAAGAACGAGCGGCTGCGGGTCGTCTCGACGGCCACGGCGCCGCCGCCGACGAACGAGTCCTGGTGCCCTCCGGTCAGCCGGTGCGCGTGACACACGACGGAGTTGTCCGGGAAACCGCCGATGTGCATGCCCACCACGTCGTACGTTTCGAGCAGCGCCGCCGCCCGCGCCACCTCCTCGTGCCCCCCGACCTCGATGTCGTCGTCCAGGAAGACGATGTGCCGCCAGCCCATCAGGCGGGCGAGGAGCAGGCCCGTGTTGCGTTTCGCGCTGAGGTCGGTCGTGCGGAAGAAAGAGGTGCCGTTCAGCATCGCCGTCGTCCGGAAATCCGGCAGGTTGAGCCGGTCCACGTCGATGTCGATCGCGATGAAGCGCACATCGGACGGCATCAGCGCCGCGGCCAGCTGGGCGCTGCTCCACTTGCTGTGCAACGAGACCAGCGGGCAGCCCAGCGCGGACGCCAGCCGGACGGCATGCCTCAGCCAGCTGGGATGCCGGATCGTGGGTACGACGATGGCATCCACCGTCCCCGGCCAGGAGGGTGCGGATTCGGCATCGAATATGTCGACCAGATGCCGGTGGGAGCCGTGGTGGTGCTCCGTTCTGACCTGTTCTATTTCAGTCTCCATGAGTGGGCTCCGACCATTCGTGCAGCCGGACGGAGTCGAGCGTCCAGTCCGGCGTGACGACGACCGGGCCCTCGATCCTGACCCGCGTGAGAATGCTGTACGACTCGGCGGTGCCGAAACGCCTGCGCAGGTACGCGGCGTTCCTGCTGCGGAACCGTTCGTCGGTCAGCGCACGGACCGCACCGTACACGCCTCTGGCGTACATGCCATTGCAAATGGTCAAGGTGCGTTCGACGTTGTCGGGATTGACCCCACGGTAGAAGAACGCGACGTCCTCCAGCAGTCGCAGATTATCGCCTGACCCGCCGGTGACCGGGTAGTGCCTGCGCGTGTCGTCACCCTCATTGACCTCGAAATACGGTCCTTTCTCGCTGACCCAGTCGGCCACCTGGCGTACCGGGAGTTCGATTCGCGCGAGCATGGACGCGGTGACCTGGTTGTAGTCCACCCCGCCCAGCAGCACCAGGTGAGTCGTGAGGTCGTCGGAGCGTAAGTCCTCGGGGGCCCGGAGGGTGACCAGGCTGCGCGGGTTCGCGGCGCGGAGGTGGCCGTGCAGCTCGAACAGCGAATCCAGATCCGAGTATTTGTAGAGCTCGATGTAGTCGGGCGTCTCCGGCGACGAGTACGGGATCTTGAGCCGGTCGTTCTCGGGCACCTGCGAGCAGATGATCGTGATCGGTTCCCTGTCGGCGAAGTGCAGGGGCCCTTCCCGGAAGGCGTCCTGTGCCGGCGCCGCCTCGGCGGTCTCGCCCGCGGCCTGGAACCTCAACGCCGCCTTGCGCAGCCGGGTCAGCTCGTCGAGCAGCCTCTGGTGCTCGGCGGCCTCCTCCGGGGTCATCTCCGAGAGCGGGAGCACGCGGGCCGTCCCGTTGGAGAGCGAACGCCTGGTGGCGAAGAACGCGGCGTATTTCTCCAGCCGCTGTAGGGGCGGGATCTTGATCGTGTGAGTCGACTCCCACGATGAGATCAGCGGAACGCTGACCCGGAACGCAGCGCTCAGCTGCGCCTGGGTGACCCGCAGATCAGGCCAATGGCTGTCGCGGAGCTGGCGCAGCTGCTGCGCCAGCGCGGTCCGCGCGTCACCGTCGACGCTCATGCCTCAGCCTCATTCGTGTGAACTTCAGGAATCTCTAGTGAACATCACCCTGGCGGCGAAGTCGATGGAGAATCCGCAGCTAGGACATAACACAACTACTGGTGTACGAAGCATGTGCACAAGAGACACCAGTCTAGCCAGCCGTTTGCGGCTCCCGCGGCTGGAATGGCTGTATTCAGTTGGGGTAAACAAGTAAATGGAGAAGGTTCAGTTAATCGACTGAAGTTCACTGAACGGATCGTGGGGGTGGTTTCATGTCGAGAGCCCGATGATCCCTACCGGCCAGGAGCGGCATCCCACGCGGAAAGACCGCGGACACCTCCCTGACGACGCCAATCAGCAGTAGAGGTGCCCGCAAAGAGAGGTTTCTGTCAGAGCGCGTATCCGCACCAGGGAAAACCTTCATGACAACACTAGCCCTCCACCTCGCGGTGGCAATGCCCGGCTCAGCCGACACCAAGAACCTGACCCTCTTCATCCTGGCAACCATGATCATGCTGGCACTGGCGGGGATCCGCGGGATGATCCGGCGGACGCACGTCATCATGGTGATCACCGGCACGAGCGCCTTGCTCGTGGTCCTCGCCATCCTGGCCATCGCCTACCTGATCACCTTCAGAGCGGTTTGAAGTGCGATCGCGCGCGGCGCGCCGCCCCCAGCGCTGCGCGCGTGCAGGCCCCGGACTCCGCGGCGGTTACTACGCGTGACTCTGCGCATTTGGCCACAGAGCAGTGTCCTTCTGTTAGAAGCTCGACGTAAGCGGCAACAACCACACTTGGCTGTTCTCGGGATATGCAGAAGGACTTTGCCCATGTCGTCTGAGGCCACCGGAAGGTCGACGCTCGTCGTCACGTCCGGCCTCTCTCGAAACGCCATCATCATCAGACTTGAAGGCGAGCTGGACGTCAACGCGCTGCCGGTGTTGAGGGAGCACCTGCAGCGCATCTGGGACCTGCCCCCCAAACCGTTCCTGATCCTGGACCTCGGCGAGGTCTCGTTCTGCGACTCGATGGGGATGAACGAGCTCGTCAGCCTCCTGCAGCGATGCGAGGCCAGAGGCACCCGGCTGCTGCTCGGCGGGGTTCAGGGGGTCATGGCGCGGGTGTTGTCGATCACCGGGTTACGGCACGCGTTCGAGGTGTTCGCCAGGTTCGACGACGCACTGCGGCTGGCCGTCGCCAAGTCCTGAGCGACGCTGAGCGGCGCGTCCCGGGCCCGACCCGACGTCCGCGACGGGGCCGGAGGACCGTACGAGCTCGGCGAACGCGGCGAACATCGCCCGGTCCAGCGGCTTGCCCGCCAGCTCGTCGTGGAAGAACTCGGCGTAGTCGGAGGCCATGGCGTCGTAGGACGCGCGGGTGGTGCGCAGGAAGTCCGGTTCGGTCACGACCGGGGACCCTAGCGCGCCGGCCCGCGCGGCCGTCGGTCACATGACTGCATTACTTACCGAAGTGGCAGGTTTCGGTATCCGTCGCCCAGTCCGTCCATTAATCGGGATATAACCGGACTTTTCGTGTCGCGGGATGGTTAGCGTGGCGATGCCGCCTTCGACCCGTACGGGGAGTGTGAGCACGCTTCTGTGACGCAGCGTCATCACGGTCTTACGCTCCCCGATCCCCGGGCTCTCGTGCAACCAGACCAGCAGCTTCCTGCCCTCGCTGCGGACGACGACGTGCGCCGTCCGGCACTCGCGCGGCGCGGCCGCCCAGGTCAGCACAAGTCCCTCGCCGACCTGCGCTGACTCTGGGGCCGGGATGCGCTCGGTACAGGAGGGCCGGGTGGGCGGCAGCGCGTGCGCCACCACCAGCGGCGGAGTGGGGGCGGGGTGGGGGAGGACGGCGTCCATCGCGATCGTGCCGCCCTCCAGCAGCGCCAGTGTCACGATCGCGCCCACTCGCTCGCCGTTGCTGCCCTTGGCGAGTAACCACAGGCAGAGGGGGGCGAGAACGAGCCAGGCCACACCTAGGGAGAGGGCCAGCATGAAGAAACCTCCCACGAGGATGGAGTCTTGTTACTCTCCGTATTAGTACAGATTCGGAGAGGGTTCGCCCTCTTGGATATCACATGACCTCAGCGTTGCACACTGTGTACTCTTCGTGATCGACGGCGTAAGAGGGACGCCGGGTTACCGTAGAAGGGTGCCTGAGGTAAGTCTGTACCTGCCCGAGGAGATCAAGAACCAGGTCGCTGAGGCGGCCCGGGTGCATGGGATGTCCGAGGAGTCATACATGCGAGAGGCGATCAAGCGCGCTCTCAACGAGGAGGTCCTCGGAGAGCGGCCTCGGCCACGACTGCCGCTGTTCGACAGCGGCGACCCTGCCTTGGCGCGCAGCGTGGACGACGTTCTCGCCGAAGGGTTCGGCAGGGATGGGCTCGACTGATGCTCATTCTGGACACGAGCGGCGCGTTCGCGGCCGCCGACCGCGCTTCAGACGAGCACCTCGCGGTGAAGAAGGTGCTCGACAACGAGACGGGAGGGATAGTGCTCTCGCCATTCATCCTGGCGGAGCTGGACTACATGCTGCTGACCCGGATCGGCCT
Organism: Nonomuraea marmarensis; assembly: GCF_043197025.1. Taxonomy (NCBI): domain Bacteria; kingdom Bacillati; phylum Actinomycetota; class Actinomycetes; order Streptosporangiales; family Streptosporangiaceae; genus Nonomuraea; species Nonomuraea marmarensis. Next base: position 358,288 of record NZ_JBICRM010000003.1, read on the forward strand.
GCGGGCTGAGCTGGACTACCTGGGTGAGGTCGGGCGTGGGGTCTATGACCTCTTCCCGATGACGCGCCACGAAGTCGAGCGGGCGGCCGGACTCATCAGCCGCTACGGCAGCATGAAGATCGGCCTCGCGGACGCGTCCGTCGTCCTCCTAGCCGCTCGCTTCAAGACGACCCGCGTGCTGACGCTCGACCAGCGGCACTTCAGGGCGATGAAACCGCTCTGGGGTGAGGCCTTCACCGTCCTGCCCGCGGACGCGAACTGATCAACCCACTGCGGGCGCTCCCCGGAGGGTGGCGCCCGCGTCCTCCATTTCCGCCATCGCCGCCTCCGTGGTCGTCGGCGCGACCCCGGCCGTCAGGTCCAGGAGCACCCGCACCGCCAGGCCGTTCTTGACCGCGTCCAGCGCCGTGGCACGGACGCAGTGGTCCGTGGCGATGCCCACCACGTCAACCTCGTGGACTCCCCGCTGCTCGAGCCACTCCGCCAGCGGCAGCCCGTCGCCCGAGGCGCCCTCGAAGCCGCTGTACGCCGCCGCGTACGCCCCCTTGCTGAAGACCTCCTCCACACCCGACACGTCGAACGACGGGTGGAAGTCCGCCCCGGGCGTGCCGGCGACGCAGTGCGGGGGCCAGGTGGAGACGTAGTCGGGCATGGGGGAGAAATGCGGGCCGGGCTGGATGTGGTAGTCCCTGGTCGCCACCACGTGGTCATAGCGGTGGACGGACACGTGGCGGGTGATCGCCGCCGCCACTCGCGAGCCCCCTGCCACGGCCAGGCTGCCGCCCTCGCAGAAGTCGTTCTGCACATCGACGATGATCAACGCGGTGCCCATACGTAGCACGATACGTCAGGCGAATTCCGTGGGGATCGCCGCGTACCCCCGGCCCAGGTGGAGGGCCTCCAGGGGGAGCGAGGCGATGGCCTCGGCGTGGCGTTCGCGGGCGGCTGAGAGGGGTTCCCTGCCGGTGATCTGCCCGTCGCGTACCAGCTCGTGCAGCAAGGGGATACCGCCTTCCGGGACCAGGCCACCGGTGGTGATCAGCTCGGTCTCCACGTGGCCCGCCGGGTCCAGCAGCCGGAACGCCTCCTTGCGGCCTCCGCGCGACGGCTTGCCCACCGAGCGCTTGGCCACGGCCTCCAGCTTGCCCGTCGCCGTCTCCCGCGCCACCAGCTTGTAGACGAGGGCCGCCGTGGGGACGCCGGAGCCGGTGACGAGGGAGGTGCCCACGCCGTAGCCGTCCACGGGGGCGACGGCCAGCGCGGCGATGGCGTACTCGTCGAGGTCGGAGGTGACGAGGATGCGGGTGTCGAAGGCGCCGAGGGCGTCCAGTTGCTCGCGCACCTCTTGGGCGGCCGCCGCCAGGTCGCCCGAGTCGATGCGGACCGCGCCCAGCTCCGGCCCGGCCAGTTCCACGGCCGTCCGTACCGCCTCGGCCACGTCGTACGTGTCCACCAGCAGCGTCGTACCCGGGCCGAGCGTGGCGATCTGGGCCTCGAACGCCGCCTTCTCCGAGTCGTGCAGCAACGTGAACGCGTGCGCCGCCGTACCGGCCGTGGGGACCCCGTACACGTGCCCGGCCATCAGGTTGGAGGTCGAGGCGAACCCGGCGATGTACGCGGCTCTCGCGGCGGCCACGGCGGCGCTCTCGTGCGTGCGGCGCGAGCCCATCTCGATGAGCGGCCGCTTGCCCGCGGCGTTCGTCATGCGGGAGGCGGCCGAGGCGATGGCGCAGTCGTGGTTAAGGATCGACAGCGTGATCGTCTCCAGCAGTACGGCCTCCGCGAACGTGCCCTCCACGACCATGATGGGAGAAGCAGGGAAGTAGAGGTCGCCCTCGCGGTAGCCGTAGACGTTCCCGGAAAACCGGTAATCGGCGAGAAACGCCAGAGTACTGTCGTCGACGACCTGGTTCTCGCGCAGGTAGGCAAGCTCTTCCTCACCGAAGCGGAAGCGTTCCAGCTCGTCCAGGACACGTCCCGTGCCGGCGACAACCCCGTAACGCCTCCCACCCGGCAAGTGCCTGGCGAACACCTCGAAAACCGCGCGCCGGTGGGCCGCGCCGCTCCGCAGGGCCGCCTGCAGCATCGTCAGCTCATAGTGATCTGTGAGCAACGCAGTGCTCATGGTCATTGTCACGACTCGAAGACTACGGCCCAGATAGGGCAGACTCGGGGATGTGGGTAGCACCGCTCCAATCGCCGTTGAGCGTCCGTCATCGGACGTCCGGCCCGATCTGCCATGGGTGACCATCGTCTGGAACGACCCGGTCAACCTGATGTCCTACGTGACCTATGTCTTCCAAACGGTCTTCGGTTATAGGAAGGAGAAGGCCGAGAAACTCATGCTGGACGTTCACCACAAGGGCAAGGCGGTCGTGTCCAGCGGCACGCGCGAAGAGATGGAACGCGATGTGCAGATTCTCCACTCCTACGGCCTGTGGGCGACGGTCCAGTCGGACTCCGTCAAATGAGGCGAGTGAGGCCGATGAGGAAAGTGAGGCGGCGCGGGTGACTTCGGGGTTCTCGCCGGGCAAGGCTGGTGGCGTCATCGCGGAGTTCGAGGCCGCGGAGGTCTCGCTGCTGCGTTCGCTCGTCTCGATGATGCTCGGCATCGTGGCGCCGGGGGAGACCAGCGACGACCCGCTGGAGCGCGCCCTGGGCATCGGGGCCAGTGAGGCGCCGTCGGATCCGGTGCTGGCCAGGCTGTTCCCGTCGGCGTACAAGGACGAGAAGGAGGCGGCGGAGTTCCGCCGCTACACCGAGGCCACGCTGCGCGACGGCAAGCGGGCCGACGCGCAGACCGTCTTCGACACCGCCAAGTCGGGCCGCGCCCTGCTCACGCCCGAGCAGGCCCAGGCGTGGTTGCGCTCGCTCAACGACGTACGCCTCACGCTCGGCATCAAGCTCGACGTGACCGAGGAGGTGCACGACGAGATCGCCATGATGTCCGAGGACGACCCTCGCTACCCGGCCTACGTCACCTACGACTGGCTGACCTACCTCCAGGACAGCCTGGTCCGGGCCCTCTGGTAATTTCCGGGCATGCTGTCGATCTCGCAGGAACTGGTGGACAAGATCGTCGCGCACGCCCGGGCCGACCACCCCGACGAGGCGTGCGGCGTCATCGCGGGCAGGAACGGCGTGCCCGAGCGCTTCGTCCCCATGGCGAACGCCGAGCGCTCGCCCACCTTCTACCGCTTCGACTCGTTGGAGCAGCTGCGGGTCTGGCGCGAGATGGACGACCGCGACGAGGAACCCGTCGTGATCTACCACTCCCACACCGCCACCGAGGCCTACCCCTCGCGCACCGACGTGTCCTACGCCTCCGAGCCGGAGGCCCATTACGTCCTGGTGTCCACGAGGGACGAGGACGAGGTGGAGTTCCGCTCGTACCGGATCCTCGAAGGTGTGATCACAGAGGAAGAGGTAAGGTTTCTCCCATGATGGTCCGGGCCGTGCAGAGCTTCCTCTTCGCGCATACTCCGGCTGTCGTCGTCTACGACTGTCGCTGAGGCGGAATCCGCATCCAGCCGTCGGCGTTGCTGCCGATGGGACGACGACTTCCAATATCGCCGAGTCCGCGATGACTTCCTATCTCGCCGAGTCCGCGACCTGACTGAGGAGACCGACCGCGATGGCCATCGAAGTACGCATTCCGACCATCCTGCGCAACTACACCGACGGCGCCAAGGCCGTCGACGCCGAGGGCGCCACCCTCGACGAGCTGATCAGCAATCTTGAGTCCCGCCACCCCGGCATCAAGGACCGCCTGATCGACCAGGGCAGCCTGCGCCGCTTCGTCAACGTCTACCTCAATGACGAGGACGTGCGCTTCCTGGGCGGTCTCGGCACGCCGGTGTCCGACGGCGACACGGTGACCGTGCTGCCTGCCGTCGCCGGCGGGTGACATGCGTTTCGACTCGCTGATCGACTCGGTCGGGCGTACGCCCCTCGTCGGGCTGCCGAGACTGTCGCCCTCCGCCGACGTGCGGGTGTGGGCGAAGCTCGAGGACCGCAACCCGACCGGTTCGATCAAGGACAGGCCGGCGCTCTGGATGATCCAGGAGGCCGAGAAGGAGGGCCGGCTCACGCCGGGGTGCACGATCCTGGAGCCCACCAGCGGCAACACCGGCATCTCGCTCGCCATGTCGGCCAAGCTCAAGGGCTACAAGCTGATCTGCGTGATGCCGGAGAACACCTCGGAGGAGCGCCGCCAGCTCCTGCGCATGTGGGGCGCGCAGATCATCTCCTCGCCCGCCGCGGGGGGCTCCAACGAGGCCGTACGCGTCGCCAAGGAGCTGGCGGCGCAGAATCCGTCCTGGGTGATGCTCTACCAGTACGGAAACCCGGCCAACTGGCGTTCGCACTACGAGGGCACGGGCCCGGAGATCCTCGAGGACCTGCCCACCGTCACCCACTTCGTGGCCGGGCTGGGCACGACGGGGACGCTGATGGGGGTCGGGCGGTTCCTGCGCGAGCGGGTGCCCGGCGTGCAGATCGTGGCCGCCGAGCCGCGTTACGGGGAGCTGGTCTACGGGCTGCGCAACGTGGACGAGGGCTTCATCCCCGAGCTCTACGACGAGTCGGTGCTGACCACCCGCTTCTCCGTCGGCTCGGCCGACGCGCTGCGGCGCACCCGCGAGCTGCTGGCCGCCGAGGGCATCTTCGCCGGGGTCTCGACCGGTGCGGCGCTGCACGCGGCGCTGGGGGTGGCCGGGAAGGCGGTCAAGGCGGGGGAACGCGCCGACATCGTGTTCGTGGTGGCCGACGGCGGCTGGAAATACCTGTCCACGGGTGCTTACGAAGGCACCCTGGACGAGGCGGAAGAGCGCCTCGAAGGCCAGCTCTGGGCATGAGAAAGGCGGCCGGTGCCGGACCGGCCGCCCCTCCTGGTCATCAGTTGAACAGGACCCGCAGCGAGAACGTCGCCTCCGTGTCGCTCTGCGTGCCGCTCATGCCGATGGCCTTCAGCACCTGCAGGTTGGCCTTCTCGTCGCCCTGCAGGGACTTGAGGTAGAGGTTCTCGACCTTGTCCAGGTCCACGAACAGCGCGGAGTTCGCCTCGCCCGCGTTCGGGATCGCCGTCTGGAACGTCTCCGAGTCGCCGAGCGTGCCCTGCTCGGCCAGCTTCTTGGCGTACTCGTCCGTCGTCGCCACCGTGAAGACGCCGTCCCCGGCGACCTTGGCGATCTGCGGAGCGGGCTGGCCGCTGGCGGTCATCGCCTGCTGGACCTTGTCGATGATCGCCTGCGCCTTGGCCGGGTCGGTGGCGACCCGCACGCCGCCCTTGATCTGGTCGCTGTCCAGGCCCTCGCTGTCCACCGCGATCGTGAAGTTCTTGCCGAAGATCGTGGCCAGGTCGGCGGGCAGGTCCAGGCCGAACTGGGTCTTGGCCTGGGTGAGGAGCTGTGTGATCTCCGCGCTGCCCGACGCCGTGACCTGCTTCTCGATTTCGGCCCACTGCTTGGTGATGGTCTGGTCGAGGCCGGAGATCGACAGGGCGGCCCCCGTGGAGGCGGGCAGCGTGCCCAGGTTGGCCTTGGGCAGGTCGCCCTGGGGTGCCAGGCCCTTGACGCCCCTCACGACCCCGGCCAGCTCGACGTAGGCGCTGTCGAAGCGCAGGGCGCCGGCGAACCTGGCGTCCTTGACCTGGTCGAGCGTGGCGGCCTGGCCGGCCGGGATCTCCTTCTTGGCCATCTCCATGAGACCGCCCATGTCGGCCCAGAACGACAACACGCCCTGCTCGCCGACCGCGCCCATGTCGTCGCTGAACTCGGCGTTGTCGGACAGGCTGCCCTCGGCCTGGGCGTACTTGTCGGCGAGCTGCTGGGTGGAGCTGAGCAGCGCGTAGTCGTCGCGGAAGGCGATGCCGTACTTGTCGCCGTCCATCAGCTTGGCGATGCCGGCCTTGGCCTGCTCCTGGTCCTTGACCTGGACGGCCACCGCGAAGTCGGGCTCCGTCTTGCCGGAGGGCACGGCGGCGAAGCCGACCCTGCTGCCCAGCCACGGGTCGACGTCCTTGGCGAAGTCGATCTTGGAGTCGGAGTCACTGTTGATCGTGTTGAACAGCGCCTGGCGCGGGTCCTCGCCCGAGAACGAGTTCTTGGTGACCGTGAACTTCCTGGCCAGCTGGAACAGCGCCAGCTTCTGGTTCGCGGCCGGGTCCAGGTCGAGCCGGGCGTAGGCGATCGAGTCGGCCGGCAGGACGTCGTTCGGCTGCGTACCGCCGCCGCCGATGGCTCCCACGGCCCACACGGCGCCGCCGCCGAGCAGCACCACCGCGAGCGCGGCGGCCGCGGCGACGATCCAGGTCTTGCGGCCCTTCTTGGCCGGCGCCGCGGGGCCGAAGCCCTCGGGGCCCTGCTGCTGCCAACCGCCCTGCGCGTACTGGTCCTGTTGCTGCCAGCCCTGCTGTGGTTGCTGCTGTTGCCAGCCGCCCTGGGCCTGCTGGTTCTGCTGCCAATTCTGCTGGTCCTGCTGGCCGTACGGGGCGCCGTAGGAGGGCTGCTGGCCGTACGCCGCCTGGGGGTTGTACGGCGGCTGCTGCTGGCCAGGGGACGCCTGCTGACCATAGGCCCCCTGCTGGCCGTAGGCGCCTTGCGAAGGCTGCTGGCCGTAAGGCTGCTGCTGGTAGGGCTGCTGCGGCGGGTACGGCTGGCCGGATTGCAGCGGCATGGTCGGGGGGTTCTCCGGCTGCTGCCCCTGATTCCAGTTGTACGCCGTCGTCCGGTCAGGATCCTGGCCATGTGGGGGATTATTCGCAGACATCACTCAACTCACAATGTGGACTTTTTGCCACAGAGAAAGTAACGGATGTTGCTAGACAGGCGCTTGCAATTTGCTGGAGTTGACGTCAGGCCCGGGTGAGCTCATTCCTGAGCACGTCGATGTGGACCTCGCCGCCGCCGTATTCGGCGACGCTGGCCCACGGCACGAACGTGCACCCCGCGTAGACCAGGCGCGCCAGCGCCCGCGAGAGCCAGGCCGAGCGCCCCTGGCGTTCGCGGGTGAGGGCGAGCAGGAGCGGGGCCCGCCTGCCGGAGACGACGAGGCCGTAGACGGTGTGGCTCTGCTGGAGTTCGCCCCTGTGCTTGACGACGCGGATGTCGACGACGAAACCGACCCAGACCCCGTTCGAGTCCCATACGGACTGACCGATGAGTTCGGTGACACTTGCCATGATCGAACTTTCTCAGCCGAATCACGTTTTCGCAGGTAGGCGCGCTGATAGGTCGATGCAATAGAGTATGTGACCACTAGAATAACGTTCCGGATTTGAGGCGGGCGCGGATGACCAAGTTCGACGAGGCCACGCAGGCGATCAAGGTCGACGAGGGCACCTATGACGTGTGCCTGGACCCCGGGTACGCGATCGGCGGCCCGCTCAACGGCGGCTACCTGATGGCCGTGATCCTGCGTGCGGCGGTGGACGCCTCGCCGTTCGAGCATCCGGTGAGCACGACCGCGCAGTTCCTGAAGGCGCCGGTCGCGGGTCCCGCGCAGGTCAGGATCGAGCCGCTCAAGGCGGGCCGGACGGCCGCGTTCGCGAGGGCCACGCTCGTACAGGAGGGTGTGGCGCAGATCGAGGGCCTGATCACGACGGCCACGCTGAAGGAGGCTGAGCCCCTTTATGCCGAAAAATCGGCATATAACATGCCGAGCATCGACGACTGTGCCAAGCTACCCGACCCCAAGCCCGAGTCCGGCATGAACCTGAACGCCCAGATGGAGCTGCTCTTCGACCCGCCCACGATCGGCTGGCTGAAGGGCGAGCCCACCGGCAGGCCCGAGTCGCGGGCGCACTTCAGGATGGCCGAGCCCCAGGACCCGGACCCGTACGTGCTGGCGCTGGCCGTGGACGCGCTGCCGCCCGTGGTGTTCTCGGCGGGCCAGCGTGGCTGGGCGCCGACCGTGGACCTCACCTGGCACCTGCGCGCGCTGCCCGCGCCCGGCTGGCTCACGCTGCTCGGCAGCGGCCGCCTGATCTCCGACGGCTGGTTCGACGAGGAGGTCGAGGTACGCGACTCCGCCGGCCGCCTCGTCGCCCAGTCGCGGCAACTCGCCCGGGTCGGAAGGGGCTAACCGGGCAAAGTGTGAGGAAGACAACATCGCTACAAGCTCACGTGTCGCACCTGTGAGGATTCTTACGCAGTGTTGATCGTGCAGGTCGCCTACCCTCTAGAGCGTGCCGGACGCGAGTATTGGGATCTTCGACAGCGGGGTCGGCGGCTTGACGGTCGCCCGAGCGATCATCGACCAGTTGCCCCAGGAATCGATCACCTATGTGGCCGACACGGCCCGCCAGCCGTACGGGCCGAAACCCATCGCGGAGGTCCGCGCCTACGCCCTGGAAGTGATGGACCACCTTGTCGAGCACGACGTCAAGATGCTCGTGATCGCGTGCAACAGCGCCAGTGCCGCCGTGCTGCGCGACGCGCGTGAGCGCTACGACGTGCCGGTCGTCGAGGTGATCCAGCCGGCCACCAGGCGCGCGGTGCGAGCCACCCGCACCGGCAGGGTAGGCGTGATCGCCACCAGGGCAACCATCGACTCCATGGCCTATCACGACGCCTTCACCGCGGCTCCCGACGTGCAACTCACCGGCGTGGCCGCCCCACGCCTGGTGGAGTACGTCGAACGAGGAGAGACGACGAGCGACGAGCTCATCGAGGTCGTGCGCGACTACCTGGAGCCCATCAGGGCCGCCGGGTGCGACACTCTCATCCTCGGCTGCACCCACTACCCCCTGCTCACCGGCGCCATCTCCTACGTCGCCGGTGACGGGGTCACGCTGGTCTCCAGCGCTGACGAGACGGCCAAGGACGTCTACCGGATCCTGCACGACCACGATCTGGCGGCGGGAGGCGAGGCCACCCCCCGGCACCGCTTCCGCGCCACCGGCGACTCCCTGCTCTTCGCCCGACTCGGGCGGCGTTTCCTGGGCCCGGAGATCGATGCGGTCGAAGTCGCACCAGTGGGGGGTACTACCTTTAACGGCCGCTCGGCGGCGCCGGTGTCTGGACTGACGAGGGAAGACACCGGGTTCGAGGGGCCGAGCCGCGACGCGGAGCGTCGCAACGAGAAGGAGCCCACATGAAGGTGACCATCGTCGGCTGCTCGGGGAGCTACCCCGGGCCCGACAGCCCCGCGTCCTGCTACCTGATCGAGGCCGACGGGTTCAGGATGCTGCTCGACCTCGGCAGCGGGTCGCTCGGCGCGCTCCAACGCCACATCGGCCTGTACGACGTGGACGCGATCTGCCTGTCCCATCTGCATGCCGACCACTGCCTCGACATCTGCGGATACCACGTGGCCCGCACGTACGGACCCGAGGCGCCGTACCCCGTGGTGCCCGTCTACGCGCCCGCCGCCGCGCCGGGCCGGTTGGCGGCCGCGTACGGGATGCCGGAGGAGCCGGGCCTCGAGACCGCGTTCGACTTCGTGGCGCTGGCACCCGGCTCGTTCCAGATCGGGCCGTTCACCCTCACCGCGGGCCTGGTCAACCACCCGGTCGAGGCGTACGGCTTCCGCGTCGCCAACGGCGGCGCCTGCGTGGCCTACTCCGGCGACACCGGCGAGTCGAACGAGCTGGTGAAGCTGGCCACGGGCGCCGACCTGCTGCTGTGCGAGGCGTCCTTCATCGAGGCCCCCGACCTCCCCTCCGGCCTGCACCTGACCGGGCGCCAGGCCGCCGAGCACGCCGCCAAGGCCGACGTCGGCCGGCTCGTGCTCACCCACCTCGTGCCCTGGAACGACCAGGCCGTCGTGCTCGACGAGGCCGCGGGAGGCGGCTACGACGGTCCCGTCGAGCTGGCCCGCAGCGGAGCGGTCTACGACCTGGCCTGAGCCTCGCTGAAGTCGCGCATGCGCGGCAGCCGCGAGAACAGCAGCGGCACGAACGCCACCAGCCGTCCCGCCATGAACACCCACAGGGCCTCACGAACGCCGATCTGCTGGCCGACCAGGCCGCCGAGCAGCGCGCCCAGCGGCATGGTGCCCCAGACCATGAACCTCACCGACGCGTTGACCCGGCCGAGCAGGTGCTCGGGGGTCACCGTCTGCCGGTAGGTGATCTGGCCCACGTTCATCAGGGCCGCGCTCCACGACAACATGATCGAGGTGATCGCGAAGCACACCACCCGCCAGTCGGCCTGCGTCATCGGCAGCAGCAGGCCGAAGGGCGAGGCAACGGTGACCGCCAGCCAGGCCATCCTGGCGGCGCCGTATTTCCTGGACAGCCAGCCGCCGGTGAAGCCGCCGATCAGGCCGCCGATCCCGCCCGACATGAGCAGCACGCCGATGAGGCCGGGCGGCAGCCTGACCACCTCGGCCAGGAACAACACCGATAAGCTCAGCACGGCACTGATGCACAGGTTGACGGCGGCCGTCGTGGCCACGAACATGCGCATCAGCCCGTCGCGCCACACGTACGCCAGGCCCTCGCCGATGCCGCGCAGCAGCGGAGTGGGCTCGGTGACCGGGGGCGGCTTGTCGGCCGCCTTGATCGAGCTCAGGAAGAGCACCGAGGCGAGCGCGCCCAGCGCGGTGGCGACCATCGTGCGCGGCGCCCCCAGCAACTGCACCAGCGTGCCCCCCACGCCCGGCCCCGCCAGGAACGACCCCGAGCGCACCACCTCAAGCTTGGAGTTGCCGTCGGTGAGCAGCCGGTTGCTGACGAGATCGGGCAGGTACGTCTGGTCGGCCACGTCGTTGAAGACCTGCGCCACACCGGCGAGCAGCGCCACCACGAACATCAACCCGATCGACAACACCCCCAGCTCGGACGCCAGCGGTATGCTCCCGAGCAGGAGGAACCTGGCCAGGTCGGATGCCATCATCACGCGGCGCCTGCGCATCCTGTCGACCCACACCCCCGCGGGCAGGCCGATCAGCAGGAAGGCGGTTGTCTGCAACGCGGACAACACGCCCACCTCCGCGGGGCGGGCGTGCAGCACGAGCACGGCGACCAGCGGGAGCGCGACGCGCGAGATATTCGCTCCGAGTTCGTTCGCGACGTGCGAACTGAGGAACCGGAGGAAGTCAGGGTTTCGCAACACCCCCGTTGTCATTGCGTAAGGATCCATGTGTCGGACACATTTGGTCAAGAGTGTTGTGGCGCGGAGATAGGGTGATCTGCATGTCCAGACAGGATGGCCGCAACCCTGACCAGCTTCGCCCCATCACCATCACCAGGCAATGGCTCACCCATGCCGAGGGCTCGGTGCTGGTCGAGTTCGGCGGCACCAGGGTGTTGTGCGCGGCCACCGTCCAGGACAGCGTGCCGCGGTGGCGAAGAGGCAGCGGCCAGGGCTGGGTTACGGCCGAATACGCCATGCTGCCGCGCGCGACCAATACTCGTAACGATCGCGAATCGGTCCGGGGCAAAATCGGCGGCAGGACCCACGAGATTTCCCGGTTGATCGGGCGCTCGCTGCGCGCCTGCGTCGATTACAAGGCGTTGGGGGAAAACTCCATTCTGCTCGACTGCGACGTGCTGCAGGCCGACGGCGGCACCAGGACCGCCGCGATCACCGGCGCCTACGTCGCGCTGGCCGACGCGGTCGCCTGGATGCGCAAGCGCCGGATGTGCCCGGGCGACCCGCTGATCGGCTCGGTCGCGGCCGTCTCGGTCGGGGTGGTCGGCTCGGTGCCGATGCTCGACCTGTGCTACACCGAAGACGTCGCCGCCGAGACCGACATGAACGTGGTGATGACCGGCGAGGGCAGCTTCGTCGAGGTGCAGGGCACCGCCGAGGGCGCGCCGTTCGACCGCGACGTGCTCAACGAGCTGCTCGACCTGGCCGTGGGCGGCTGCGAGGAGCTCACGCTGATCCAGCAGGAGGCGCTCGGCGCATGAAGATCGTGCTGGCCACCCGCAACGCGGGAAAGATCGCGGAGCTGCGCCGCATCCTGGCCGGGTTCGACATCGTCGGGCTGGAGGAGTTCCCCGCGATCGGCGAGGTCGCCGAGACCGGGGTCACGTTCGAGGAAAACGCCCTGCTCAAGGCACATGCCGTCGCGCAGGGGTCCGGGTTGCCCGCGGTCGCAGACGACTCGGGGCTGTGCGTCGACGTGCTCAACGGCATGCCCGGCGTCTTCTCCGCCCGCTGGTCTGGGCGGCACGGCGACGACCGGGCCAATCTCGCGTTGTTGCTGGCGCAGGTCTCCGACGTGCCCGCAGACAAGCTGACCGCCTACTTCGCCTGCGCCGCCGCGCTGGCGCTGCCGTCGGGGGAGTGCCGCGTGGTCGAAGGCGTGCTGCAGGGGCGCCTGGTCACCACGCCCCGAGGGGCCAACGGGTTCGGCTACGACCCGATCTTCGTGCCCGACGGCGAGGATCGCACGACGGCCGAGATGCCGGCGGAGGAGAAGGACGCCATCAGCCACCGAGGGCGGGCCTTCCGCGCGCTGGCGCCGATCGTGCGCGGGCTGCTCAGCTCGTAACCACCGCGTAAGAACCCTTTGACGCGCGACGACGTACCTTCGGAACGTGCAGAGGAATGAGATGGTGCCCGCCTGGGCCGGGGCCCTGGCGGGACTGGTGTCCGGCGGCGTGGCCCTGGGCATCGCGCAGCTCGTGGCCGGCGTCGTGGGGCCCGAGACGTTTCCCGTCGTGGCCGTGGGCGATGTGACGGTCGATCTGACGCCGCCTCCGGTCAAGGACTTCGCGATCAGGACGTTCGGCGAGAACGACAAGACGGTCCTCATCGGGGGCGTTCTCGTGGTGCTCGCCGCGATCGCCGCCGTCATCGGGGTGCTGGCCAGGCGCCGGCTCGCCTACGGCTTCGCCGGGCTGGCCGCGTTCGGGGTGGTGGGCCTGCTGGCGGTGCTGACCCGGCCGGACGCCGGGGTCCTGGACGCGATCCCGACCGTGGTCGGGGCCGCGGCCGGCGCCTGGACGCTCTCCTGGCTGGTACGGCGGGCAGCGGGCGGCTCGCGCGCCGAGCCGGCCCCGGGCGACTCGGCCCCGTCCGCCGACGCCACCGGCGAGGACGCCGACAGGGGCGGCGTCGGCGTGGAGTGGCCCGCGGTGATGCGGTCCGGCGCGGAGCTGCGGGCGTTCGACCGGCGGCGGTTGCTGACCGGGGTCGCCGGTGGCGTGGTGGTCGCGGGGGCGGCGGCCGTCATCGGGCAGCAGCTCGGCGGGCGCCGGGCGGTGGACGCCGCGCGGGTGGGGCTGGCCCTGCCCAAACCGGCGACGCCGGCCAAGCCCGTCCCGGCGGGCGCGGACCTCCGCATCAACGGCCTGTCCCCGTTTATCACGAAAAATCGGGACTTCTACAGGGTTGATACCGCCCTCGTCGTCCCCCAGGTCGATCCGAACGACTGGAAGTTGCGCATCCACGGCCTGGTCGAACGGCCGGTCGAGCTCACGTACGCGGACCTGCTGAAGATGCCGCTCACCGAGGCGGACGTCACGCTCACCTGCGTCTCCAACGAGGTCGGCGGCGATCTCGTCGGCAACGCCCGCTGGCTGGGGGTCCGCATGGCCGAGGTGCTGCGCAGGGCCGGGCTCCGGTCGAACGCCGACATGCTCCTGTCCACCTCCGCCGACGGCTTCACCTGCGGCACCCCGGTCGACGTGGTCATGGACGGGCGTGATGCGCTGTTCGCGGTCGCGATGAACGGCGAGGCCCTTCCCGTCGACCACGGCTTCCCGGTGCGCCAGGTGGTGCCCGGCCTGTACGGGTACGTGTCGGCCACCAAGTGGGTGGTGGACATCAAGGTGACCAGGTTCGACGCGGACGAGGCGTACTGGACGCCGCGCGGGTGGGCGGCCAAGGGGCCCATCAAGACCGAGTCGCGCATCGACCTGCCCAAGCCGGGGGACTCGCGGAAGGCCGGGCGTACCACGATCGCGGGGGTGGCGTGGGCGCAGCACACCGGGATCGACGCCGTGGAGGTGCGGGTCGACCGCGAGCAGTGGCGGCAGGCGAAGCTGGCTGAGGTGGCGGGGCCCGACACCTGGCGGCAGTGGTCGATCGACTGGGACGCCACCCCCGGGCGGCACACGATCCAGGTGCGGGCGACCGACGCCTCCGGGTACACGCAGACCGAGGCGTCCGCGCCGCCCGCCCCCGACGGGGCCACCGGGTGGCACACCATCACGGTGCAGGTCTCCTAGGTTTGGGCTGTTTGCGCAGGTACGGCGGGTAGTTCTGGCGGCGAATCTTCCTGACTTCGCCTCCCGGTCATGGTGGCGCCTCTACGATCGTTCGTCGAGCATGACAGGAGGCAGGCCGTGTTCCGCGAGCGCAAGCCGAGCGTCCGGTGGGTCCTTCCAGAGGAGCAGTACAACCCCGTGGTGGCGGAGGGGGTGCGGTGGCTCGACTACGAGCGGGCCGCCGAGACAGACACCTCCTCCGGCCTTCCTCCGGAGGCTCCGGCCACCTTAGAGCCCGCGGGAACGACCGGCCCGCCGGACGATCCCGAGCCCGACAGCCTCGATACGCCCGCCGTGCCCGCTGCCGAGTGCGACTGGTTCGAGCGGGAGCAGCGGCCGCCCAGGCTCGCCGACTCCCGGCCGTACGGCGTGCCGGGTGGGCTCGCGCGGCCGGACCCGCAGGTGGAGCGGGACCTGGCCGAGGCACTGCGGCAGGGCGCGCGCTTTCCCGACCCGCGCGGCACCTGGGTGCGGCTGGTGAACGGCGGCGGGCCCGCCGACGACCCGTTCCGGGCCTCCAACGCCGCCGACTGCGCGCTGGCCGTGTTGTCCACCTGGCACGGCGAACCCGCGGCGGCCGCGCCTCGGCTGCCCGAGTACGACCGGATCGGCCGGCCGGTGCTGACCGGCGAGCGCGGGAGCGTGGCCAGGATCGAGCGGTGGGTGGGGCAGCGACTCCAGTACGCGGGTCAGGGGCGGCACGCCTACCCGATGATCGCGCGGCGGCTGCTCGACGCCGGGCACGGGGCCGGCGCCGTCATCGTGGTGCGCTGGCCGGGTGGCGGCTCCCACGCCTGGAACGCGGTCAACGTCGACGGTGAGGTGATCTGGATCGACGCCCAGCGGGGGCACATGTCGGTGGAGCCGCCGTACACGACGGTGACCGGGGTGTTCTGCGTGATACTCGACCGGCACGGGCGGCCGCGATGAACCTCGATCAGGCCAGGGCGCTGGCCGAGGAGTACTTCAACGGGGTACGCCCGGCGGATGAGGCGGTGTCGGTGGGGGTGCACGGGTTCGGTGACGGATATGTCGCCTGGGCGCGTGAGCTCGATCCGGACGATCCCGCCAGGTTGCCGGAGACGGTCGGGGGAGGGTGCATCGTGATCGACCGGGCTACGGGTGAGGTGGTGGCCAGACCGCTGCTCGATCCGGAGACCGTGGCCGAGTTGTGGCCGGGCCGCACGCCCCGCTGAGGTCTTTTGAGGTGCATTAAGAAGGCCGGGCGCCGCCCCCATAGAGACGCCCGACCTTTATACCCTCTATCCGGATTTTCCGGTTTTATTCCATTTAATGGACTTTTGTCCGAATTAGCCGGTGGCGAGGGAGCCGACGATCGAGGCCCGCGTGGCGCGGCGAGCCGGGAGGACGGCGGCCAGCACGCCCGCCAGCCCGGAGAGCACCACGAACAGCGCGATCTGGACCACGGGCACCGAGAAGACCGCGCCGTCCAGCATCGCCATCATGGCGGCCCAGCCGAAGGCGCCCCCGAGCACGACCCCGACCAGCGCGCCGATCAGGCCGAGCACCAGCGCCTCGATCGAGAGCATCCCGCGCAGTTGCGGCCGGGTCAGCCCCAGCGCCCGCAGCAGCGCCGACTCCCTGGTGCGTTCGTGCACCGACAGCGAGAGCGTGTTCGCGATGCCCAGCAGGGAGATCAGGATCGCCAGCCCGAGCAGCCCAGTGATGATCATGAGCATCATGTCCAGGGTCTCGTCGAACTGGCCGCGTACCTCTGTCGAGCTCGTCACCTGCACGGTCGGATGCGCGGCCGCGGCGGCGTCCACCACCTTGCGGGCCCGCTCCGGCGGCACGCCGTCGCTGATGTTGACCATCACCCGCGAGTCGGGCACCGCGCCGAAGTAGGTGTCGAACGGCCCTTCCGCCACCGTGACGGGCGGCAGCGCCGACTGGGTGCCGTCGAGCAGCGCGGCCACCTTCAGCGGAACCGTCCCCGCCTTCCTGGTCGCGAGCGACACCGAGTCGCCGACCCGCACGCCGAGGTCCTTGGCCACGAACTCGTCGAGCGCCACCTGCCCGGCCCCGAAGGCCGTCATGGAGCCGGAGACGACGAACGGGGTCATGGGCCCGCTGTACGTGCCGACGTCCCGGCGCTTGCCGTTCACCGGGGCCTTGGCCTCGCGGATCTGCACCACCGAGGTCAGCTCCGGCCGGCCGCGCAGCTCGGCCGCCACGGACCTGGGGATGACGGAGTCGCGTTCCTGGCTCGCCAGCAGGTAGTCGACCGGGAACTGCTCGTCGAGCTGGGCCGTCAACGTCAGCCTGGTGGACGCGGTGACCACCGAGATCAGCGTCATGAGCGTCACGCCGATGGTCAGCGCGACGGTCGTGGTCGCGGCCCGCTTCGGGTTGCGCCCCGAATTGTCCACCGCCAGCCGGCCCGGCACCCCGAACAGCCGGCCCGGGATCCAGCCGACCAGCGCGCTCAGCGGTTTGACCAGCACAGGGCCCAGGATCAGCACCGCCAGGAAGGTCAGCGCGCCCCCGGCCATCACGACGAGGAGCGAGGTCTCCCCTGGCTCCAGCGCCAGCACGCCGGCGGCGGTCGTACCGAGGCCCGCCACCAGGAAGAGCGCGGCGAGGAGTCCGCGCACCAGGCCCGCGCGGAACGTCTGCTCCTCCACCTGGCTGCGCAACGCCGCGATCGGCGGGACCCGGGTGGCCGACCTGGCGGGCAGCACGGCCGCGCCCACGGTGACCAGCAGGCCAACGGCCAGACCGATCGCGATCGTGGCGGGCGTGAGCGTGACGGCCGCGTCGGTGGGCAGCGGTGCGTCGAGCGTGCCGAGGACCGCCAGGGTGAGCGCGGCCAGGCCGTACCCTGCGATCAGGCCGAGCGCGGAGGCGAGCGCGCCCACCACGGCGGACTCCAGCAGGATCGAGCCGAACACCTGCCCGCGCGTGGCCCCGATGCACCGCAGCAGCGCCATCTCCCTGGTGCGCTGCGCGACGAGGATGCCGAACGTGTTGTAGATCACCAGCGCGGCCACCATCATCGCCACGACCCCGAACATCAGCAGGCCCAGCGTGAACGTCTGCGTCTCGACTCCGGCCTGCTTGCCCAGGTCGTCGGCCAGCTCGGCGCCGGTCTTGACCACGTACCCGCCGCCGACGGCCGCCGCGACGGCCTCCTTGGGCGCCGTGCCCGCGACGTCGATCTCGCGGTAGCCCTTCGCGCCGGTCATGCGCTGCGCGGTGGCCGTGGTGAAGCCGACCGCGCCGGTGGAGGCGAGTTCCTGGTCCACGCCGGGGTCGAGCAGACCGACGAGCCTGAACCGGTGCTCGGCCCGTTCGCCGTCGAGCACGGTGATCGTGTCGCCGGGCCGGAAGCCCTGGGCCTTGGCGGTGTTCTCGTCGAGCACGGCGGCCTGGTCGTCGGTGCCGGGGCCGGTGCCGGAGACGATGTCGGTGCGGTCGAGCGGGCCCCGGACGATGGAGACGGCGGTGGTGGGGAGGTTCCCGACGGTCTTGCCGTCCTTGCCGAGCAGGGGCGCGGCGCCGCGGATCAGGCCCTGGGCCTCGGTCACGCCGTCCAGCGCGCGGATACGTTCGAGCAGCCGCTCGGGCAGCACGGCGTCCGGGCCCTCGGGCAGTACGGCCACGTCCACCTTGTCCGCGTCGGCCGTGACGCGCTGGGAGAAGCCGGCCTGGACGGTGTCGTTCAGGACGAACGTACCCGCGATGAACCCCACGCCCAGCATGATCGCCAGCGCGGTCAGCAGCAGCCTGAGCCGGTGCGCGCGCACCCCGGCCAGCGCCGTCCTCAGCACCTCACGCCTCCAGCTTCACGAGCGTGTCCAGCACGGACTGCGGCGTCGGCGCGGCGATCTCGGTGACCAGCTCGCCGTCGCGCAGGAAGACCACCCGGTCGGCGTACGACGCCGCCACCGGGTCGTGCGTGACCATGACGATGGTCTGGCCCAGCTCGCGTACCGAGGTGCGCAGGAAGGACAGGATCTCGGCGCCGCTGCGGGAGTCGAGGTTGCCCGTCGGCTCGTCGGCGAAGATCACCTGGGGCTTGCTGATCAGTGCCCTGGCCACGGCCACGCGCTGCTGCTGGCCGCCGGACAGCTCGGTCGGCCGGTGCGAGAGCCGGTCCTTCAGCCCGACGGTCTCGATGACCCGGTCGTACAGGGGCTGGTCCGCCAGGCGGGAGGCGATCTCCAGCGGCAGCCGGATGTTCTGCTCGGCGGTCAGCGTGGGCAGCAGGTTGAACGCCTGGAAGACGAACCCGATCCGCTCGCGGCGCAGGAGGGTGAGCTGCCGGTCGTTCAGGCCGGTCAGCTCCACGTCGCCGATGTGCACGGTGCCCGAGGTGGCGGCGTCGAGCCCGGCCAGGCAGTGCATCAGCGTGGACTTGCCCGATCCGGACGGGCCCATGATGGCGGTGAACGCGCCGGTGGCGAAGGCCACGTTCACCTCGCGGAGGGCGTGGACCCGGGCGTCGCCCTGGCCGTACACCTTGGTCAGATCGGTGGCCAGCACCGCGGGCGGGGCTTGGCGCCAGGTCTCGGCGAGTGTCACGTTCACTCCTTGTCGTGATTTATCAACGCGAACCACGGTAGGAGTGGAAATTTCGTGATTTATGGGTCCTGAGGAGGGACTTCGGGTACGCGCGTGGATGACCCGCGTCAGACTTTCGGCCGATGCGACGGCACGATCAGCCCGGCCTCGTACGCGTACACCACCACCTGCGCCCGGTCCCGCAGCCCCAGCTTGGCCAGCACCCGGCCCAGATGCGTCTTCACCGTGGCCTCCGCGACCTCCAGGCGGCCGGCGATCTCCGTGTTGGACAGGCCGCGGGCCACCATGAGCAGCACCTCCCGCTCGCGCGGCGTCAGCTCGGACGCCGCCGCCAGCTCCTCGGTCGGCAACTGCGCGGCGAACCTGTCCAGCATGCGCCGCAACGTGCTCGGCGACACCACGGCGTCGCCCGCGTGCACCAGCCTGATGGCGTTGACCAGGTCACCCGGCGGCACGTCCTTCAGCAGGAACCCGGCCGCGCCCGCCTTGACCGCGGAGAACGCGTACTCGTCCAGGTCGAACGTGGTCAGGATCAGCACCTTCGGCCCCTCAATGTGCCTGGTGGCCTCCACGCCGTCCATGTGGGGCATGCGCACGTCCATGAGCACCACGTCCACCTCGGTGGTCTTGAGGAGCTCCAGCGCCGCGACCCCGTCACCGGCCTCCGCCACGACCTCGATGTCCGGCTGGGCCCCGAGCACCATCCTGAACCCGGCCCGCAACAGCTCCTGGTCGTCGACCAGCATCACGCGTATCACCCGGCCGCCTCCATCTCCCTATGCCGCCTTGACCATGGGCAACCTGGCCAGCACCTCGAAGCCGCCGCCCTGCCTGGGGCCCGCCGACACGGCGCCGCCGTACATGCCGACCCGCTCGCGCATGCCGATCAGGCCGTGGCCGCCGGGGCTCCTCGGGGCCGCCGCGCCCCTGCCGTCGTCGGTCACGCGCACGACCAGCTCGGAGCCGTAGTCGATCTCCACCGTCGCGTGGACGCCGGGGCCGCCGTGTTTGAGCGCGTTCGTCAGGGCTTCCTGGACGATGCGGTAGACGGCCAGCTGCTGGCCTTCCGGCAACTCGCCCGGCACGCCGCCGACGCGCAATCGGGCGGGCACGGCCGAGCCGCGTACCAGCTCTTCGAGTTGCCCGAGGCCGGGCTGCGGGGTGTAGTCGGTGCTCGCGGCATCGTCCTCGCGCAGGACGCCCACCAGCCTGCGCATCTCGGCGAGGGCGGCGCGGCCGGTCTTGGAGATGTTCCTGACGGCCAGACGGGCCTGCTCGGGGTCGCTGTCCAGGGCGAAGCCGGCGCCGTCGGCCTGGACCACCATCACGCTGACGTTGTGGGCCACGACGTCGTGCAGCTCCCTGGCGATCCTGGCGCGCTCGGCCGCCGCGGCCATCCTGGCCTGCTGGTCCCGCTCGCGTTCCGCCCGCTCGGCGCGTTCCTCCAGGCTCTCCAGGTAGCGGCGGCGGGTGTTGGCGTACAGGCCGGTCAGCCAGACGGTCACCACGAAGATCGAGCCGCTGAAGAACATGCCGAACGTGGGCCTGTCCCAGTTGACCAGCGCCAGGAACACCCCCACCTCCGCCACCAGCCCCGCCGCCAGCGCCCAGCGGAACGAGCACTGGTAGGTCACCGCCCAGAGCGCGACCAGCACCGCGAGGTTCGCGGGCAGCGGGTTGACGCCCGCCGCCCACTGCCCGAAGCTGATCAGCGCGATGATCGAGAAGGAGGTGAGCGGCCTGTCACGCCACGCCAGCGGCAGGATCAGCCCCGCCGACAGGCCCAGGTAACCGGCCAGGCCGAACGGGACTGGGATGCCGGCGGCCAACGGCGCGGCCAGAATCAGGCACAACGCGGCCAGCGGAGCCACCCTGAAGGCGGCCGCCAGCTTCTCGTGACGTCTCGACCACGCCCGTACCTTGCCGAACACATCATCACGATATGTATCCCCGGCCCGGCGTTGTTCCGCCTGGAGGCTGAAGTCCGCGTACGACTCAGGTCTTACACGACTTCGGGTCTTACGCGGGGCTTACGGTGGTTCGGGCACTCTGTTTCTGGGAGCGCCCTCGCGGGCGAGTAAAGGGAGATCGTGATGGCGGATCATGATCGCGACGCCGGGTCGCGCGGTGAAGAGGAAGCACCGCGCGACCCGACCTCGGACACGGACGTCTTTCCGTCGGACACGGACGTCTTTCCGGGGGAGGCCCACGGCCGGTTGAGGTACGGCGAGGCGCCGCCGGGCCCCGGCTACCCGGTGACCGCGCACACCATGCCCCTGGGCTCGCCGCCACCTTCGGACTCCTACAGGGACTTCTTCCGGCAGAAGCAGGCCCAGATCATCGGCGCGGGCCTCATCGGCCTCGTCGCCGGCGCCCTGCTCGGGGGTACCGCCGTGGGGGTCGTCAGCAGTCTCACCCACAGGGACGACGTGCCCCGGGCGTACTGGGAGGAGCCCGGCTGGGGCCACAAGCGCCCCTACCCCTACCCCGAGCGCATCGTCCCTTCCTGCCGACCCGGCCCCGACGGCGTCATCTGCGTCGCGCCGCCCACCTATATGGGGCCCAAGCCCGTCCCTACGACTATGGTCCCGCCGCCGCCCACCCGCACGGGTTAGGCCCTCCTGGTCGCGGGCAACGTCGCCGACCGGCCAATCTCGTCACCTGATACCGGAAAGTCGTCTATTTCGGGAAATGGTGGGTTACTGAGAAACGGCGACATTTGCCGGGCGAAATCCGGCCAGATCCAGGGCTAGGTGTGCGGGCGGGGGGACTCGAACCCCCACGGTGTCTCCACCAACAAGACCTAAACCTGCCGCGTATGCCATTTCGCCACGCCCGCGCAGTCCCCGCCTAAGCGAGCCTGACACAGTTTAGCGCTCCGCGTGGGGCGAGGGAGCATCTGTGACCATGAGGCGGCGGGACCGGCGCGGGCCCTCGGCCGGAGGGCCCGCGGCGTGGGGTCAGCCCAGGCCGAGCTTCTTCTTGAGCGCGGCCACGTGGCCGGTGGCCTTCACGTTGTAGAGCGCCTGCTCGACCTTCCCGTCCCCGTCGATGACGAACGTCGAGCGGATGACGCCCACCACCTCCTTGCCGTACAGCTTCTTCGGGCCGTAGGCCCCGTACGCCTGGTGGACGGTCAGTTCGGGGTCTGACAGCAGGGGGAAGGTCAGGGCGTCGCGTTCGGCGAACTTGGCGAGCTTTTCCGGCTTGTCCTTCGACACGCCGAGGACGACGAAACCCTCGGCGGTGAGCTGGCTGAGATTGTCGCGGAAGTCGCAGGCCTGCTTGGTGCAGCCGGGGGTCATCGCGGCGGGGTAGAAATAGAGGATCACCCGCTTGCCGCGGTAGGCGTCAAGGGAGACGGCGGCACCGTCGGCCGCGGGTAGCGTGAACTCGGGCGCGGCGTCGCCGGGCGCGAGCTTGGTTTCGGTCAATTGGCCCTCCTGAGTTCTTCCCGCCAACTTACCGGGCTGGCCGCCGTGCCGTACGGCGTGCCGACCTGACAGACTGATCACGACCAGAACGGACGAAGCTCGCACGCGGAGCGGGCGCGGCCACGCGTACGGTCGAGAGGAGAGCCATGGCGGACACCGATCCCGACGAGCTGGAGCGGCGGATCGCGCGGACGCGCGCGGAGTTGGCGCAGACGGTCGACGCCATTGCCGACCGGGTGAGCCCCAAGCGGGTCGCCGAGCGTACGGTGGCCGACGTCAAGAGCAGGGCCGGGCACCTGGTGGCGTCCGTGGGAGACGCCTTGGGAGTCACTGCGCCGCGGGAGAGCACCGAGTATGGGGAGGACTCCTGGGAGGAGCGGCCCAATCTGGCGCCGGTGCTGATCGGTATCGGGGCCGTGGTGGTCGTGGGGGCCGCGATCGTGCTCTGGCGGCGGCGCAAGAAGAGCCGCTAACCCCCTCGTTAGAGGAAGGTCTGGCCTTCGCCTCTGTACGTGGGGATCGATTCCACCACGGTGTCGCCCTCGACGAGGTGCAGCGTGTCGAAGCGTTCGCACAGCTCGCCCGCCTTTGCGTGCCTGAACCACACCCGGTCGCCGATCCGCAGGTCCTGGGCCGCCTGGCCGAGCAGCGGGGTCTGCACCTCGCCCGCGCCCTCGTCCCGGGTGTATCGCAGGCCCGCGGGGAGGTACGGCTGCGGCAGGCGGCTCGGGCCAGGGGTGCCGGAAGCCAGATAGCCGCCCCCGAGCACGGTCACCGTGTCCTGGCCGGGGCGGCGCACCACCGGCAGGGCGAACATCGCCGCCGGATGGCCCGTGAAGCGGCGGTAGAAGTCGAACAACCTCGGGTGGAACAGGCCCGATCCGGCCGCCACCTCCGTGATGGCCTTCTCGCGTACAGTGCGTTCGATCGAGCCGGTGCCGCCGCCGTTGACGAATTCGAGGTCGGCGAACTGGCGGACGGCGTTCACGATGCGGCCGCGCCTGACGACGAGGTCCCTGGCCGACTGTGACTGCATGAGCCTGACGGCGCGGGTGTAGGCGGCGTTCGCGCGTGGTGCGTCGCCGACTCCGGCGATCTGGGCCTCGTACGCCATCAGCCCCGCCAGCCTGAACCCGGGGCGTTTGGCGAGGTCGGCGGCCAGGTCGGCGGCCTCGTCCGGCTCGCGGATGGTGGAACGGAGGACTCCAGCCCGAAATTTCCCACCGAGGGCGACATATCCGGCGTCGATGTCGATACATATCCGGATTTCGGCCCGACGGTGGACGGCGGCCACGGCCGTCTCGATGAAGTCCAGGTGGGCGGGCGAGTCGATGGTCACGGTGATGTGCCCGGCCGCGTGCGCGTCCCCGGCCAGGGAGCCCAGCGCCTGGCGGTCGGCCGTGGGGTAGGCCACGAGGATGTCCGTGAAGCCGTGCGCGACCAGCCACAACGCCTCGGGAAGCGTGAAGGCCATGATGCCCTGGAAGCCGTCCATGGCCAGGATGCGTTCGAGGAGGGAGCGGCTGCGTACCGACTTGCTGGCCACCCGGATCGGCTTGCCCGCCGCCCGCCGTACGAGGTCAGCCGCGTTGGCTCGCATGGCCGCCAGGTCGAGGATCGCGAAGGGCGGTTCGAGGGCCGCTGTGGCGCGGTCGTAGCGCTGGCGGTCATCCATACCAGCAGCGTAACGACATATCGGGCAAATGAATATGAGAGTTGTTCGCATTAGTGCCTGCCGCCGTAATGTTCGGGCAAATCGGCGGCGAGGGCGCGGTTCAGGCGATGCGGGGCCCATGTACGTCTGTCGTTGTGATGACCACGCTTCAGCAGATACTGCCCGGTGCCGCCGTCACCACCCAGCACACCGGGCTGCGCAGAGCCGGCAGAGCGCTCAGACCTGCGCGTACCCTTCCCGGGGCCCTTGTCGCGGTCGCGCTGGCCGCCGCGTCGGGGGCGACCGCGGCCGAGGTGGTGTCGGGCCTGCTCGGCGCGCCGCTCGGCTGGGTCCCCGTGAACGAGGCCGTCGAGCTCGCGGGCAAGACCACGTGGCCGGAGTTGTCCGCCGCCGCCCTGATGGTGGCGGGCGCGGGCGCGCTGATGTTGCTGCTGGCGATCGTGCCGGGCCGGTCCACGCTGGTTCCGGTGGAGACGTCCGACCCGCTGATCGTCATCGGCATCACCCGCTCGGGACTCCGCCGCACGCTCCGCGCGGCCGCCCAGCAGGTTGCGGGGGTCGACAAGGCTCGGGTACGGCTGCGCATGCGCACCATCGAGGTCACCGTCATGACGGGGGCGGAGAATTCAGGCGCGATGCTCAGACAGGTCGGCACCGCGGTGGGGGACCGCCTGGCGGGCGTGGGCACCCTCGGCACAGGCGAGGTCGTAGTACGGCTCAGAAGGAGGAGCGTGTGATGCGGACCATGGGAGGGGCTGCGATGCCGATCGGGAGAGGGCTCTGATGCGGCAGTACACCGGCAATCGCGTCGGCCTGGCCGTCGTGGGCGCGACGCTGGCGGGCCTGGGCACGTACGCCTGGCTACGCGGCCAGGACCGCTTCTTCGACCTGCCGCCGAACGCCAAGGTCCTCCCGGCCCACGCCCACCGGGCCCTGGCCGACGAGCCCTGGCCCCTGTGGGCGCTGGCCGCCGTACTGCTGCTCCTGTCCTTGGTCACGCTCCGGTGGCTGCTGCTCTGCCTGGGCTGGGGCCGCAGGGGCGCCCACAACGGCACGGGCACCGCCATGCTCTTCGTCGGCCTCAAGGGCGTGGAGGGGCTGGGCAGGTCGGGGGTGCGGGTGTGGGAGGACGGCCTGCGCATCGGCGTGACCTGCCCGTCGGCGGCGGACGTGGGCGCGGTGGTGAGCAAGCTGGACCAGGACATCGTCGGCAAGATCCGCCGCGAGGTCGGCGACGACGACACCGGCACCGTCGTCCGCCTCCACGTGCGCCGCTAGCTCAGCGCCGGCAGTCCAGGTGACTGCGGCCTTCGCCGAGCAGCCTCGTCGTCCAGCACTTCGTGCCGCTCATAACGCCCTTCGACCGCCTCACGGTAGGACGCGATCAACCGACGTGCGTTGGCAGGGGACCGGAGTAGGTGGGCCGTCTCTTGGAGGGCTTCGTATTCCTCGGCGGCTACCAGGTAGGCGTTACCGCTCTTGGAGACGATTTCTACGGCTGTGCGGTCGTTGTTGACCTCTTCGATGAGCTGCAACAGCCGACGGCGTGCCTCTCCTGCGGTGATGGACACGACCCTCCCTCCGAGTGGATTCAGCACTCGATCACGTTGACGGCCAGGCCGCCGCGTGAGGTCTCCTTGTATTTGTCGAGCATGTCCCGGCCGGTGTCCCGCATCGTCTTGATCGCGCGATCCAGGGGCACGAAGTGGCGGCCGTCGCCGCGCAGGGCGATTCGGGCGGCCGTGATGGCCTTGTTGGAGGCCACCGCGTTGCGCTCGATGCACGGGATCTGGACCAGGCCGCCGATCGGGTCGCAGGTCAGGCCCAGGTTGTGTTCGATGCCGATCTCGGCGGCGTTCTCCACCTGCTCAGGCGTGCCCCCGAGGACCTCCGTGAGGGCGGCCGAGGCCATCGAGCAGGCCGAGCCGACCTCTCCCTGGCAGCCCACCTCGGCGCCCGAGATCGAGGCGTTCTCCTTGAACAGCACGCCGATCGCGGTCGCCGTGAGCAGGAAGCGGACCACGCCCTCGTCGTCCGCGTGCGGGACGAAGCGGGTGTAGTACGTCAGGACGGCGGGGATGATCCCGGCGGCGCCGTTGGTGGGGGCGGTGACGATGCGGCCGCCCGCGGCGTTCTCCTCGTTGACCGCCAGCGCGAACAACGTCACCCAGTCCATCGCCTGCAGCGGGTCCTTCTCCGCCGGCTCCGACTGCAGGCGGCGGTGCAGCTGGTTGGCGCGGCGCTTGACCTTGAGGCCGCCGGGCAGGACGCCTTCCTTGGAGATGCCGCGGCGCACGCATTCGGACATGACCTGCCAGAGGTGCAGGATCCCCGCGCGGATCTCCGCCTCGGTGCGGCCGAACGCCTTCTCGTTCTCCAGCATGAGGGCGGAGATCGACAGGCCCGTGTTCGAGCAGTGCTTGAGCAGCTCCTCCCCGGTGGTGAAGGGGTAGGGGAGGACGGTGTCGTCCGGCTTGATGCGGTCGGCGCCGGTGGCGTTCTCGTCCACGACGAAGCCGCCGCCGACCGAGAAGTAGACCTTCTGCCTGAGCTCCGAGCCGTCGGCGGAGTACGCGGTGAAGCGCATGCCGTTCGGGTGCTCGGGGAGGGAGATCTTGCGTTCGAAGACGAGGTCCTGGCCCACGACGAAGGGGATCTCGTGCGTACCGTACAGTTTGATCTTGCCTGAGGTACGCATCTCGGCTACGCGGCCTTCGACGGAGTCCACGTCGACCAGCTCGGGCTTCTCGCCGGACAGGCCGAGCAGGACCGCCTTGTCGCTGCCGTGGCCCTTGCCGGTCAGGCCGAGCGAGCCGTACAGGATCGCCTCGACGCGGGCCACGCGCGGCAGGAGGCCGTCCTCGTGCAGCCCGCGGGCGAACTTGTGCGCGGCCGCCATCGGGCCTCCCGTGTGGGAGCTCGACGGGCCGATGCCTATCTTGAAGAGATCGAAGACGCTGATCGCCATTGATGTGCGCCCTTCATGAAAGGCCGGGGCCCGGATGGGGCCCCGGCGGATGGGTCAGGACTCGCCTGAGGTGAGCGCCGTGTACTCCTCGGCGGTGAGCAGGTCCTCGGCCGCGCCTTCCGTACGCACCCTGAACATCCAGCCCTCGCCGTACGGGTCGCTGTTGGCCAGGCCAGGGTCGTCCACGACGGCCTGGTTCACCTCGACGACCTCGCCGCCGACCGGCGTGTAGATGTCGCTCACCGACTTGGTCGACTCCACCTCGCCGATGGAGTCGCCCGCTTCGACAGTCGAACCGACCTCGGGGAGCTGCACGTAGACGACGTCACCAAGGGAGTCGGCGGCGAAGGCCGTGATGCCCACGGTCACGGTCAGGCCGTCGTCGAGTCCGGCCACCCACTCGTGCTCCTTGGTGTAGCTCAGGTCGTCAGGGATCTTGCTCACTTGTTCCTCCTGTAAAAGGGCAGCTCTACCAGGTCCATAGGTTCATGGCTGCCCCGGATGTCCACAGCCAGGCCTGCATCGGCGCCGGTGTCCACGTAGGCCATCGCGATGGGCCTGCCCAGAGTCTGGGAGGGCGCACCGCTGGTGACCTCGCCGACGACGGCGCCGTCTTTGGTGACCGGGTAACCGTGGCGCGGCACCCGGCGGGTCCGCGCGACCAGGCCGACGAGCCGGCGCCGGGGCGGGTCGTCTTTGACCGCCTCGAGCGCCGACCTGCCGACGAAGTCGCCCGGCTTGTCGAATTTCACCACCCTGCCCAGTCCCGCGTCGAACGGGGTCAGCTCGACGCTGAGCTCGTTGCCGTACAGCGGCATGCCCGCCTCCAGCCTGAGCGTGTCGCGGCTGGACAGGCCGGCGGGCTTGAGTCCGTGCGGCTCGCCCGCCGCCATGAGCGCGTGCCACAGCGGCACCGCGTCCTGGTTGGCGACGAACAGCTCGAACCCGTCCTCCCCGGTGTAGCCGGTACGTGCGATGAGCGCCTGCCGGCCGTCGACCAGCCCCGGCAGGCCCGCGTAGTACTTGAGCCCGTCGAGGTCGGCGTCGGTGAGCGTGGCGAGGATCTCCTGGGAGCGAGGCCCCTGTACGGCGATCAGCGCGTACTGGTCCGACCGATCCTCGACCACCACGTCATACGCTTTAGCACGATTTTTCAGCTCATCCGCGACTTTTTCGTAGTTTGAGGCGTTTGCCACGACCATGAACTCCTCGTCCCCGAGCCGGTAGACGATGAGGTCGTCGAGCACCCCGCCGCGCTCGTTCACGATCATGGTGTACCTGGCCCGCCCGGGCGTGAGTGCCGACAGGTGGCCGACCAGCGCGTAGTCGAGCGCCTGTCCGGCCTGCGGCCCGGTCAGGAAGATCTCACCCATGTGCGAGAGGTCGAACAACCCGGCCGCCTCGCGAACGGCCTTGTGCTCCGCGGACTCGCTCCCGTACCGGAGGGGCATGAGCCACCCCGCGAAGTCGGTGAGCGTGGCGCCGAGGCTCTCGTGAACGTCTCGTAGCGGTGTAGGTCGGGACATTTGTCGCACCTCAGGACAGGATTGGATGCCAGCATCCTCCCCCTCTGTCATCGATGCCTGAGAGCTTCGCCCGAGTTTTGCCGGACTTTCACCTTCGGCGAGGCCCCGCAGGCCTGCTTTCCAGAGGTCACCTCGGCCGCGCGGTCCTTTGCCTTGAGAGGTTTGCGGGGAGGGCTTGCTCCTTCAGGGACCCTGACCGGCTGTCAGGGTGCTCTCCCGCACGGTTTCGCCGGTGATGTCCGTCAAGCCTAGTGCCGTGATGGGGGTGTTGTCGCGTTCTGATCTCTTGTGAACCGCCTCGGGGACGGTGACGTCCAAGGGGTATGAATCGGCGAACAGCGGCTCTCGGTCTGGTCGCCGCCCTGACCCTCGCGTCCTGCGGAGCCCAGGAGGCCGCCGCGCCGCCTCGGTACCAGGCCAGCCTGACGGTGCTCGAAGGTGGCGGGCATGGCCCCCAGCTGTGCTCGATGGTCGCCCAGTCGCTCCCGCCGCAGTGTGGCGGCCCCGACGTCGTGGGTTGGGACTGGAGCAAGGTGGCGCATGAGTCGGTGAGGGGCGTGAAGTGGGGGTCGTACCGGGTGGTCGGCACCTGGGACGGCGCCCGGCTGACCCTGACGGAGCCGCCGGGCGAGCCCGCCCGGGCGGATCCGGAGGCCGAGGACAGGTTCGCGAGCCCGTGTCCCGAGCCCGAGGGCGGCTGGCGGCCGATCGATCCCGCGAAGACGACGGAGCGGACCATGAAGGAGGCGATGGAGCGGGCCAGGACGGCCGAGGAGTTCGCCGGCACGTGGATCGACCGGCTCGGGCCGCAGCCCGACCCGGCCAAGGAGGAGGAACTCGATGCGCGGCGTTACGTGCTCAACCTGAGGTTCACCGGCGACCTGTCGGGCCGGGAGGCGTGGATCCGGGAGGTGTGGGGCGGTGCGCTGTGCCTGACCGGCGCCCAGCGCACCGAGACCGAGCTGCACCGGATCCAGCGGGCGATCGAGGCCGAGCTGGCCGGCGGCATGGTCTCGACGTCGCCCGACGAGATCGCGAACCGGGTGAACGCGGTGGTCTGGCTGGCCACCGACGACCTGCGCCGCAGGCTGGACGAGAAGTACGGCGGGGGGGCCATCGCGCTCGACGGCATGCTCAAGCCGGTCGGCTGAGGGTACGCCTGGTCGAGTCGGCCGGTTGAGTGCCCGCTGGTCGAGCCGGTCCGGTGACCGGCGCCGCTGGCCGAGCCGTGCGTGCCGTTCGTCCTCAGCAGGCCGCCACGAGGGCCTCGAAGAGGGCACAGTCCTCGGCCGCCTCCGGGTGCCACTGCACCGCCATCGTGAAGGCACCCGAGTCCGGCTCCACCGCCTCGATCGTGCCGTCGTCGGCGGTGGCGGTGGCCGTGAGGCCCGGGGCGAGGCGGTCGATGGCCTGGTGGTGGTAGTGCGGGACCGTCACCGGGTCCGTGCCCAGGGCCTTGGCCAGGCGGGTGCCGGGCTTGGCGATGATCGGGAGGGGACCGAAGCGGCCGGGCTCGGGGGAGTGCCCCGCGTGCCCGACCACGTCGGGGAGGTGCTGGTGGAGGGTGCCGCCGAGGGCGACGTTCAGGACCTGGAGGCCGCGGCAGATGCCGAGGAACGGCAGGCCCGCGTCGAGGGCCTCGGTCAATAGGGCAAACTCTGCCTCATCCCGAAATTTCCGGATATAGCCGGTGCGGTCGTGCGGCGGCTCGCCGTACCTCGCCGGGTCGATGTCGCCGCCCCCGGCCAGGATGAGGCCGTCCAGGCGGCTGACGACCTGCGCGGGATCGCCGGCCGGGGGCAGCACGACGGGCTGGCCGCCGGCGCGTACGACCTGTTCCACGTACATGTACGGGAGCAGCGCGACGCGCAGCTCCCACACCGTGAACTTCGCGGGCTCGACGTAGGACGTGATGCCGATGACGGGACGCCGCACGACGTTGTGCCTCCTAGAGCGGGGTGACGTAGGCGCCGGAGATGCCGCCGTCCACCAGGAACTCGCTGCCCGTGATGAACGACGCGTCGTCGCTGGCCAGGAACGCCACCGCGGCCGCGATCTCGGAGGCCTCGGCGAAGCGGCCCACCGGAATGTGCACCAGCCGCCGCTGCGCCCGTTCCGGGTCCTTGGCGAACAGCTCCTGCAGCAGTGGCGTGTTCACCGGGCCCGGGCACAGCGCGTTCACCCTGATGCCCTCCCTGGCGAACTGCACGCCCAGCTCGCGCGACATCGCCAGCACGCCGCCCTTGGACGCCGTGTACGAGATCTGCGACGTGGCCGAGCCCATCACCGCCACGAACGACGCCGTGTTGATGATCGAGCCCTTGCCCTGGCGCCGCATGTACGGGATGGCGTGTTTGCAGCACAGGTAGACGCTGGTCAGGTTCACCTCCTGGACGCGGCGCCAGGCGTCGATGCCGGTCTCCAGGATCGAGTCGTCGTCGGGCGGCGAGATGCCGGCGTTGTTGAACGCGATGTCCACGCCGCCATAGGTCTCGAACGCCGTCCCGAACATCCTGACGACGTCGTCCTCGCTGGTCACGTCGGCCCTGACGAAGATCCCGCCGACCTCGCCCGCGGCCTTGGCGCCGGCCTCCTCGTCGACGTCCACGCACACCACCTTGGCGCCCTCGTCGGCGAACCGGCGGGCCGTGGCCAGTCCGATGCCGCTGCCCGCGCCGGTGATGACGGCTACGCGGTCCTGCAAACGCTGCATGTAACTACTCCGATGAGATGAAGACGTTCTTGGTCTCGGTGAACGCCGCCAGGGCGTCCGGGCCGAGCTCCCTGCCGAGGCCGGACTGCTTGAAGCCGCCGAACGGGGTCCAGTAGCGGACGGAGGAGTGCGAGTTCACCGACAGGGCGCCCGACTCGACCGCCCTGGCCACGCGCAGCGCCCGCCCGACGTCGCGGGTCCAGATGGAGCCGCTGAGGCCGTAGGGGGTGTCGTTGGCGATCCGCACGGCCTCCGCCTCGTCCTCGAACCGGACCACCGACACCACCGGGCCGAAGATCTCCTCGGTGAACGTCCGGTCCGTGACGTCCGGGGTCAGCACGGTCGGCGGGAACCAGTAGCCCTTGCCCTGCGGGCAGGATCCCTGCAGGTAGGGGGTGCCGTGGACGAAGCCGCGCACCCGGTCGAGGTGCTCGGCGCTGATCAGCGGGCCCATCTCGGTGCTCTCGTCGCGCGGGTCGCCGACCACGACGTTCTGTACGGCGGGGGCGAGCAGGGCCATGAACTCGTCGTACGCGGCGGCCTGGACGAGAATCCTGGACCGGGCGCAGCAGTCCTGCCCCGCGTTGTCGAAAACGGCATAAGGCGCAGTTTTTGCCGCCTTTTCCAGGTCTGAGTCCGCAAAGATGATATTTGCGGATTTGCCGCCTAGTTCCAGCGTGACGCGCTTGACCTGCCGCGCCGCCTTGGCGGCGATCTCCTTGCCGACCTCGGTCGAGCCGGTGAACACGATCTTGGCCACGTCCGGATGCTCGACCAGCCGGGCCCCCGCGACCTCCCCTACCCCAGGCAGCACCTGGAGCACCCCCTCGGGGAGGCCCGCCGCCAGGGCCAGCTCGGCCAGCCTCAGCGCGGTCAGCGGAGTCCATTCGGCCGGCTTGACGATCAACGTGTTGCCGGCCGCCAGCGCGGGCGCCACGCCCCACGACATGATCAGCATCGGAAAGTTCCACGGCACGATGACGCCCACGACGCCCAGGGGCTCCTGGAACGTGATGTCCACACCGCCGCGCACCGGGATCTGCTTGCCGTGGTTGCGTTCCGGGGCGCCGGCGTAGAAGTTGAGCACGTCGCGTACGGTGCCGGCCTCCCAGCGGGCGCTGCCGATCGGGTGCCCGGCGTTGGCCAGCTCCAGCGCCGCCAGCTCGTCGCCGTGCTCGCCCACCAGGTCCGCGAACCTGCGCAGCAGCCGCGCCCGGTCGCCGGGCGACACCTCGCGCCAGCCCCGGTAAGCCTTCGCGGCCCGCTCCACCGCCCGGTCGACCTCGGCCGCGTCGGCCATCTCGACGTCGGCTATGACGTCTTCCGTCGCCGGATTAACGATCTTCATCTTCACATCCGCTCGAAACCACGGAACAGCTCCCAATCCGTCACCGCCGCGTCGAACGCGGCCAGTTCCACCCGCGCGTTGTTCGCGTAATGCTCGACCACGTCCTTGCCGAACGTCTCGCGGGCCAGCTTCGACCCCTCGAACAGCGCCAGGGCGTCCCGCAGCGTGTGCGGCACGGTCTCGGCGCCGGAGTCGTAGGCGTTGCCGTCGTACTCGTCCTCCAGCGGCAGCTCGTTGTCGATGCCGTGCAGCCCGGCCGCGATCAACGCGGACACCGCGAGGTACGGGTTGACGTCGCCGCCGGGCACCCGGTTCTCGATGCGCAGCGACCGGCCGTGGCCGACGAGCCTGAGCGAGCACGTGCGGTTGTCGACGCCCCACTTGACGGCCGTGGGGGCGAAGCTGCCGGGGACGTAGCGCTTGTAGGAGTTGATGTTGGGGGCGTACAGGAGGGTGAGCTCGCGCATGCAGGCGAGCTGCCCGGCGATGAAGCGGGCCCCGAGCGGCGAGAGTCCGTACGGCCCCTCGCCCGCCATGACCGGGTCCCCTTCGAGGCTCTGGAGCGAGATGTGGATGTGGCAGGAGTTGCCCTCGCGCTGGTTCGGCTTGGCCATGAAGGTGATCGACTTGCCCTCCTGGGCGGCGATCTCCTTGGCGCCGTTCTTGTAGATGGTGTGGTTGTCGCAGGTCCTGAGCGCCTCGTCGTAGCGGAAGGCGATCTCGTGCTGGCCCAGGTTGCATTCGCCCTTGGCGGACTCGACGTACATGCCCGCGCCCTCCATGTCCCGCCTTATCCGCCTCAGGAGGGGTTCGATGCGGGCGGTGCCGAGCAGCGAGTAGTCAACGTTATAGAGGTTGGCCGGCGACATATCCCGATAGGCGCGCTTCCATGCGTCCTCGTAACTGTCCTCGTAGACGCAGAACTCCAGCTCGGTCCCCACGTACGCGGCCAGGCCCCGCTCGGCCAGCCGGGCGAGTTGCCGGCGCAGGATCTGGCGGGGCGAGGCGGTCACGTCGTCGCCGCCCTCCCAGGCCAGGTCCGCCATCAGCATCGCGGTCCCCTCCTGCCACGGCACCCTGCGCAGCGTCGTCAGGTCCGGTTTCATCACGAAGTCGCCGTAGCCGCGGTCCCAGGACGACATCGCGTACCCGGAGACCGTGTTCATGTCCACGTCCACCGCGAGCAGGTAATTACACCCCTCCGAGCCGTGGTGCAGCACCTCTTCGAGAAAATAGCGCGCGGACAGCCTCTTGCCCTGCAACCTGCCCTGCATGTCGGCGATCGCGAGGAGCACGGTGTCGATGCGCCCGAACGCCACGTCGTCGCGCAGCTCGCTGACGGTAAGGAACCCGGTGCTCTCGCTCACGCTACGCCGCTCCGATTCTGGTCTGACGCGCTTTCCCGTTAATTGGGCTAGTCTCAGACCATTGATGTGTATGGCGGGATCGCTTGTCAAGACCTGAGGACACGTTGGACGAGTCGGCGCGTTTGATGACGGTGTTGCGCCCGGTGAGGGCCGGTAACGCCTTCGAGGAGACCGTGGAACGGCTGCTCCAGGCGATCAAGCTGGGCGTGGTCGCGCCGGGCGGCAAGCTCCCTCCGGAGCGCGAGCTCGCGGTCCAGCTCGGCATCAGCCGGGTCACCCTGCGCGAGGCGATCCGCGCGCTGTCGGACGCGGGCTACCTCGACGTACGCCGCGGCCGCTACGGCGGCGCCTTCGTCACCTACGTCCCGCCCAAGCCGGACGCCGGCGACCTGCGCCAGGCCGTGGCGGAGATGGGCATGGCCGAGCTGTCCGACGCCCTCACGTTCCGGCTGGCGGTGGAGTGCGGGGCGGCCCAGGTGCTGGCCGCGTCCGGCCTCACGCAGGAGCAGCGGGCCGTGCTGGTGCGCAGGCTGTCGGACCTGAACGAGGCCGGCCTCGACGACTACCGCCGCCTCGACACGGCCTTCCACCTGTCCATCGCCGAGCTGACCGGCTCGACGCTGCTGGCCACGACGTGCGCGGACGCCCGCTCGCGGGTCAGCGACCTGCTGAACGCCATCCCGATGCTCCAGGTCAACCTGGATCACGCCGCCGTACAGCACCGGGCTATCGTGGACGCCATCCTCTCCGGGGACCCGGACGCGGCCCGGCGGGCGGTGACCGAGCACCTGGAGGGCACGGCCGCCCTGTTACGAGCGTTCCTGTCCTGACAGGTGGGCGCGCAGCCGCTCGTGGCGGAACTGGTAGACGGGGCCGACCGCGCGCAGCACCCAGTTCACGGCAAGTGACCTGGACGGTGCAGACGGCTCGTACCATCGGATTCAGGTCATGGGGAACTGGTTCCAGCAAAGCATTGTCGCCACGGGACGGCTGCCGCTGTTCTGTTACTTCGTCGCGCTCATCGTGGCGTTCATCGCCACCCGCATCAATGTCCGCCTGATCAGGGCGAAGGTCGGCTGGTTCCGCAACCTCAACGTGGGTGAGATGCACATCCACCACGTCGTGTTCGGCGTGGTGCTGATGCTGGTCGGCGGCGTCACCGGCCTCGTCACGTCCGATTCGCAGGCCGGGGCCGCCGCCGCGGCCTGCGTGTTCGGGATCGGGTCTGCGCTGGTGCTGGACGAGTTCGCGCTGATCCTGCACCTGCACGACGTCTACTGGGAGGAGGAGGGGCGCACCTCGGTGGACGCGGTCTTCATCGCGGTCGCCGTCACCGGCCTGCTCCTCATCGGCCTGCGCCCCCTCACCTGGGACTACGGAACCCTGATCGACCCCGCCGCACTGATCGTGGCCAACCTGGTGCTGGCCGTCGTCACGCTGCTCAAGGGCAAGATCTGGACGGGGATGGCGGGCCTGTTCGTCCCGCCGATGTTGCTGGTCGGCGCGATACGCCTGGCGCGTCCCGGCTCTCCGTGGGCCCACTGGTTCTTCGCCACGCGCTCACCGCGCAAGTTGGCCCGGGCCGTTCACCGCGAGGAGCGGTGGCGGCGCCCGGTGATCCGGGCCAAGATCGCCTTCCAGGAATTCCTGTCCGGGCGCCATGATCTGCCTTCCACACGGCGTAGCCGTCGGCACACTTGAGGCATGGCACTTCCTTCGATGCATCTGGCCGGGATGACGGAGTTCGATCTGTCCAACGTCAAGCTCCGTCTGTCGACGACTGATCGTCGCCGGTCACCGGTGTGAGCAGCGGGCGCTTGGCGGTGCGGCCGTCGCCCGAGGAGCGGCCGCGCAGGCGGCGGCCGATCCACGGCCCCGCGAACGTGGCCAGCCACCGCACCTCTGTCGCCGCCGCCCGCCAGGCGGGCGGCGCGGGCAGCGCCGGGAGCGGCGTCATCCAGGTGCCGTCGCTGCCCGGCAGGCCGAGTGCGTGCGCCACGGCGTCGGCGAACCTGGCGTGGCCTGCGGGGCTGGCGTGCAGCCGGTCGCTGCTCCACATCCTGGCGTCGGTGATGTACCCCAGCGGGTACGTGTCGATCAGCGTGATCCCATGGCGCGCGGCGGCGTCTCTGATGCGGGCGTTGAGGTCGAGCACCCTGGGCCGGAACCGGCGGGCCAGCGGCGCGATCGCGCCGATGTCGGGGAAGGTCACGGTGACCACATGCACCCCCGTGGCGGTCAGGGCCGCGTACATGTCCTCCAGCACCGCCGCCACCGCGGCGGGCTCGAAGCCCGGCCGGATCACGTCGTTCATGCCCGCCATGACCGTGGCCAGGTCGGGCCGCAGTTCCAGGGCGACCGGCAGCTGCTCGTCGCGGATCTGGGCGGCCCGGCGGCCGCGGACGGCGAGGTTGGCGTAGAGCAGGCCGGGGTTGGCGCGGGCCAGGTTCTCGGCGAGGCGGTCGGCCCAGCCGCGGTGGCCGCGGATGTCGTCGCCGTCGCCGAGGCCCTCGGTCTGGCTGTCACCGAGGGCGACGTACCGGGCATAGCTCATGGCATCGTCCTTCCGGCGTGGGAAGAACACGATATCGGGGAGGACGAGGCCCGCCAGGCCAGCATGAGCGGCTATGTCGTCCGAGCCTGAGCGTGCCGACCTCGACGCGCTCATCGAACAGGCCACCGTTGACGCGCATGCGGTTGCTCGTGCGAGGCAAATGTGTACACAATCGAGTACACTTTAAGCATGTTGATAGAGACGTTGTCTGTGCGGGAGGCGCGCGAGCAGCTACCTCGTGTGCTGGAGCGGTTCCGCCAAGGTGATCGTACGCCGGTGGGAGTGGGGTCGCATCGCAAGACCGAGGCGGTCATGGTTTCGGTTGAAGTGTTCGACGAACTGACTGCGGAGCGGGCTCAGTCGCTGACGGAGGCCATGGCGTCCGTGCGGGCTGAAGGGCTCACGGTGGGGACGGACGCCGAGGCCATCATGGAGCGCTGGGCGCGTGGCGAGATCAGCACGCCGAACATGCGTGAGCTCGTCCGGCGACTCTACGGTGCGGCGTGACCATCGATCCATACATCGATCCTGCCAGCGGTGTGCTGCGCAACCGGCTTGGAATCGCTGACGCCCAGCGGCTGCGCGAGGCGGAGGCGGCCGTGACGGGAGCCGCATTGGCGGACCTGGGCACCAGGACCCTGCCGGGCGGCTACGACCTCGCCCATCTGCGCTCCTTCCATCGCGAGATCTTCGGCGATCTCTATCCATGGGCTGGTGAGATCCGGGTGGTGGGGATCGCGCGGTCGGATCCGTTCTGCCTGCCGCAGCACATCGAGACGCACTCGGCGGAGGTATTCGGCGCCTTGGCGAAGGAGCGTTACCTGCGTGAGCTCCCACGCGACCGATTCGTTGACCGGTTGACCCACTATTTCGCGGAGATCAACGCGATCCACCCGTTCCGCGAAGGCAACGGCCGTACGCAGCGCGCCTTCTTCCGCCAACTCAGCCGTGAAGCGGGCTGGCCCATCGACTGGTCCGATCTGGATCCAGACGGCAACGCGCAAGCATCGCAGGCTTCTCTTCGCGGCGACAACGGGCTACTCCGCGCACTACTCGACTCGTTGTTGCGCCCTGAGCCGATCAAGGAATGATTGGCTCGACGAGGTCCCCCGCGGGCTTAGAGCGCGACGGCTGAGCGGAGGGCCAGGCCGGCGCCCAGCAGGACGACCATCGTGGCCGTGCCCAGCGGGGCCAGGCCCGAGAGCCTGGTGGCCAGGCGGCGGCCCGCCGAGGCGCGTTGTTCCAGGCGGTCCACGAGCTTGACCAGGAGCAGGCCCGTGACGGTGAGAGTGGCCGCCATGCCGATGCCGTAGGCGGTCACCAGCGCCACGCCGAACCAGGTGCGGCCGAGCGCGATCGCCCCCAGCAGGACGATCAGGGCCGAAGGGCTGGGTACGAGCCCGCCCGCCACGCCGAGGCCCACCAGGCCCGCCCGCTTGTGCCTGCGCTCGCCCTCGTGGTCATGGTCATGGCCGAGGTGGCCGTGCCCGTGCCCGTGCCCGTGGCCATGTCCGTGTCCGTGGCCGTGGAGGGAGGTGCTGCGGGCGTTCAGCAGGAGGCGGAGGCCGATGACGGCGATCAGGGCGCCGCTGGCCACCCCGAGCCAGGCCAGCACCGACTCCCCGGCCAGCGCCGTGAACACGCTCAGCAGCGAGCCGACCACCAGCACCCCGACCGTGTGCGTGGCCGTCACCGTCGCGCCCACCACGAGCGCGTCGCGCGGGCGGCCGCGGCGGCCGGCCAGGTACGCGGCCATGATGGTCTTGCCGTGCCCCGGGATCAGCGCGTGCCCGGCACCCAGGACCACGGCCAGCGCGACGGCCAGCAGCCCGAGCGGCACCGTCAGCGACTCCGAGCCGATCAGGCCGGTGAACGTCCGGTCCAGGGCGGTCAGCGCGTCCCCGATCGGCCCGCCGATCCCGATCCCGCCGGACACGGTGCCGTCGGGGGCGCCCGAGCCGTCCGGAGCGGGAAGGGCCAGCGCCGCGCCGGAGACGGTGAACGTGGCCGTGCGCTGGTCGAGCGGGTTGGCCAGCAGGTCCTCGGGGTACGCGTGCAGCTCCCCGCTCACGCTCGTGGCGGGCACCGACGAGCGCGTCAGGCGTACCCCGTCCCCGGCCGCGGTGATCTCGCGCCAGCCGATCCGGTCCTGCTCGAACGCGTCGGTGAACTCCACGGCCCCCGCGGCACGGACTTCGGCCACGAGCCGGCACGTCAGTCGGCTGGTCTGGAGACCCCCTTGGCCGGGGGTGTAGGCGAAGGCGGAGCCCGCCACGCGCCACGGCACTGCCCTGCCGGACACCTTCAGCCGCTGGGCGGCGGCCAGGGTGGCGCAGCCGCGGGCCGCGTACGAGGTGTCCACCTGTGGCTTGGCCTGCAGCGTCGGGAGCTCGGCCAGGTCCACGACGGCGAGGTTGCGCACGTCGGAGGGTGAGACGCGCAGGCCGTTGTAGTGGTTGACGGTGAAGTTGCCCAGCGGGTGCATCGTCATGGGAGTCGCGTGGGCCGCGGCGACCAGGAGGACGCTCACGCACAGCGACAACACCAGGCCCATCGCGACGGACAGCAGGCCGAGCCGGACGACTCTCATGAGAACCTCGCCAATGCGGAAAGTGTCGGGTCGAAGCCGGCGTCCACCCGCGCCGACCGGCCGAGCGCCTGCTCGATCCGGGCGCGGTGGTAGCTCAGCAGCGGGTTCTGCCACCCGGTTGCGGTGGCCTTCTTCGCGTACGGCAGCGCCTCGCCCGGCTCGCCCGCCTTGAACAGGGCCCAGGCGAGGGCGTCGGCGGCGACGAGGTTCGGGTTGCGGGCGTATTCGGCTTTGGCGTGCTTCACTGCCAGCGCCGGATCCCCGTGGTCGGCCTCGAACTCGGCCCACGTGAGGTCGTCACGCACGCCCGCGGCCTGGAACAACTTGCGCTGCGCCCTGAGCAGCGTCCAGTCGGCGCTCTGGCCCGCCTTGAGCCGGGTCTCGCCCTGCTCGATGAGGTACTGGGGGAGCGGGAGCCGTTCGACCACGGTCTCGTAGAGGTCGAGCGCCTCCGTCAGCCGGCCGCTCAGCGCGGCGGTCCTGGCCTGGCCCGCGAGGGCAGGGGTGTAGGCGGGGTAGGCCTGCAGCGCCTTGGCGTACCAGCCGGCCGCCGTGGCCAGGTCGCCGGAGTGGAGGGCCAGCTCGCCCAGGTAGTAGCGGGTGTAGGCGAGGTCGGCGGGCGTCCAGGCGTCGGCGTGGGCCATGTCGAGGTACTTGCGGGCCCCCTCCCGGTCGCCGCGCAGCTCGGCCGCGTAGGAGGCGCGGGAGAAGGCCGCCACGCCGGGGCGCAGGCCCAGCATCTTGTCCACCGCCCGCCGTGCCCCGCGCAGGTCTCCGAGCTGCGTCTTCGCGTCGGCCAGCACGCCGTAGGCCGCGGCGCCGTACGGGTTGGCGTCGATGGCGCGTTCGGCCAGCCGTACCGCGTCGGAGAACTCGTGGCGGCCGGCGGCCAGCGCCGCCTGGCCGGTGAGGATCGTGTCGTCGCCGGACTTCAGCTCGGCCGCGGTGTCGAGCGCGCCTTCCGCCTTGGTGTAGTACGACGGGTCGCCGGTGACCCTGGCCTGGTCCACGTACTGGGAGGCGAGCTGGGCCCAGCCGCGGTAGTCGCCGGGCAGGCGCTTGAGCCGGGCCTGCAGCGTCTCGGTGAAGGGCTTGACCGCCACCGGCTCGGGCGCGGGCGCCGCCGAGACGGAGGCGATGGTGAAGGCCATGGCCCCGATGAGGGCCAGTCCGGCGAAGATCACGAAGGCACGCATGTCCAAGGCTCCAGAGCTGAAGGTGCGGGACCGGCCGGCCGCGACGGGGAGCACGGCCGGCCGGCCCTCTCTTGGCGGCAGACGATGGGAGACGGGAGTCTGCCGCCGGGGTGGACCGGCCTGCTTGGAGAGGGAGCAGGCCGGTCAGGAGGGTTAGCGCTGGTTCACTGCGACATTGCTGGGCAGCGGGATGTACGGGAACGACTGCAGGGAGGGCTTGTCGTTCTTGTCCACCTTGTCCGTCAGCCCGGGCACGAGCTTGCCGGTCAGCGCGGCGCCCGCCACGGCCTGCAGCTCGATGTCCACGACGTCGTCCAGGAGACGGCGGCCGTTCGGGAAGCCCTGCAGGTCGCCGGCGAGCACGCCGAGCCTGTTCGGGTCCTTCGCGGGCGGGATCGACAGGTTGAGCCGCAACATCTCGGACGGGCGCAGCTTGCCCGCGTCCTTGTTGAGGACCTGCGAGTTCAGGTCGGCCTTGATCGGGCCGTTCTGCTTGGCGATGCCGGTCAGGAAGATCTCGACCAGGTCGTTGCGCGGGGTCGCCGGCGCCTTGATGCCGTAGATGGCCTCGAGCAGCCTGGCCACCTCGGGGTCGGTGACGCGCTTGACCAGCGGGGCCACGTCGGCGTCCTTCTCCGGAGGCAGCGCGTTGAACGCGTCCTTCAGGCCGGCGGGTGAGACGACCTCGTTGACCAGCGGGTTGCACAGGCGCGAGACCTGGACGTACTTGCTGCCGTTGTGCTTGTCGGTCGTCGAGCAGATGCCGATCACCGGGTTGCGCTTGGGGTCGCCCTTGAGCGCCACGTCCGATGAGGGCACCTGCACCCCGAGCGTGTTGACGTTGTAGCCCCTGGTGGTGTCCTGGCCGACCTCGGACAGGTTGCCGCCGTAGAGCAGGTCGAACACCCGCAGGTCCAGGAAGAACGCTTCGTCCGACTGGCCGGCGAACGTCTTGCCGCCGCCGGGCAGGTTCCTGATGGACTGGGCGCGCAGCGTGCCGTAGTCGGGCATGGACGCCTTGCCGACGTTGCTCGGCGCGACGATGCCGTCCGAGATCAGCGTCTTCGAGCCGCCGGGCGTGATCCGCTTGAGGGTGTAGCGCTGGCGGTAGAGCAGGTTGGCGTCGTCCAGCGAGGTGACGGGCCCGTTGTTGTACAGGAACGTGTTGTTGCCGCGCTTGTCCTCGTCGCGGAACGTCCACTGGTAGGTGACGTCGGGCTTGGCGTCACCGTTGTTGTCGATCTTTATGTTGTAACGCGACTTGGTGTCGAATGTGTAGAAGTTCGGGCCGCCGTTGGGCTCCTCGAAGGGAATCCAGTTGGCCAGCAGGGTCACCGTGTCCGCCTTGTCGGGGCTGACGAAGGCGTACACGTCGGTGTTGTCGTTTCGGGGGTCACCCGCGATCATGGGAGCCTCGCGGTGCGAGGAAGCGGTGCCGGAGTCGGTACGGAGCACGGCCAACGACGACGCGGCGACTGCTGCGGCGAGGCCAAGTCCGACTAGAGCGCGCCGGTTGATCCGGAGCTCCATTTTCGGTCCTTTCGAACAGCCGTCAGGCTGTTATCGGATAGGCGGCGAAGCCGCCGTGCTTCGGGGGTATGCG
Organism: Nonomuraea marmarensis; assembly: GCF_043197025.1. Lineage (NCBI taxonomy): Bacteria > Bacillati > Actinomycetota > Actinomycetes > Streptosporangiales > Streptosporangiaceae > Nonomuraea > Nonomuraea marmarensis. The sequence goes on from NZ_JBICRM010000003.1 coordinate 399,971, forward strand.
GGGCTTGCCCCCGCAGGTGTTCGTCTTGTGATGGGGGTATGCGGGGGCTTGCCCCCGCAGGTGAGATTTCCGGCCGGGATCCTCGACGCCCTATTCGTTCAACGCTCGCTTCCGGATGTCGTCTCCTCCTCAGGAATGAGGGTCAACCAAAGTTGACATACTTAGGTCGTCAATCTAGGTTGACCCTGCGAACCGGTGCCGTTCGTGTGGCGCCGTTCGTTGAGAGCAAGTCGAGACATGTTGTGAAAGGAGTCGCGGTGGTCAAGGAGTTGCTCGCCTACATTCGCCCGCACCGGAAGATCCTTTTCCTGGGCGGGCTGCTGGGCTTGATCGGCTCGGCGGCGGGGCTCGCGATGCCGTTGCTGGCCAAGTACGTCGTGGACGCGTTCGGCGAGAACCAGTCGATGGGCACACCGCTGTTATGGCTGACCGTGGCGGTGCTGGTCGGCGCGGTCGTGTCGGCCGCGGGAAGTTACCTGATGGAGCGCACGGGCGAGGGCATCGTGCTCGGTGCCAGGCGCAAGCTCGTCGACCGGATGTTACGGCTCAAGGTCGCCGACGTGGACCGGCTCAAGCCGGGCGACCTGCTGTCGCGGGTGACCGGTGACACGACGCTGTTGCGGGCCGTGCTGACCAACGGGATCGTGGAGTCGGTCAGCGCCGCGTTCATGCTGGTCGGCGCGATCGTCATGATGGCGGCCATGGACGGCGTGCTGCTGCTGGTGACGCTGCTCGTGGTGGTGCTGATCGGCGGGCTGGTCGCGTTGATCATGCCGAAGATCCAGCGGGCGCAGACGCATGCCCAGGAGGCCGTGGGCGAGATGGGGGCCGTGCTGGACCGGGCGCTGCAGGCGTACCGGACCGTGAAGGCGAGCGGCGCGGAGGAGCGGGAGATCGCCGTGGTGGGCGACGCGGCCGGGCGCGCCCGCGACCGGGGGCTGCAGGTGGCCGGGTGGACGTCGCTGGCCGGGGTGGCGACCTGGATGGCGGTGCAGATGGCGTTCCTGTGCGTGCTGGGCGTCGGCGGGGCCAGGGTCGCCGCGGGCACGCTCGAGGTGTCGTCGCTGATCGCGTTCCTGCTGTACCTGTTCTACCTCGTCGCCCCGATCGGGCAGCTCGTCCAGGGCGGCGTCCAGCTCCAGCAGGGGCTGGCCGCGATGCGGCGGATCAAGGAGATCGAGGACCTGCCCGCCGAGCCGGTCGCGGTCGCGGGCGTGGGCGGCGCCGAGCCGGTGGGGGTGACGTTCGAGGACGTGGTGTTCAGGTACGGCGAGGACCGGCCGGTCGTGCACGACGGGGTCAGCTTCGAGGTGCCGCCCGGCGGGCTGACCGCGCTGGTGGGGCCGTCGGGAGCGGGCAAGTCCACGGTGTTCGCGCTGCTCGAACGCTTCTACGAGCACCAGGCTGGGTTGATCACGATCGGCGGCAGGGACATCCGCGACTGGCCGCTGGGCGAGTTGCGGGCCGCCCTCGGGTACGTCGAGCAGGACGCCCCCGTGCTGGCCGGCACGCTGCGGGAGAACCTGCTGTTCGCCGCCCAGAACGCCACCGAGGAGGAGTTGCTCCGCGCCGTCGCGCGCACCAGGCTCGACGACCTGGTGGCCAGGTTGCCTGAAGGGCTGGAGACGGCGGTCGGGCACCGCGGCGTGCTGTTGTCGGGCGGCGAGCGGCAGCGGGTCGCCATCGCCCGGGCGCTGCTGCGCAAGCCCAGGCTGCTGCTGCTCGACGAGGCCACCTCGCAGCTCGACGCGGTGAACGAGTTACGGCTACGCGAGGTCATCGCCGAGGTCGCCGCGGAGACGACCGTGCTGGTGATCGCGCACCGGCTGTCCACCGTCACCAACGCCGACCGGATCGTGGTCATGGAAGGAGGGGGCGTACGGGCCGTCGGCACGCACGTCTCGCTGGTCGGCGAGGACGAGCTCTACCGGGAGCTGGCCGCCACCCAGTTCCTCGTGAGCTAGCCGTTGTAGTCTGCGGGTGACATAGATGAATGTGCTCATTCAGGAGGGTCACGATGGGCCGCAGCGTGCGTGCGCCGCGAGGCACGACGATCACCGCCAAGGGGTGGCCGCAGGAGGCCGCGCTCCGGATGCTCCAGAACAACCTGGACCCGGAGGTCGCCGAGCACCCCGAGCAGCTGGTCGTCTACGGCGGCTCCGGCCGGGCGGCGCGTGACTGGGCGTCGTTCGACGCGCTGGTCAGGACGCTCACGACGCTCGAAGGCGACGAGACCCTGCTGGTGCAGTCGGGGCGGCCCGTCGGGGTCTTCCGCACCCACGAGTGGGCGCCCCGGGTGCTCATCGCCAACTCCAACCTGGTGCCCGACTGGGCGAACTGGGAGGAGTTCCGGCGGCTGGAGGCGGCCGGGCTCACCATGTACGGGCAGATGACGGCGGGCTCGTGGATCTACATCGGCACGCAGGGGATCCTGCAGGGCACGTACGAGACGTTCGCCGCGGTGGCGGCCAAGCGATTCGGCGGGTCGCTGGCCGGCACGATCACGCTGACGGCCGGGCTCGGCGGGATGGGCGGCGCCCAGCCGCTGGCCGTCACCATGAACGGCGGGGTGGTCATCTGCATTGACTGCGACCCGCGCTCGGTCACCCGCCGGATCGAGCACCGCTACCTGGACGTGGCGGCGTCGTCGCTGGACGAGGCGCTGCGGCTGGCCTATGAGGCGCGGGACGCGCGCCGGGCGCTGTCGATCGGGGTCGTGGCGAACGCCGCGGAGGCCGTGCCCGCGTTGCTGGCTCGCGGGGCCGAGATCGACATCGTCACTGACCAGACGTCGGCCCACGATCCGCTGATGTACCTGCCGCTGGGCGTGGCGTTCGAGGACATGGCGGCGGAGCGGGACAAGGATCCGGCGGGGTTCACGGAGCGGGCCCGGGCCTCGATGGCCCGGCACGTGGAGGCCATGGTGGGGTTCAAGGACGCGGGGGCGGAGGTGTTCGACTACGGCAACTCCATCCGCGGCGAGGCCCGGCTGGCCGGATATTCGCGGGCCTTCGACTTCCCCGGGTTCGTGCCCGCGTACATCAGGCCGCTGTTCTGCGAGGGCAAGGGGCCGTTCCGGTGGGCCGCGCTGAGCGGCGATCCCGCCGACATCGCCGCCACCGACCGGGCGATCCTGGAGCTCTTCCCGGAGAACGAGGCTCTCGCGCGGTGGATCCGCAAGGCCGGGGAGAAGGTGCACTTCCAGGGGCTGCCGGCGCGGATCTGCTGGCTCGGCTACGGGGAGCGCAATGTCGCCGGGGAGCGGTTCAACGACATGGTGGCATCGGGCGAGCTCCAGGCGCCCATCGTGATCGGGCGGGACCATCTGGACAGCGGGTCGGTGGCGTCGCCGTACCGGGAGACCGAGGCCATGGCGGACGGATCGGACGCGATCGCGGACTGGCCGCTGCTGAACGCCATGCTCAACACCGCCTCGGGCGCGGCCTGGGTGTCCATCCACCACGGGGGCGGGGTCGGGATCGGGCGGTCGATCCACGCCGGCCAGGTGACGGTGGCCGACGGGACTCCGCTGGCGCGGGAGAAGCTGAACCGGGTGCTGACCAACGACCCGGGAACCGGTGTCATGCGGCACGTGGACGCCGGTTACGAGGAGGCCGCCGAAGTGGCCGCCGCCCGCGGGGTCCGCATCCCGATGCGCGAGTCCTGACGTCCTTCTCTCAAGAGAGAGGGATGAGAATGCCGGGCGGGCGGTGTTGGAGGTGGCGTGGCGGACGGATATCACGGTGGGCTGGGTGTGCTGCTGGATGGCCGGAGGCTGTCGCCCGTGCAGCGGAGGATCGCGCACTATCTCAGCGAGCACCTCGACGAGGCGATCTTCCTGTCCAGTGTGGAGCTGGCCGAGCGAGCCGGGGTCAGCCAGCCCTCGGTGACCAGGTTCGCCATGGTGCTGGGGTTCGCCGGATACCCCGAGTTGCGGCAGGCGTTGCGGCCGCTCGTGCTGGCTCCGGGGGCAGGCGCGCCGCAGGAGAGCCTGTTGCGGGGGGCCATCGACTGCGAGATCCGCAACCTCGCGCTCGTCCGTGAGCGCCTGGCCGCGTTCCCGCTGAAGGAGCTGGGCGAGCAGCTGGCCGCCACCGAGCCGCTGCCCGTGGTCGGGCTGCGGGTCTCGTGCGGGCTGGCCACCACCTTCGCCTACTACGCCCGCCGCATCCATCCGGACGTGCGGCTGCTCACGCATGGCGGGTCCGAGCTGGTCGACGGGCTGCACGCGGCGCGGCGGGCGGGGGCCGAGTGGGTGGTGGCGGTGGTGCTGCCCAGATATCCCACGGAGGCCGTACAAGCGCTGGAATATGCGGAGAAGATGGGGCTGAGGGTGGCGGCCATAACGGATAAGTCGGATTTTCCGGCGGAAGTCGTGCTGGATGCGCCCGTCGGCGACCGGCTGGTGTTCGATTCGCACGCGGCGCCGCTGGCCCTGGCCATGGCCCTGGTCGAGGCCATGGCCGACGCGGCGCCGCTGCGTACGCGGGCGCGGCTCGAGGAGTACGAGCGGATGACCGACGAGACAGGTACGTTCCTAACCGGCGATCCTGCGTAGCGACCGCATCGACCACATCGTCGTGAGCACCGCCAGCACGATGAAGAGCCCGAACGCGATCGGGATCGACGAGTCCGACAACCTCCCGTCGAACAACGCCCGTCCCGCCTCGACCGCGTGATAGAGCGGGTTGATCGGGGCGATGGCCTTCATCCAGTCGGGCGCGAACGAGATCGGCACGAAAAGCCCGGCCAGCAACATGATCGGCAGCAGGAACAGGTTGAGCGTCTGCGACATCCCGTTCTCGTCGCGTACGGTCAGCGCCAGCCCCTGCGACAACCCGGAGGCGAACAACCCGGTCGCGGCCATGAGCAGCAGCACCAGCAGCAGCTCCACGGCCCCGATGCGCACGCCCATCGCGATCGCCACGACCAGCACCAGGATCGCCTGGCAGACCAGCACGACCATGTCCTTGGCCACCCGCCCGAGCACGATGGCCGGCCGCCAGGCGGGGCTGACCGCGTACCGTTCCAGGGAGCCGTTGCGCAGCTCGGCGATCAGCCCGAATCCGGAGAACAGCGACCCGAAGACCGCGATCATCATCATGGACGCGGGCGTGAACATCCGCAGCGCGTCCACCGTCGTGCCGCCCGGCGTCATCGTCTTCAGCAGCGGCGCGAACATCAGCAGGTACAACACCGGCTGCATGAGGCCGAACAGCGGCCAGATCGGATTGCTGAACGACTTCTTCAGCTCGTAGCCGGTGAACAGGGCGGTGTGGCGGATCATGCGTCGGCTCCCGCGTCGCGAAGGGTACGGCCGGTCTTGGCCAGGAAGACGTCGTCGAGCGTGGACCGGTCGAGCGCGATCGAGCTCAGCGACAAGCCCTGCTCCTCCAGCGCCCGCAGCAGCGCGGGCAACGTGTGCTCGCCGTCGTCGACGTAGACGCGCAGCACGTCCTCGTCGACGCGGGTCTCGCGGGCGAACGGCTTGAGCGTCTCGGCCGCCTGCTCCAGCTCGTCCACCCTGAGCGTGATCACGTCGCCGGAGACCTCACGCTTGAGGTCGCCGGGCGTGCCCTCGGCCACGACCAGGCCGTGGTCGACGATCATGAGCCGGTCGCACAGGGCGTCCGCCTCGTCCAGGTAGTGGGTGCTGAGCAGCACGCTCGTGCCCGCCTCGCGCAGCTGCCTGATGCGGTCCCACAGGTTCGCCCGGTTCTGCGGGTCGAGGCCGGTGGTGGGCTCGTCCAGGAAGAGCAGCGGCGGGTTGTGCGCCAGCCCGATCGCGATGGCGACCCGCCGCTTCTGCCCGCCGGACAGGGTACGGCCCGGGCGGTCGGCGATCTCGGTCAGGTCGAACCGATCCAGCACGTCGGCGGTCGCCTGCTTCGGGTCGGCCATGGCGTGGATCTTGGCGGCCATCATGATCTGGGCCCTGGGGCTGGTGGTATCCTCGACCCCGCCGGCCTGGCTGACGTACCCGAGCATGCGCCGCACGGCGGCGGGCTCCTTGAGCAGGTCGTGCCCCGCGACGGTGGCCGTGCCCGCGTCGGGGGCGATCAACGTGGAGAGCATCCTGATCGTGGTGGTCTTGCCCGCGCCGTTGGGCCCGAGCACGCCGAAGATCTCGCCCTTCGCCACCTCGAGGTCCACGCCGCGCACGGCCTCGACGGTCTGCGGGCCTTTACGGCTCCTGGTGGTGAACGTCTTTCGCAGGCCATGTGCCTGAATGATCATTGGGGGGGTTCAGCTCCTTCAAGGCAGTTCGTCGGCCTCGACCTGGCCGATCGCCTTCTCCACCCAGTCGAGCTGGGCCTGGAGCATGGCTCTGGTCAGGCGGAGGTTCTCGTCCACGTGCGGGGGAGCGCCGTAACGCTGCTTGGCGCCGAAGATGTGTCCGATGGTTTCGACGCTCATCCTGAGCTGCTGCATCCTGCCATGAAGAGCGTCGAGAATCTCCTGCTTTTCCAGCCGGTCCATGAACGTGAGCGCCACCTGGAAGGGGTCGATGATCGGCTTGACCTCGTGCCAGGCGGTCAGCAGCTGCCGGTGGAACTCCAGGCGGCCGGACTCGGTGAGCGCATAGACGATCTTGCCGCCCTTACCGGCCTCGACGATCTCCAGGAGCCCCTCGTCGGCCATCTTGCTCAGCCCGTGGTAGATCGACCCGAAGGCCACGTTAGACCAGCGGTCGGCGCCCATCACCTCCAGTCGTCTGCGGACCCCGTAGCCGTTCATGGGGCCGTCGAGCAGGGCGCCGAGGATCAGGATCCGGGTCGAAGACATGTGCTCAAGTTTGTATACAAATTTGAATAGATGTCAAGGTCAATAAGCTGCCCCCATGACTGAACGACCGACGGCGCTGGTCACCGGCGCTTCCAGGGGCGTGGGCGCGGCCGTCGCCAGGGCTCTGGGCCCGACGCACCACGTCATACTCGGCGGCCGGGACGAGGCCGCGCTCGCCGCGGTGGCGGCGGAGCTGCCCGACGCGCGGCCCTGGCCGGTGGAGCTGACGGAGGTCACGGCGGCGGACATCGAGGGCGTCGAAAGGCTCGACGTGCTCGTGCACAGCGCCGGGATCGGGGTGCTCGGGCGGATCGCCGACCAGCCCGCCGACGTGTGGCGCAGGACCATGGAGGTGAACGTGGTCGCCGTCGCCGAGCTGACCCGGCTGCTCCTGCCGGCGCTCAGGAGGGCCGAGGGGCACGTCGTCTGCATCAACTCGGGTTCTGGCCAGCGGGCCAACCCCGACTGGGGCTCCTACGCGGCCAGCAAGTTCGCGTTGAAGGCGTTCGCCGACGCGCTGCGGCTGGAGGAGCCCGCGCTCAGGGTCACGACCGTCTACCCCGGCCGGACGGCCACCGACATGCAGCGGGGCGTGCGCGCGTACGAGGGGGGCGAGTTCGAGCCCGACAAGTACCTCAAGCCCGAGACGGTGGCGCGGGCGGTGCTGGCCGCGCTCGACGCCGGTCCCGACGCGCACCTCACCGAGCTGACCGTCCGGCCCAGGGGCGGTCGCGTCAACTGAGCTGAATGGATCCATTCACTACAGTGGAGCCATGCTCGAACCACTCGCACACATAGGACGAGATCCGGCGACCGGCGGCTACCTCAGGGACGCCTGGTCGGACGCGGACATGGAGCTGCGCGAGTGGTTCGCCGGCGAGGCCGCGCGGCGGGGCCTGGACCTGCGCGAAGACCGCAACGGCAACCTCTGGGCCTGGTGGGGCGCCCCCTCGCCGCGCCGCCCCGGCGTGGTCGCGGGCAGCCACCTCGACTCGGTACGGCAGGGCGGCGCGTACGACGGGCCGCTGGGAGTTGTGTCAGCCTTCGCCGCACTGGACATCCTGAAAAGTCGGGATATTTCGCCTGCCGTGCCGGTCGGCGTCGCCTGCTTCACCGACGAGGAGGGCGCTCGGTTCGGCGTGCCGTGCATGGGGTCGCGGCTGCTCACCGGGGTGCTGCCGCCGGAGAGGGCGCTCGGGCTCACCGACGACGACGGTGACACGCTGGCCGACGTCATTTCCCGGGCGGGGCGGGAGCCGTACCGGATCGGGCGGGACGACGAGACGCTGGCGGTGATCGGGACCTTCGTGGAACTCCACGTCGAGCAGGGGCGGGGGCTCGTGACGGCGGGCAGGCCGGTGGGGGTGGCCAGCGCGATCTGGCCGCACGGGCGGTGGCGGTTCGACTTCCGTGGCCGGGCCGACCACGCGGGCACCACGAGGCTGGCCGATCGCGACGACCCGATGCTGGAGTTCGCCCGCATGGTGCTGGCGGCCCGCGCGGCCGCTGAGCGGCGCGGCGTGGTGGCCACGGTCGGCAAGGTACGCGTCTCGCCCGGCAACGCGAACGCCATCCCCAGCCTGGTCTCGGCCTGGCTGGACGCGCGCGGCGCGGACGAGCGGCCCGTGCGGGACCTCGTGGCGGACCTCGCAGCCGGGGCGAGCGCCGGCGTGGACGTGCGGGAGGAGTCGTGGACGCCGGTGGTCGACTTCGACGTGGCGCTGAGGGATCGGCTGGCCCGCGTGGCGGGCGGCGACACGCCCGCGCCGATCCTCCCCACGGGAGCGGGCCACGACGCGGGAATCCTGGCCACAGCGGGCGTCCAGAGCGCCATGTTGTTCGTCAGGAACCCCACCGGCGTGTCCCATTCCCCCGACGAACACGCCGAGCAGGCAGACTGCGAGGCGGGAGTCGTGGCACTCGCGGACGTGCTGGAGGATCTGTGTCGCACCCGAGACGAAGTCGAGGGACGATGAACGTGCCAAGCGCAGTGCCCTTTGGGGGGCACGCGGGGGGCGAAGTCCCTCGCGTGTATGCGAGGGACAGATGAACGTGCGAAGCGCAGTGCCCTTTGGGGGGGTCGCGGGGGGCGAAGCCCCTCGCGTGTATGCGAGGGACAGATGAACGT